>JAAXHW010000053.1 GCA_012270675.1 Candidatus Latescibacterota bacterium | reverse complement strand
GGGGGCTGCTTTTCCGCGAACTGCCCTTGTGGTGGTAGCAGGCGGTTGTGCCCAGCGGACGTTTGGAGCGTTTTTGGGCTAAGTGCTTGGGGGAACTGCGCGGAAAAGCCCCTTCCCCCCGCAGCGGAGGTGGAGGAGGCGGGACGGGTGAGTGGGAAACGCGCGGAAAAGCCTCATCCGCCCCGCAGCGGAGGTGGGGGAGGCGGGACGGGTGGGGGACCGGCTCTCAGGCAGCGGGGGTCTGTTTGTTGCGGGTTCGGCCCCGGCAGAACCAGACGGCAATTCCGACCAGGAAGAGGCCGGTCGCCGAGAGGGTCACCCATCGGCAGGCTGCGGTGATGGGGTCGTGGTAGCGGAATTCGACCCGGTGCTCGCCGGGGGGCACCAGAACGGCTTTCCAGACGTAGTTGGCCCGCAGCAGCGGTCGCTCATCCCCGTCGACGTAGGCGTGCCAGAAGGGGTGGTGGTTCTCGGAGACGACGAGCAGGCGGGAGCCGCCGGATTGCACCCGGAGTTCGATTATTCCCTGGCGCTCGTTGTAGGTAAGCTGTTCGATCCGGTCTCCGGTTTTGTCTCCGCCGGGTGTAAAGCCGACCGGTTCGGTTTCGAGGATGGCGGTTTCGGCGGGATCGAATTCGGGGTCTTTCAGGCGCTCCAGGATACGGTTTTTATCCGTTTCAACGATGTAGCCGGGGGCAAGGTAGAACCAGGGCAAGGCGTTGGGGTTTTTGTAGATGTAGAGCCGTTCGATGCGGCCCACCGCCTGTAAGCCCAGGCCCTGTATGGAGAGGGGGTTTGTGGATACGATATATCTGGTGTTCAGAAGGTTGAGGATGGGGAAGTGTTGCAGGCAGTCGAGCTGTGTGATGCGGTCGTAACGCCGGATGGTAAAATCGTAGAATCCCGTAACGATGTCGATGCCTTGCAGGATGACCTGGCGGAAGTCGGGGAGGGGGAGCACGCGGTAGAGGCTTTCGTCCTGTTTGAGAAAGCGTACGACGCCGGCGTTGATCTGCTCCCTTGGGGGGTAGTGGTCCGGGTCTGCGTATCTGAGATGCTGTTTGTTGATGCGCCAGGTATCGAAGAGGATCACGGGGATGAGCAGGAGGGTAAATGTGGCGGGAGAGAGGGCGCCTTGCAGCCGTTTTCTGGTCAGGAAGCATAAGACCGCAACGATCAGGGCGCCAATCAGGGCGCCCCGGCTGAGGTTGGGCAGGTTGGTCTGTGCGATTTGCGCTTTCCCGGGGGGGATGTCCGGCCAGAAGAGGCTGTTCCAGAGGTTGAGCAGGGGTTTTGTGGCCAGGGCCAGCGCAAACAGGCAGACCACCGCAACAGCGGCGCCAATTGTGAGGCGGCGGCAGAGTCGGGACGCGGGGGTTTCCGCAGAGAGCACCCGTTCCAGACCCAGGCCGGCCAGTGCGCAGGCCGGAAAGGCGAAGAGAAAGGCGATCATGCCGGGAACGCGAAGGGCGCGTATGCCGGGGACGTGGTCGTAGAAGAACCGGTGCAGGGGTGTGTGCGGGCCCAGGCTGTAGGCGACTGCAAAGAGGAAGGGGATGAGCAAGAGGGGTACCAGGGGGTCTTTCCGGATGCGACTCAGGGCGAAGGCGGCGAAGAAGAGGACGACGATGCCGAAGTATTCCGCGTTGGCTTTGAACGCATTCCGGCCCCAGTAGTTCCGCTGCTGGAGGTCGAAGTGGACGAATTCCGGGACGATGAGAGAGGCGATTTCCTCCGGGTGCAGGGACCAGGAGGTGGCAAAGGCCAGGCGGCTGTCCGCTTCGCTTTCCGCGCCCCGGGAGGCACCGCGTTTGGTCTGGGTGCTGCTGTTATACCACTGGGGGAAGATGCCTTCGGCGCCGATGGCCAGGCCCAGACAGATTGCTCCGGCGGCCAGCAGGCTGCGGTGGAGCGATTTGACGAGGTTGCGCTCCCGGAGGTGGATGACGATGAGCTTGACGGCGAAGATGAGGCCAAGGCCCAGCAGGGAGAAGTAGACCACCTGAATCTGGGGGCTGTACACGGACATGCCGATGCTTCCGCCCAGGAGGAGAAAGTAGATGATGCGCCGGGTTTCCATGCCCCGGTAGAGGCTCCAGACCATGAGGGGAAAGAAGGCGATGACCGACATTTTGGCAAAGTGCCCGGCGTAGGAGAAACTGAGAAAGGTGGGCGCCGATGAGAAGGCGATGCCTGAGAGGAGTGCGGCGAGCGGGCGCAGGCCGAATCCGCGCAGGCACAGGTAGGTGAAATAGCCGGCGCAGAACATGGCGATGACATAGCGCCAGCCGAAGTAGGTGTGCTGTTTGGTGAAGAGGTAGATTGTATGCAGCGGAAAGTAGTAGTTGTGTCGCAGACTGCCGGTTTCGGGGTTGCCGCCCATATAGCGCCTCCAGTTGGGTGGTGTTACTTCTGCGACTTTCTGGAGGAAGGGCTCCTGCCCCTTGTGGAAGGCTGTGCCCGGGTCGAGGCCCAGGATCTGGTTGTCGGTGAAGACGAACCCGGCGAAGTAGACGATGCTGAGGACCGCGAAGAAGCAGACGGGCGCCCACGGAGATGCGAAATAAGCTGCGCCACGGTCCAGAAGTGTTCCCGTGCGTTCTGTACGCGCATCGGGACGCGTGTCGGATTTTCTTCGGCGCTTTCGGATTTTTTGTTTCACAGGGTACCTCCAGCTTTTTTATATGAGGCTCCGCTGGCGCAGTTCCCGGGCCGCACGGTCGAAGTGGTCGTGCGCTTCGGCGCTTTCGGCCCATGCGACCAGTTCGCGCATGCCCTGTTCGAAGCTGATCCGGGGGGAGAACCCCAGCCTGTCCCGGATGAGGCCAATATCCGCATAGCAGTGCCGGATATCCCCTTTGCGGAACTGCCGGGTGATGTGGGGCTGCAGGTCGCTTTCGTAGAGCCGGGCCAATGTTTTTGCCACCTGCTGGATGGAGACGGGTTCTCCGCGGCCCACATTAAACACGTGGTAGTCCGCTTCGGGCCGCTGCATGGCCAGGAGGTTGGCCTGGACGATGTCGTGTACGGAGATGAAGTCGCGTGTCTGTTTGCCGTCTTCGTAGACGACCGGCGGATGGTCGTTCTTGATTCGGCTCATAAAGATGGCGGCCACGCCGGTATAGGGATTGGACAGGCTCTGACGGGGTCCGAAGATGTTGAAATACCGCAGGGCCACGGTCGGCAGGTGGTAGGTGCGGCCGACGTTGAGGACCATCTCTTCCTGCGTCTTTTTGGTGATTCCATAGATTGAATTGGACGTCTGAGGGGTTGATTCGTCGGTGGGTTTGGGGTGAAGGGCGCGCCCGCAGGAGGGACAGCGGACCTCCCAGTCTTCACCGGCCATCTGCGATTCGGAACGCAGGTCCGGTCTGGCGTCTCCGCAGGCTGTACAACCGTATTTCCCCTCCCCGTAGCTGCTCATCGATGCGGCGATGATGAGCTTTTCGACGCGCGTTTTCCCGTTGACGACACGATCCAGCAGGTTGGCCGTGCCGCCGATGTTGCTTTCCACGTAGCGTTTGATCTGGTACTGGGACTGCCCCACGCCGACAACGGCCGCTTGGTGGAAGACGACCTCCACGTCCCGGAGCGCTTTTTCAAGTGCGTCGCAATCCCGGATGTCGCCCCGGATAAACTCCGCCTCCCGGTTCAGGTAGGGGGGAGGACCATCGGGGTGGACCTGGGGATCGAGCAGGTCGAATATACGAACTGTATGCCCCTCTTCCACGAGTTTATCCACCAGGAAAGAGCCTACAAAGCCCGCGCCTCCGGTTACCAGAATCCGTTTTGTTCCCATCAGTCCCGTCTCCGTTTTTTGGATATTTTACGTATGGCCTGTTCGTAGGCCCGTTCCTGTTGCAGGGCGACCCGGTCCCAGGTGAAACGCCCCGCCCATTCGCGTCCGGCCCGTCCGAAGCGGCGGCGCGTCTCCGGATCGCGCAGGAGGTGCTGCATCGCACCGGCCAGGGCGTCCGGGTTTTCGGGGGGCACCAGGAGGCCGGTTTCGTCTTTGCGGATCGCATCGGACAGGCCGGGAATGTCGGTGCCGATGACGGCTTTGCCCGCGGCGCCGGCTTCGATGGCCGTGATGCCCCAGCCTTCGTAGCGGGAAGGCAGACAGGTGAAGAGGGCGTTCCCGAAGAGTTCGCGTTTTCGAGCTTCGGAGACGGGGCCTGTTACTTCGACGCGGTCCCTTATGTTGAGGGCGGCGCAGAGGGATTCCAGTTCCCGCTGCCGCTGCTGCGTACCCCGGCCTGCCAGGATGAGGCGAACCCCGGGGTGGTCCCCTCCGATTCGGGCGAATGCCTTCAACAGGAGGTCGATTCCCTTGTTATAGGTGTCGAAGCGGCCAAAGTAGAGGATGTAGTCCGCTTCGGCGACGTCCGGGGTAAAGCAGGAGGCGTCCACGCCGTTGTAGATGATTGTGATGTCGACATTGGCACCCGCGCGGCTTTTGACCCGGGATGCGGTGCCGGGGGAGACGGCGATGATCCGGGGGTAGAGCCGGGTGTTGACCGTTTCGACGGCCCAGGCCAGCAGGCCCACGCCGAAATATTTTCTGAGGGCGTGTCCGCCCATCAGGTGGTGGAGGACCAGGACCGCGCGCGCCCGAAGGGGTGGGGGCGCGTGGACGGGGGCAAAGGCGGAGAAGTCGTAGACCCAGAGGTCGAAGGTCGATCGACGCAGGTAGCGGGGGAGCAACAGGCTGTAGCTGAGCCGGCTGAGGGCGTAGCTGCGGTTTGTTCCGATGCGGTGGATGTGAACACCCTCGCGGGTCTCCCGGGGGCTGGCGCCAGGGTAGTTGCCCGTGAGCAGGGTGATCTGGTGCCGCCGGGCCATGCGGCGGTTGATTTCGAGCGCCCGCACGGCGCCTCCGCCTCCGCACCAGGGGTTGTCCACGTCGTCGTATATGGTATGGAGGATTTTCACGCAGGGCCCTAAAGCACGCCTTTGGTGGAGGGTACGCCCGTGACCCGGGGGTCGTGTTCGGTGGCCTGGCGGAGGGCGCGGGCGACGGCTTTGAAGATGGCTTCCACGCCGTGGTGGGCGTTTTCTCCCCGGAGGAGGTCGATGTGGAGGGTGATGCGCGCATGGTCGGCGACCGACCGAAAGAACTCGGGGCTCAGGGCGGTTGGGAAGGCGCCGATCATCTCCTCTGAGAAGGCGGCGTTGTACACGAGGTACGGGCGGCCGGAGAGGTCCACAACCGCACGGGCGAGGGCCTCGTCCATGGGGACGCAGCTCGATCCGAACCGGGCGATGCCGGCCCGGTCTCCAAGGGCCCGGGCGAGGGCCTGCCCCAGGCAGATGCCGACGTCTTCGACGGTGTGGTGGGCATCGATGTCGAGGTCGCCCCTGCAGGCGACGTTCAGGTCGAAGAGGCTGTGCCGGGCAAGGGCGGTGAGCATATGGTCGAAGAAGCCGATGCCGGTTTCGGTCTGGCAGGTTCCGGAGCCGTCCAGGACCAGGGAGAGGTCAATGTCGGTTTCGGAGGTTTTGCGCTGGATGCGGGCGGTGCGAGGGGTGAGCATGGTCTGGTGGGACTCCCGTTGGTGAGTGATGTTTTAGATGACTTCTCGAAGGGCATTCAGGAACCATTCGTTTTCCTGCGGGGTGCCGATGCTGACCCGGAGGGCTTTTGAAAGCCCGGGATAGCCGGCGAGGTTGCGGACGAGGACGCCCTGTTCGATCAGGCCGTTGAAGACGGCATCGGCGTTGTCGACCTCAAAAAGGATGAAGTTGGCGTGTGAAGCACAGGGACGTACGCGGTCGATTTTTCGAAGTGCATCAAAGACCCGCTTCCGTTCGGCACATATGGCGGTCAGGCGTTCCCGGAAAAGGTCCGAACGGTTGATGAGGGTCAATGCGGCTGCGTGGGAGAATACGTTGATGTCGAATGGAATTTTTCCTTTGATGATCTCCCGAACCAGGTTGGGGTGGGCGAGGAGGTAGCCGATGCGGATGCCGGCCGCGCCGAAGGCTTTGGAGAGGGTTTTGAGCACGATCAGGTTGGGGTGGCGGGGCAGGAGGTCGAGGGCGGTGCTGTTGCTGAATTCTCCGTAGGCTTCGTCGACGATGACCAGAGCATCGGTGTGCTTCAACAGGGCTTCCAGGTCCGGATTGGATACGATGCAGCCGGTGGGGTTGTTTGGGGAGCAGAGGATCACCGTATGCGCCCGTTCCCGATGGATTGCCTCGTGGATAGCGGGGAGGTTGAAGGTGTGGTCGGGCATGAGGTCCACCGGCACGACCCGGCCGCTGAATATGCTGGCATAGAGACCGTAGAGAGAGAAGCTGGGGGATGGAATGACGATCGGGACGCCCGGGCTGGTGCTGACGGCGAGGACGAGCTGGACCAGGGTGTTGGCGCCGTTGCAGACAATCAGGCCTTCGGGGGCCCAGCCGACGTGCCGGGCAAGCGCCTCGACCAGGTCGGTGGGCATGGGTTGGGGGTATCGAGACCAGGGGCGCTCGCCCACGGTTTTGAGGATCTCTACTTTGAGTATATCGGGAACGTCGAAGGGACTTTCGTTCTGGTTGAGTTTTACCGGACAGTCGTAGGCTTTGAGGTGGTAGCCGGGGACCGCGCGGACTTCGGGCTTGATTCTCTGGAGAGGGGGCGTTTTCAAGGGGGCGTTCTCGCGATTGCGGGGTTGGGCATCTGTTCCTACTGTTGCCGCACCCGGATGGCATTGGCATGGGCATCGAGGCCTTCGGCTTCGGCCAGTCGGATGATGTGTCCGGCGGTTTGTCGAAGGCGGCGGCTGGTGTAGGATACGATGCTGACGGTTTTGAGAAAGGTTTCGACGCCCACAGAAGAGGCAAACCGGGCCGCGCCGGCCGTGGGCAAGATGTGGTTTGTGCCGGCGTAGTAATCGCCGACCGGTTCGGGCGAGGCCGGCCCCAGGAAGACCGCCCCGGCGTTTTTGACCGCGTCGAGGCATGCCCAGGGGTCGGCCACGATGAGTTCGATGTGTTCCGGAGCGATCCGGTTGGCCAGGGCAATGCCCTCGGCAAGGTCTTTGACCACGACCACCGCCCCAAAGTTGTCCAGGGCCTTTTGAATCGTTTCCCGGTGGGTCAGGCTGGCGGTCTGACGCTGGATTTCGGCCGCGACCCGTTCTGCGAGGCGGGCCGAGGGGGTGATGCAGACGGCGGCCTCGAAGCCGCTGCCGTGTTCGGCCTGGGAGAGGAGGTCGGCGGCCACGTGGCGGGGGTCGGCGGTTTCATCGGCCAGGACCACGATTTCGCTGGGGCCGGCGACCATGTCGATGTCGACACTGCCAAAGACCATTTTTTTGGCGATCTGGACCGAAGGGTGTCCGGCGCCAACGAGTTTGTCGACGCGGGGCAGGCTTGTTGTGCCAAAGGCGAAGGCGGCGACGGCCTGGGCGCCGAAGACCCGGTAGATTTCGTTTACCCCCACAATGTGGGCCGCGGCCAGGATGTTGGGATGCACGGAGGCATCGGGCCGCGGAGGGGTGGCGATGCAGAGGTTGGGTACACCGGCGATCTGAGCGGGAATGACGGCCATGAGGAGGGTGGAGAAGAGGGGCGCGCTGGCGCCTGGAATCAGGAGGGCGGCGCGTTCGATGGGGAGGACGCGCTTGCCCAGGACGACGCCGTCGCCGTCTTCGATGAACCAGGAGGTCCGCTGCTGGGCTTCGTGGAAGCGGCGGATGTTGGCCGCTGCGGCCCGGAGGGCTTCGATCAGGTCCGGGTCGGCACTGCGGCAGGCGGATTCGATGTCGGTTTCGGGCACCCGGAGATCATCGACGGTGAGGTCGGCCCGGTCGAACCTTCGGGTGTATTCCAGGAGGGCCTCGTCGCCCCGGTCCCGCACATGGGTGACGATTTCCCGAACGGCGGCCTCAAGCTCGGGTGTGAAGTCGGTGCTGCGTGAGAGGATGGCGTTGAGTTTTGTCGATTCGGTGTCCGAAGAATAGGAGATCGTTTCGATCATTTGCCGGGGCCTTCAGTAGATGACCTTGTTCAAGGGATATTCGATGATGCCCTCAGCGCCTGCTTTTTTGAGGCGTGGGATGATGTCGCGCACGACCTGTTCGTCCACGACGACCTCGATTGCGACCCAATCCCCGTCGAGGAGGTTGGAGATGGTCGGGTTGTTGAGCGCGGGGAGGTGCTGGACGACGGCATCCAGGTTGTTTCTGGGCACGTTCATTTTAAGGCCGACTTTGTCTTCGGCCTGGAAGGCGCCGATCAGGAGGGTGGAGATGTTCTGGGCTTTCTCCCGCTTCCAGGGGTTGTTCCAGGCCTGCCTGTTGGCGATGAACCGGGTGGTTGTACGGAACATGGTCTCCACGATACGAAGTTTGTTCGCACGCAGGGAGGAGCCGGTCTCTGTAAGCTCGGCAATGGCGTCTACCAGGCCGGGGACGCGGACCTTGGCCTCGGTGGAGCCCCAGGAGTATTCGACTTCGGCCTCCACTCCCCTTTCCAGGAGGTATTTTCGGGTGGTATTGACCAGTTCCGTGGCGATGCGCCTGTCCTGGAGGTCCTGCAGGGACTGAACGGGAGAGTCCTCCGGTACGGCAATGACCCAGTGGGCAGGCCGGGTTGTGGTTTTGCTGTATCGAAGTTCGCAGATTTCAACGATATCCGCGTCGTTTTCGAGAATCCAGTCTATGCCGGTGAGGCCCACATCAAGCACCCCCCGTTCCACGTAGGGGGCGATTTCTTGCGCGCGCAGGAAGAGTCCCTCCAGTTCGGGGTCGTCGATGGAGGGGGTATACGAACGGGCGCTTGTCCGGATACGGTAGCCGGCTTTGGCAAAGAGGTCGAGGGTGGATTCCTGAAGGCTTCCGGAGGGGAGGCCGATTTTTAGCAAGACAGGGGTCTCCTGGTTTTTTGTGGTTGGAAAATAGCCTTTTGGCAGGCAAAGTGCCCGGGGGATCTGCGCGGAAAAGCCCCTTCCGCCCCGCAGCATTTGCAGGGGCAACCCCTGTGGTTGCCCACCAGGCGTCGGCAGGCCAGGGGTGCCAGTACTGGACGGAACCGCGTGGGAAAGCCCCTTCAACCCCGCACCAAACCGCAGACTTATAAAGATACGCTTTTTGTCGTTTTATGGATACTCTTTTTTGCCGGGAAAGGGAGGTGTTGCCGGATTGTATCGCGCGCACCCATTTCGGGACTATGGTTTGACGATCCCGGGATGCTACGGGTTTCGGTTGACAAAGCAGGGGAAGGCGATTAAGTTTTTGAAAATTGTCGCGTGGAAAGGTTTAGGCAAAGGAGGACGGCCATGGGAAAAGCGCATCTGGTGGGGTTGATTGCCGATACGCATGACAACAGGGATTCGGTGGAGAAGGCGGTGGCGCTGTTCAACGCCCGACAGGTGGGGCTGGTCCTGCACGGGGGGGACTATATTGCGCCGTTTAACGCGCGCTGGATGGCGGCCCTGGAGGCGCCCATGATCGGGGTGTTCGGAAATAACGATGGAGAGCGGTTCGGGCTGCGGGCGCAGTTTGAGCCCATCGGACCGATTCACCGGGCGCCCCATGGGTTTGAATACGAGGGGAAACGGGTGCTGATGCTGCACGAACCGGACGAAGTGGATGCGCTGGCCGCGAGTGGGGCATACGATGTGATTGTGTACGCGCATACGCACGAGATCGACGTTCGGCCCGGGAAGACGCTGGTGGTCAATCCCGGAGAGGCCGGAGGCTGGGTGACCGGCCGGGCGACGGTGGGGGTGCTGGACCTGGCGAGGATGGCGGTTGAGATTGTGGACCTGTGAGAAGGGGAATGGACGGTGGATTCTCTACTGGCAGACCGGGCGCGGACAGGCCCGCGGGAGGCCGGCGAGCAGCTTAAGGAGGCGCTGGACCACCTGCCCAGGGAGCCCGGGGTGTACCTGATGAAGAATGCGGACGGGCAGATCGTCTATATTGGCAAGGCCAAGTCCCTGCGGAGCCGGGTACAGTCCTATTTCCGTCCCCATGCGCACGATGGGAGGCGGCAGTTCCGGGCACTTGTGAGAAGCGTTCGGGATGTGGAATATATCGTGGCCGATACGGAGCTGGAGGCGCTGATTTTAGAGGCGAACCTGATCAGGACCCACAAACCGAGATACAATATCAGTCTGAAGGACGACAAGAAGTATCCGTTTATTAAGATTACAAACGAGCTGTTTCCCCGGATTATCGTCACGCGGGACGTGATGAAGGACGGGTCGCGCTACCTGGGGCCTTATACGGATGTGAAGGCGATGCGCCGGACAGTGGATACGATGCACCGGTTGTTCCGGATCCGAAGCTGCGACTATGCCCTGCCCTGCGACAATGTGCGGGTCTGTCTGGATTACGAGATCAAGCGGTGCGACGGTCCCTGCGAGGGACTGATTTCGGAGGAAGACTACCGGGTGATCGTGGATGAGGCGGTGCTGTTTCTGACCGGACGGCACACGCAGGTGGTGGCTGCGTTGAAGGACCGGATGCGGCAGGCGGCAGCGGCGCTGCAATTTGAGGCGGCGGCGGTTTACCGGGACCGGCTGCAGGCGCTGGAGCAGACGGTGAGCCGCCAGAAGGTGGTTTCGACGGAGCAGACGGATTGGGATACGGTCGCCCTGGCCCGGGAGGACGACGAGGCGTGCGGGGTGGTGATGGAGGTGCGCGAGGGGCGGCTGATCGGCCGGCAGCACTATTTTATGGGCGGGGTGCTGGATGCGCCGGTGGAGGAGGTGGTTTCGAGGTTTGTGCAGTTGTTTTATCTGAATGCGTCGTTTGTGCCAGAGGAGATCTGTCTGCCCTGCGATATTGAGGACCGGGAGACGGTGCTGGACTGGCTGCGGGAACGGTCGGAGGGGCTTGTGGAGATCCGGGTACCCCGGCGGGGCGACAGGGCGCGGCTGTTGAAGATGGCGCAGAACAACGCTGCCCTGCTTTTGTGCGAGCGGCGGCTGAAGCGGGAGAACCGAAAGGCGCAGGTGCCGGCGGCGGTTGCGGCGCTGCAGCGGGACCTGCACCTGGAGCGCCCGCCCCGGCGGATTGAGGCGATGGATATTTCCAATACTCAGGGGACCGATCCGGCCGCGTCGCTGGTCTGTTTTGTGGATGGTCGTCCCCGGAAGTCGGAGTACCGGCGCTTCAGGATCACCGGGATTGAGGGGCCGAACGATTTTGCGATGATGCAGCAGGCTGTCACCCGGCGGTTCAAGCGGTTGATGGAGGAGGGCCGGACGTTTCCCGACCTGCTGCTGATCGACGGGGGGAAGGGGCAGCTTTCCAGTGCGGTGGCGGCGCTGGGGGGATTGGGGATCAGAGAACAGCCGGTGGTCGGGCTGGCCAAACGCCTGGAGGAGGTGTTCCTGCCGGGGTGTTCGGACGCACAGAATATTCCGAAGACGTCGTCGTCCATCCGGTTGCTGCAGGCGGTTCGGGACGAGTCGCACCGGTTTGCGGTGGCCTATCACCGGAAGCTGCGCAGCAAGCGGACGCTGACGTCGGAGCTGGATGCGGTGGGTGGGGTGGGGCCGGCGCGGCGAAAGGCGTTGTTGCGCCACTTCGGGTCGGTGGCGCGCATCCGGGAGGCCGGGATAGAGGAGGTCGCGGCGGTGGGTGGGATCGGGCTGAAACTGGCGGGGCAGATCCTGGAAGCTTTGAAAAAACAGCCTCCGACTTTTTCAAGGGGGGTGTGATGAGGCATACGGTGGTGCTGCAGACGGGGTTGGGGCGGGTGGACCTGAGGTGGTCCGGGGGGAGGCTGGAAGGCATCCGGTTGGGGCGTCTGGCGCGGGATGGGGGGAGGCCGTACGTGGCTGAGGGCCGGGTGCCGGATGGGATGGGCGAGGCGCTGGTAGGGGAGTTGATGGGGTATTTTTCCGGCAGTTCGATCACGCCGGGGGAGGGTCTGCCGCTACCGGTGGCGACGCCTTTTCAGCGGGCGGTCTGGCGGGCGGCGCGAGAGATTCCCTATGGGCAGACCCGGAGTTACGGATGGGTTGCAGAGGCGGTCGGCCGGCGGGGGGCGGCACGGGCGGTGGGGGCGGCGCTGGGGAAGAATCCCTTCCCCATGGTGGTGCCCTGCCACCGGGTGGTGGGGGCGGGTGGGGCGTTGACGGGGTTTGCATACGGGAAGGCCTGGAAGGCGGCGTTGCTGGCGCTGGAGGGTATGCGGATTGCGAAATAATGGGAGGATTGCGCCCGAACTGCAGGAGGCGCAGCGCCGGTTTCTGGATTTTGTGAGGCTGGAGCGGGGGCTGGCGGAGCATACGGTGGAGGCCTACAGGCGGGATCTGGACCGGTACCTGATGCTGTTGACGGCGCAGGGCGCCTGTGGGGTGGGGGACGCCTCTCAGGCGGATGTTCTGGCGCTGTTGCGCCTTTTGGGGGACCTGGGACTGGAGGCGTCGAGCGTGGCCCGCAATCTGACGGCGGTGCGGATGTACCACCGATTTTTGCAGGCGGAGGGGCTGGCAAAGCGGGACCCGACCGAGCATCTGAATCCGCCCCGGCCGGGACGGAAGCTGCCGGTGGTGCTGAATATTTTTGAGGTGGAGCGCCTGATGGCGGAGCCGGACTGGGAGACGCCTCTGGGGTTGCGGGACCGGGCGCTTTTAGAGGTGCTCTACGGGGCAGGGCTGCGTGTGTCGGAGCTGACCGGGCTGGAGCGGTCCCACCTGCTGTTCGGCATGGAGGTGGTCCGGGTGGTTGGGAAGGGAAGCCGTGAGCGGGTGGTGCCGATCGGGTCCGAGTCGGAGGTGTGGGTGACCCGCTATCTGGAGCAGGTGCGGCCCGAATTGACCCGGCCGGGGTCGGGGGACGTGGTTTTTTTGAACTGGCGCGGCAGAAGGTTGTCGCGCATGGGCGTCTGGAAGCTGCTGCGGCAGTATGTGCGGAAGGCGGGGATTGAAAAGAGGGTGAGCCCCCATACGCTCAGGCATTCGTTTGCGACCCACCTGCTGGAAGGGGGCGCGGACCTGCGGGCGGTGCAGGAGATGCTGGGGCATGTGGATATTGCGACGACGCAGATTTACACGCACGTAGACCGGGAGTATTTGAAGGAGGTGCACCGGACGTTTCATCCAAGAGCATAGGGGCTGTGCGGGTGGTGGTTGGCTCAAACCTCAAGTTCTTTGGGGTAGGAGGTGAGGTTGTCGCAGCCGTCCGGGGTGACGACGACGAGGTCTTCGATGCGGACGGCGCCCCGGCCGGGATAGTAGAGGCCGGGTTCGACGGTGACGACGTGGCCGGGCCGGAGGGGGATGTCGGCTTTGCTGATGCGGGGGGGTTCGTGGATTTCCAGGCCGACGCCGTGGCCGGTGCCGTGGAAGAAGCCCTGCATGCGGCCGTCGATTTCTCCGGTTGCGTAGCCCCTGTTTTCGAAGAGGTCCATCACAGCGTGGTGGACCTCTTTTCCGTTTTCACCGCCGCGAATGCGTTCAAGGGCGAGGGTCTGGGCTTCCAGGACGGTCTCGTAGAGCCGGCGCTGGTCGTGGGTGGGCGGCCCTTTGACGATGGTGCGGGTTATGTCGGCGAAATAGCCGGTGTGGTCGGAGCGGGGAAAGATGTCGATGACGATCATCTGCCCGGCGCGGAGGGCGCCCGAGCCCTGGTTGTGGGGATCGCAGGCCTGGTCTCCGCAGGCTACGATGGTGTGGCGGGCCGTGCACCCGTTTTCCATCAGGGACAGGGCGATGAGGCGTTTGACCGCACCGGCGGTGAGGGGGGCGCCGTTGAGGTAGAGGACGCCGTCCTGTACCCCGGCTTCGCGCACGGCGCCGATGGCGGTGTGCATGGCGGTTTCGGTATGGCGCTGGACCTGGCGGATGTGGTCGATTTCATCGGGTGTTTTGCATTCCCGCCGGGGAAAGAAGGAACCCGGGGGGAAGCTGAGCCGATAGCCGGCGTTGCGAAGGTGGTCGGCGGCTTCTATGGGGAAGGTCCGGGGGACGAGCAGGGTTTTGATTTCGCGCTCCTGGAGGACCTGGCGGAGGGCGTCCAGGGAGGTTGGGTTTTCGATTCCGTTCCGGCGTGCGGTGTGCTGGTAGCGGGAGAGGGAGAGTACGGTGTCGACCTGCGCGTGCGTACGCGCGCGGTCCAGTTCCAGGTCGGAGACGAGGAGGATTTTTTCGGTTTCGGTCTGGAGGAAGATGAAGGCGTCGGGCGCCAGGAAGTGTGTGGCGTAGTAGAGGTCTGCATCGATTTCGCTGGCGGCGATGATGAGACGGGCGTCGGGGGCGTCGGGGGTGTTTGTGTCTGTGGTGGACATGGTTTTATTTAAGGAGGAACGGGCTTCTCAATCTTCAGGGATTTTCAGGGTCAGGAATGTGCGGTTTTTGCCGAATCTGACTGAGAAGGCGGCGTTGCGACCCTTTTTGAGCCTTTGAAGGACGGTTTTGAAGTCTTTGACGGATCGAATGTCCTGGTCTATTTCGCCCTGGCGGACTTTGAAGATCATGCAGCCCGGTTCGAAGCCCGCATCGCGGGCCGGTCCGCGGCTGACATCGGTGACGATGATGCCCTTCATATCCCCATCGGCGAGGCCGATGCTTTCGGCGATTTCCGGGGTGATGTCCCGGACCGTGAGGCCGAGTTGTCTGGTTTCTCCGGGTTTGCGTTGGGGGGCCTCAGCCATACGGAGGTCGGTGGGCTTTTCACCCAGTCTGGCTTCCAGGGTAAGGGTTTTGTTTTTGCGCCTTATTTCCAGGGAGACGGTGTCGTCGGGATGTTGTCTGGCAATCAGGCTCTGGACGTGGTTGGGCCGGTTGACTTCCTGGCCATTGATTTTGAGGATGATGTCCTCCGCCATCAGACCGGCGGCTTCGGCGGGGGTTTCGGGATAGACGGCCGTAATGAGCACCCCCCGGGGCCGGTCAAGGCCAAAGGCGTCGGCGATGCCGGCTGTCACATTGCCCAGGCCCACACCCAGGAAGCCCCGCCGGACGTAGCTGTGCGCGGTGATGTCGTCCATGATTTTTTTGGCAAGGTTGATGGGGATGGCGAATCCGTAGCCTACGAAGTAGTTACCGGTCCGTGTGAGGATGGCGGTGTTGACGCCGATGACCTCGCCGTTGAGGTTGACCAGCGCACCCCCTGAGTTGCCCGGGTTGATGGCGGCATCGACCTGGATGAAGTCTTCCACTGAGAAGCCGGACTGCCCCAGGATGTTGATGTCCCGACCCAGGGCGCTGACGATGCCGGAGGTGACGGTAGAACGCAGGTCCATGGGCGCGCCGACGGCCAGTACCCATTCTCCGATCTCAACCTGGTCGGAGTCCCCGATTTTCGCGGTCGGCAGGTTTTTTGCGTCTATTTTGATTACTGCCACGTCGGTGAGGGAGTCGGTGCCGACCAGCCTGGCCTCAAACTCTCGATTGTCACTGAGGATTACGGTAATCTCTTTTGCTTTGCCCGCCACGTGGTGGTTGGTGAGGATATAGCCGTCCCGGGTTATGATGACGCCGGAGCCGAGCCCTTTCCGTTCTTCCGGTTCTCTGTCACGGAAGAAGCGCCGGTACCCCGGGTTTTCAAAGAAAGGGTGAGCGGGGAACTGCCGCCCCCGGCGGACCTGCTCCACATCCTGTTTGGTGCTGATGGTGACAACGGTTGGGGTCACCTGTTTGGCGATGCTCGTAAACGCTTTGTTGAGGATCTGAAGCTGGGCAACGGCCTGGTCTGTTTCCGTGGCGGCGGTTGGACCGATGCCCGCGGTGAGCAGGACGAGGCCCAGTATGAGGATCGAACGCATCTGTTTTCAACTCCTTTCTGCATTGGAAAGATCAAAGGTCGCTATGCAAAATCACAGTACCCGGGTTCTCCGCTTAAACCTGTAAGTGTGGGGAAAGGTTCCCAAAAATTGCGGAATGCGGGTTCAGAAGCTGCTGTGGGGGGCTGCGCGGGAAAGCCCCATCCGCCCCGCGGCATTTGTAGGGGCACCCCTTGTGGTTGCCCACGCCGTTGCATTTGTAGGGGCAACCCTCGTGGTTGCCCACCAGGCGAGGGTTGATAGGGAACCGTGCGGAGAAGCCCCTTCCTTCCCCACGCCCTTCCCCTCCCCATGCCTTCGGCGAGGCCTTTT
>JAAXHW010000052.1:20605-47354 GCA_012270675.1 Candidatus Latescibacterota bacterium | reverse complement strand
AAGATGGTCTGCCCATAGGAAAATAACCATAAAACCGGAAAAAGAAAAACAAAAATGGAGCCCAACCGTCTTCTTAGAAGTTGTTTTAAAATTCCCGGTGAGTTCCCGAGCGCGAGCGAAAAAGTGGCGGTCAAGGCGGGCGAACCCGCCCGTATCCTGGAGATACGGGTGGATTCGACCAACGCCGACAGGCGCTTTTGCAGCCGCGCGAAGACCGCTGGGGGGTTTAAGACAGCTTCTGAGAAGGAGTGAGCAATGAACCTGGGGTTTATCGGGCTGGGGGGGTATTCTCACAACCACCAGCGGGCCGTGGAGAAGAACGACGGACTGAAGCTGGTGTCGGCCTACGATCCGGTTGCGAAGCGTCTGGATGCGGCGGCCGGGAAATTCGGCGCGAAAAAAGCCGGGAGCGCAGAAGAGGTGGCGGCCGATCCGGAGGTTGAGGGAGTGGTGATTACCACGCCCAACGCGATGCATTTCGAGCATTTCAAGGTGTGCGCGGGCGAAGGGAAGCACGTGTTTGTCAATGTGCCGGTGGTGACCGATCCACAGGAGGCCAGAGAGATGCTCCGGCTGGCGGAGGCGCGGGGGATTGTGTTGATGGCGGGGCACAATTTGAGGAGGAATCCGGCGATTGTCCGGATGAAGGAGATGTTGAGGGGGGGCAAGCTGGGTGCGGTCCATTCGGCCGAGGCCACGGTTACGGGCGCATCGGGGTACGATCTGACGCCGGAGAACTGGCGCTATTTTAAGCAGACGGCACCGCTTTTGCCCTTTACGCAGATGGGGGTGGTGTTTATCGACCTGGTGCTGGATTTTATGGGTACGCCCGAGGCGATTTCGGCCTTTATGGCCAAACGGGACGGGGCGGGAGACGCGCCCGATCTGGGGGTGGTGACCACGCAGTATGCGGACGGGCGCATGTCCTATATCGGGTGTTCTTATGTTTCCTATTCGGGGTACGAGATCGCCTTTATCGGAAACAAAGGGAAGGCGAAGTGGGACAATCAGGATGATAATTCGGTGACCCTTCACCGTTCCGACGGCCTGGAGCGGGAGGCGTTCGAGCGGATCGACGAGCAGTACGAAGAGCTGGTCGAGTTTTCGACGTGTGCGCAGGTTGGAGGGACGCCTTCGGTGGGCGGTGTTGACGCCTACAACGTGGCCGAGTACTTTGCGTGCGTCCGGCGGTCGGTGGAGACGGGACAGGCGGTGCGGTTCAGGGAGTACGGGGGGGGAGGGTCGGTTTGAGGTTTTTCTATGGCTGAGGATTCTCAAGGTGCCCGCATGCAGCAGGGGGTTGCCACTGAGGCGCTGGCCGGGCGGGGGATAACTGTCCGGTCGGTTTTTTTGGCGGCGGGCGTGTCTGCGGCGGTCAGTGTGGTGGTGGGCTACATCGAATACGATGTTCGCGGCTCGGAGCTCACGCGCAGCCACTTCCCGATGGGGGCGCTGATGGTTTACCTGCTGGTGGTCCTGGCGCTCAATCCGCTGATCCGGCTGCTGGCGAGACGGTATGCGCTGTCGGATACGGAGCAGCTGGCCATTCTGGCTGGCGCGCTGGTGGGCGGCGCAGTTCCGGGAGTGGGGCTGACCGGATATTTCCTGGGCGTGATTGCCGCACCCTATTATTTTGCCACGCCGGAGAACCAGTGGGGGGAATTCTTCCACCCGCATATTCCCACCTGGCTGGCGCCCCGGAATGTGAATAGAAGCATCGACTACCTGTACGAGGGGCTACCCACGGGCGTGTCGATTCCCTGGAGCGTATGGCTGGTGCCCGTGGCCTGCTGGATGGCGCTGGCCACGGCGCTGTTCGTGGGGTCGATCTGCCTGGCGGTGATTCTGCGGAAGCAGTGGGCCGAGAGCGAGCGCCTCACGTACCCGGTGCTGCGCCCGGTGCTGGATCTGACGGTGCGCGAGGGCACCGGGTTGCCGCGCCTTTTCTGGGTCGGGTTTTGCATTGCGTCGGGGATTATCTGTTGGAATATGATCAATTATTTCGTGCCATCATTTCCCATTATTCCAAATATCCGGTGGGGGCCCTGGGTCTGGTTCGACGGCGGGTTCGAGGGCCGCTGGATTCCGGGGATCTGGACGCGGATCAATATGTTCACGATTTCGTTCGCGTATTTTGCCAATATCGACGTGCTGTTCAGTTTCTGGTTTTTCGGCGTGCTGTTCATTGCGCGCAGCGGCATTCTGAACCGGTTCGGTTTCAACGCGAGTACGCCGTGGAATACGTCGCGGGAGTTTTCCTGGCTGAATCTGGGCGCTTTTTTTATGCTGGTTTTCTGGGGGCTGTGGACGGCCCGGCGTCATCTGAAGGCGGTTGTGCGGAAGGCGTTGGACGGCGATGCACCCCTGGACGACGCCGAGGAGATGATGGGTTACCGCACCGCGCTGCTGGGGCTGGGGTTGAGCATGGTATTTGCCGTGTTCTGGCTGTGGCGGGCGGGTATGGGGTTCGGAGTGGCGTGCCTGTACCTGTTCGCCACGCTGGTGATTTACCTGGGCGTGGCGCGGATCGTATCGGATGTGGGGCTGGTATTCGTGTGCACGCCGGTGGGGGCGCAGGACATGGTGACCCGGATGCTGGGCCCCCGGAACCTGGCCGCGTCCACGCACACGGCTCTGGCTTTTTCCAACGGGCTCACCTCGTACGGCAAGGGGCTGTTTATGCCGGCGGTGACCCACGCGGCCAAGATTGCGGATACCTGTCCCGGGCCGGACCGCCGGCGGCTGCTGGTGACCGTTCTGCTGGCTTTTGCCGCAGGCGCGGCTGCCTCTATTGTCTATACGCTTTATGCAGGGTATACGCTTGGCGCTTACAATTTCAAATATTACCACCCCTTCCGATCGTACAGCAAGGGAGGTTTTATAACTGCGCTGGCGCAGATGCGCAATCCAGAGCCGATCGATCCCCTGCGGTTGAGTCTGTTTGGCATCGGCCTGGGGGTAATGGCGCTGCTGACCTTTTTGAAGTACCGGTTTTCCTGGTGGCCCCTCCATCCGATCGGGTTCCCAATTGCGGGGGTTTCGTACGTTTACTGGACGACGTTTTCGGTGTTTATCGCCTGGGCGATCAAGTTCGTCCTTCTCCAGGTGGGAGGGGCCACGCTCTACCGGCGCTACCGACCGTTTTTCTTAGGCGTGCTGACGGGATACACGCTGGGGGTGAGCCTTTCCGTGCTGGTGGATGTGATCTGGTTTCCCGGGGCGGGACATTATGTTCACGGATATTGACACGCGGTTGTTGTGGAGCAGCTTTTCCAAACGGAAGGGAAGGAGGGCGCATTGCGCCAAATTTCTATGGCAGAGATATCTATGAACCGCCAGGAGTGGGGGGTGCTGGAAGCGGGGCTTGAGGATGCGCAACCCTTTGAGGCGGCCGTTGATATGCACCCGCCCACGGCGCAGGTGTGCGAGCCTCTGCACCTGTCGTTTACGATTTCGCCGACCGGGGCGGCGCTGGAAGCCGGGACGGATCTGCTGGTGGAGGTGCCCCGGACCTGGAAGCTGGACTTGAACGGGGCGTTTCCGGAGATTTCGAAGTTTTTTGCGGTGTGGGAGGGCGGGTACGGAAATGGGCGGCAGTGTTTTGTCGCGGCAGAGCCGTCGGCCGGAGGGGTGCAGGCCCATGTTGCGCTGATTCCGGTGGGATTTGAATTCCTCATCCACGTGCACCTGGAAGGCGGGGCGCTTCCCGCGGGCGAGCGACTGCGGATTCACCTTGCACACCCGGACGGGCCCCGCGTGCGTGCGCCGCAGACGGTGCAGTTCCACCCCTTTACGACGGCGCTCCGACTGCCCGGGACGGATGTCTTCCGGCCGCTTTCAACAACGCCGGGGGTGACAACCTTCGGGGGATACGCGCGGTCGCTTCGGGTGACGACTCAGGCGGTGACCGGGCCGGACGGGATACCGTCGTTCAAGATCGTGCCCATGGACCAGTACGATCTGAACCGGGCCTTCGACTACGGCGGAGAGGTGGCCGTGTCGGAGCTGGGAACGGAGGGGGTCGAGCGCAGGGTCCGCATTGGCAGGGAAGAGAACTTTGCCCGGGTTGAGGTGCCGGTCACAGGAAAGGGACCGTTTCACTACGTGCAGGCGCAGGACCTGTCGTGCGGCTTGATCGGGCGGAGCAATCCGGTGGGATCCCCGGAGCACTTTGGGGGCTATCGGGTCTTTTTCGGGGACCTGCACTCGCACTGCAGGCCGTGCGACGGGTTCGGAACGATGCAGGAGGCCTACGACTACGCGTACGAAATTTCGGAGCTGGACTTTGCGTCGGTGAGCCACCAGCAAAATTCGATGAATTTCCCGTTTTCCCGGAAACACTGGCAGGCCTATCTGGAGATCAACGAGGCGTTTAACGGGCGGAAGGACTTTGCCACGCTCCCCATTTGCGAGAATTACAGCAGCTACGGACATCGCCACGCGCTGTTCCGAAACCTGGCAGACGCCGAGCGGTTTCCGGTGGGCCACGCACACTGGGGCGACTGGCGGAGCAATACGGCCTGCCATCCGGACGATCTCTGGACGACGCTGGAGGGAGCCGAGGCGCTGACGTTTCCGCACCACATGAAGTTTATCCACGCGACGAATTTCAGCATTCCGCCCAACCGGATGGAGCCGGTGATGGAGATCTGCTCCCGGTGGGGGATTTCGGAGGTCGGGGGCGAACATTCGGCGCAGTATGCGCTGTCTCAGGGGCGGCGCATGGGCTTTATTGGGGGTACGGACAATCAACTCGGGCAACCAGGGTCCGGCCCGCATGGGTACAACCAGGGGCGGGGGTGGACCGCGGTGCTGGCAAAGGCGCTGGACCGGGAGGCGGTCTTCGATGCAATCCAGGCGAGGCGGTGTTACGCGACCACGGGCGCGAAGATTCTGCTCTATGTGACGCTGGGCGAGCACCTCATGGGGGAGGAGGTGTCGGGATGGGAGGGGGAGCGCGTGCTACGGGTCCGTGCGGCCGGCACGCGCCCGATTGATCGGGTGGAGGTGGTCCGGAACGGGGAGGTGGTCTACGAGGAACGCCCCGGGGCCTATGTGGTGGAAACGATGTTTTGCGATTCCGATCCGCCGGCGTTTCAGGAGCCGGCATTTGCGGACCTGTCTCCCTTCTGTTACTATTACGTGCGGGTCACGCAGCGGGACCGCAACCAGGCCTGGTCGTCGCCGATATGGATTGCAGATTGAAAAGCAAACGCTGCGGGGGGGAAGGGGTTGTAGATAACGGAGACCCAAAGCCTATTTTCCAGGCAGAAAGAAAGGGATAACAATGGAAAAGCTGGCGATCGACGGAGGGCCGAAGGAACGGACGACGCCTTTCCCGAGGCGGATGCCCTTTGGAGAACGGGAGGAGGCGCTGCTGCTTGAGGCGGTGCGCAGCCAGAGTCTGTTTGGGAAGAATGGGACGTTTATCCCTGAGTTCGAGAAGCGATTCGCCGGGTTCTATGGGGTGAACCACGCGCAGAGCGCCACCAGCGGGACAGCGGCGATTCACCTGGCCGTGGGGACGGTGAACCCCGAGCCTGGAGACGAGATCATTACGGCACCCATCACCGATCCGGGCAGCGTGATGCCGATTCTGTACCAGAATGCGGTGCCAATCTTTGCCGATGTGCACCCCAGGACGCTGAATATGACCCCGGAGTCGATTGAAGCGAATATTACGGATCGGACGCGGGCGATTATCCTGGTGCATCTCTTCGGGCGGCCGTGCGATGTGGATGCGGTCGTCAAGATTGCAAAGAAGCACGACCTGGTTCTGATCGAGGATTGCAGCCAGGCGCACGCGACGAAGTATAAGGGGCGGTACGTGGGGACGTTCGGGCACATGGGGTGCTTCAGCCTGCAGCAGTCGAAGCATATGACGACTGGAGACGGGGGGATGACGATTACCAATGACGAGCAGACCTACATCCGGCTGAAGCTGTTTTCGGACAAGGGCTGGGACTACAGGTATATGGGGGAGCGGGACCACGGGTTCCTGGGGCCGTGCTACCGGACGACGGAGTTGATGGGAGCAGTGGGGCTGGCGCAGCTGGAGAAAGTGCGTCAGGTGGTGGAGCGCCGGATTGCGTTGGGCAGGCTGCTGTGCGCGCTGATCGCAGATGCGCCGGGGGTGGAGGCGGTGCCGCCGGAGGTGGACCGGGAGGTGTCCTGGTGGAATTTTATTTTTCACATCACCGGACACGACCCGGACGCGTTCTGCAAGGCGGTCTCTGCAGAGGGGGTGCCGGTGGGGGCGCACTATATCGGAGATCCGATTTTTTTGCGCGGGAAATACCTGACGGAGCAAAATACCTACGGGAAGAGCGGGTGTCCGTTTACGTGCGGGGTGACAAGCCGGGACTACCGATACGGGCCCGAGCTGGTGCCAGGGGCGGTGGCGGGGCTGAGGACGGTGGCGGTGCGGGGGATCCACGAGCAGATGGAGGAGCGGGATATTCGGGATATAGGGGCTGCGATCTGTAAGGTGGCGCAGGGGATGGCGGGGAAACAAGCCACGAAGGGTTAAAATCTGATTTTCACTCTGCAATCTATGGAAAAAAACCGAAAAGAGGGTGAAAATGCTTGAAGGGAAAGAAGTGGTCTCTTGGGTGGGCGCAGTGGCTGCGGGGCCGGAGGAGGCAGCGCGGGTTGGGGCGCGGGCGCTTTCGCAGGGGGGAAATGCGATGGATGCGGCAGCGGCCGCGAGTATGGCGTGCTGTATGCTTCAGCCGCAGTCAACAGGGATAGGCGGGTATGTGTGCTGCGCAGTGGTACTGGAGGGCGCCACGGGGGAGGTCTGGTCGCTGGACGCGAATGCAGCCGCGCCGGCGGCGGCCCACGAGCGAATGTTCAAAGTGATGCCGGTGGGTGACGGGCCGAAGGGAATGAACGAGAACGAGTATTTCTGCCGCGTCAGGGACAATGCGAATGTACACGGGCCGCTTTCGGTAGGAGCACCGGGGATGATGGCGGGGATGGGAACACTGTGGGAACGGTGGGGGAGGCTGGCCTGGCCCGATATTGTGGCGCCCTCTCTGAAGCTGCTGGCGGACGGGTTTCCGTACGGCTCAACAGCAGGGGCGATCCGGAACCTGGAGGGCGTGATCCGGAAGTTCGAGCCGGCGGCCCGACACCTGATGCCCGAGGGGAAAGTGCCCCAACCGGATGATGTGTGGCATCGGCGGGATATGGAAGTGACACTGGAGCGGATCGCTGCTGCGGGCTGGCGGGATTTTTACGAAGGAGAGATCGGGCGGCGGATTGCGGACCACATCGGCAGCACGGGCGGCATCCTGACGCGGGAGGATATGGCGTCGTACACCCCGCGGGTGACGGCGCCCTACGAGATTTCCTACCGGAACGCAAAGGTGTACGGCGCGATCCTGCCGAATGGAGGACTGTCGAGTCTGCAGATCCTGAATATGCTTGACTGTTTCGACCCGGCGCCCGACGATACGGTGGCCTACTGGCACCGGTTGGCGGAGGTTCTGAAGCTGGCGTGGCGGGATCGGTTGACCTACCTCGGAGATCCCGACTTTGTGGACGTGCCGGTGGAGCGGCTGTTGAGCAGGGCGTATGCGGCGGGGCGGGTGGAGACGATGCGGCAGTTTCCGGATTACGTGGACCGCCTGACACCACCGCCTGCGGGCGACTCGGTCCACGGTACACTGCACGTTTCAGCCGCGGACGTGGAGGGGAATGTAGCTTCGGTGACAATTTCGCAGGGGGGCGCGTTCGGGTCGTGCGTGGTCGTGCCGGAGACAGGGATCATTCTGGGGCACGCGATGTGCCGCCTGGACCCGCGTCCGGGACGCCGGAATTCGGTCGGGCCGGGCAAGCGGCCGCTGAACAATACGGCGCCGATGGTGCTCAGGCTGCCGGAGAGGGATGTCGCCACAGGGATGCCGGGGGGCAGGCGGATTATCAGCGTGAACGCCCGGGTCTCGCAGCAGATCGTGGATTACGGGGCGAGTTCCTGCGAGTCAGCGGCCGGGCCCAGGATGCACGTTCAAACGGACGAACCGTTGACGGTTACGGAATCCATCGGGCAAACGGTCCTGGAGGGCCTGAGGGGGATGGGACACGAGGTCGAAGTGGTGGGCAGTATCGGGGGGGCGGTACACTGTGCGGAGGTGCTCAAGGGTGAAAAAAAGGTCCGGGCAGGGGGGAATACGTGGGCGGCGGGCGTGGAATAGCATCCGTTCAACTGATCAATTTCGGATCGTGTTAAATTGAGGAGGGTAGAATAATGGCGACGACGGTGGAGCGGTCGGTGGAGCGATCGTGGGCGCTGCGCGATCGGGCAGAGGGGGTGATCCCCCTGGCAACGCAGACCCATTCCAAGGCGGCGAGGGAGGCACTGAGAGGGGTGGAGCCGTGTTATCTGGTCCGGGGAGAGGGGTGCCGGGTGTGGGACCTGGACGGGAACGAGTACATCGATTTCCGAAACGGACTGGGACCGATTTCGCTGGGGTACCGGTTTCCGGCGGTGGACGAGGCGGTGCGCCGACAGATGGAGCGGGGGATGATTTTCAGCTATCCCCATCCACTGGAAGTGGAGGTGGCCGAGCGTCTGGTGGAGGTGATTCCCTGCGCGGAACGCGTCCGGTTTTTGAAGACCGGCGGAGAGGCGATGGCGGCGACGCACCGGCTGGCCCGGGCGTTTACCGGGCGGGATCTGATTCTGACCAGCGGGTACCACGGCTGGGTGAATACAATGTCTCGCACCGGGGTGCCGGAGGCGACCCGGCAGACCTGCCGGGCATTGCCCTGGGGGGATGCGGGGCCCTATGCGGAGGCGTTCGAGACTGCTCCTGAAGCGATCGCAGGGGTCAGCGTGGCCTGCGGGTATGCGGATGTTGAAAAGGGGCACACCTTTTTGGCCGATTTGCGGGGGCTGACGGAGAAGCACGGCGCGGTGTTGATTTTCGACGAAATCGTGATGGGGTTCCGCCTGAGGCGGGGCGGGGGGCAGGAGTATTTTGGAGTGACGCCCGACCTGGCGGTTTTCGCCAAAGGGATTTCCAACGGAATGCCGCTTTCCTGCTTTGTGGGACGCGCAGAGGTGATGGAGACGGTGGAAGAGGCCGTGGTTTCTTCGACGTTCGGTGGGGATACCCTGGGGCTGGCGGCGGCGCAGGCGGTGCTGGAAGTCTATGAGCAGGAGGATGTGATCGGAACGCTCTGGGCGCGGGGGCAGCAGCTTCACGAGGGGTTCAGGGCGCACTGCGAACGCCTGAATGTCCCGGCCGGGTTTCGAGGGGCACCGCCCGTGGGACAACTGGTATTTTCCCACCCGGACCGGGAGCGCAACGCCGACCTCTTTCTCCGCTTCAACGCAGAGGTATTGAAGCGGGGGGTGATGATCTACTCGGTGTGCTATACGAGCTTCTCTCACTCGGAGGCGGATATCCAGAAGACAGTGGACGCGATGGGAGAAGCGCTTGAGGCGATGGTGCGTGAAGGGATGTTCGACTGAGTTCTCCAATTTGCGATATCGGGCCTCCGGTCGGGATCATTCCGTTGTCCGCCGCATGTTTAGCCTGGGAGCATCCGGCCGATAGCGGTACTTTTCTTCGAGTTCCCCGGACAGGTCTACACCCAGTCCGGGCGTTGTGGGGGGATAAATACAGCCCGCTTCGATTCGAGGTTTTTCGATAAAGAGTTCGTCCGTGAGAGGGAAGTGCCAGGTGGGATACTCGGCCAGGACAACATTGGGCGTGACGAATGCCCACGCCAGGTTGGCAGCGACGGTGATGGAGGTCCCCCAGGCATGGGGGGCGACTTTGACGCCGCAGGCATCGGCCATGGCCGCGATCTTCTGGCATTCCAGGATGCCGCCCGCCTGGCAGGCGTCCGGCTGGACGATATCGAGCGCCTGGCGGTCGAAGAAGTGTTTGAATTCGTAGCGCATGCAGGCGCTCTCCCCGCCGGAGATGGGGATGCTGGTGCTTCGGCGGACGTGGGCGTAGCCGTCGTAGTCCGCGGCAAAGCAGGGTTCTTCCAGCCAGAACAGGTCGTAGGGTTCCAGGGCCTTCGCCACCCGGATCGCTTCAGCAGCCGACCAGGGGGCCGGGTTGTGTCCCATGACGGCATCGGCCATGAGCTTCACGTCCGGTCCCAGGACCTCACGGCAGGCGGCGACCCGTTTCAGGTCGTGCCTCAGGTTTACGCCGATGCGCATTTTTACGGCTTTGAACCCCCGCGCCAGGTGCGCCTTCATTTCTGCCTTCAGGTCCGCTAAGGGCTGCTCCAGGCCGCCGCTGGCGTACAGGGGGAGTTTCTCGTGGCACAGTCCACCCAGCAGGCGGTAGGTCGGCTGGTCCACGGCCTTTCCGGCAATGTCCCACAGGGCGTTCTCAACCGCGCTGGCCGCCGCCACGGCCAGTCCGGATCTTCCCCAGTAGAGGATGCGGCGGTACATGGTTTCGTAACATCCGGCGACGTCGCAGGGGTCTTTGCCCTGGAGGAACATGCCGAACAGGCGGAAGAGCTCGGCCGTCGCTTCACCGGCGACAAATCCGCTTCCATAGCAGTCCCCCAGGCCGGTGACGCCCTCGTCGGTATGCACACGCACCAGGGCACAGTTGATGCTGGCAGCCTCCCCTCCGGACCACCGCAGGGGGTGTTTCTCCGGCATGTCGACGGTGAGCAGGATGGGTTCTACCCCGGTAATTTTCATGAACCGTTTCTCCTTGTGAGACAATCGTAAAGCCCCGGCCTTTTAGCCGGAGCTTACCCGTCGGTTTCAGCCGCAAACGCCTGGTAACACGCAAGGGGTTGAGCCAGACTATCATCAACCGGCGTCAGCGCCAGCCGTACCTTCACCCTACACGCGTCTCCCGGAACCAGATCGTCTCCAAACAGCGAAAAATCGAACGCACTGTAGTCGGTCATCCGGTCGGCTTCATCTTCCACGTGGTAGCGTGTGCTGATCGCATAGCAGTGCTGAGGCAGAGACATCAGCATCACCCCCAGCCGGTTTTCCGGATCCGTCATAAAAGCCAGGGGATACGCATAATAGCGCACCGGACACATCTGCACCGTCGGAGAATTCCACTCACTGCGGTTCCACCGCCCGTCCACGCACCGACGCGCGGCGTGCGGGTCCCGGGCAAACACCGGCAGCGTTCCCCGAAACACATCGTTCACCATCGGCACAACCAGCTCCGGCTCTCCCTGCTGCCCTCCGTATCGGTTGCTTTGCAAATACACGTGTGGGCAAAACACCTTGTCAAAATAGTTCGACAAAAACAGCTCGTAGCCCGCATACGTCCCTTCACACCGCAGCCTGACCGTCAGATCGACACAATTCGGCGCCGTCACCTCGTACCGGGCAGTCAGTTCCCCCTGGTGCGCATCCGTCGCCGCCCAGTGCACCTCAACGGCATCCCCCTGAAACGCTATCGTACGTTCCATCGTCCGGGGCTGATCCATCCCCTGGTGGGCCGCAAAGAGCCGAAACAGGTTCAGCGCGGAATAGTCCGGATGGATCACCTGCCGTCCCGTGTGCTTGTCAACCAGCTGAGAAACCCCGTGATAAGCCCCCCCGGCCTGAATGCTGCCCACCATCTCCTCTGTTTCAAAATCGAACGAATCCGTCCCTGCATTGTGCGTGAGTTCGGCCATCTGATCCCTCCTTTTCCTGGTATCGACCCGTTTGATCAAACCCCGGTTTTATCCCATACCGGCCGCCCCAGAAAATTGCGCAAAACGTCAAAATCCTCTGCGGGGGGCTTTTCAAACCAGCCCCGGCGGCTGATGGTGGGAACACCGGCCGCATGGAGCTCGGCCATCATCTCCGCCATCTTGAAACCGGTCACCATGCCGTCCACCACAGGGGCACCCACAGCGGATTCCGCATCGGACACCTCGTGGGTCAACACGGAACTCGCCAGCGTACACCCCGGAATCACCACCTCGGCGCCATCCTGCTGCACACATGCGCGGGCGGCCTCCGTCACAGCCTCAATAACCTGCGGGGACTGCGTCTGGTCCGGATAAAGGTCGTTGGCGTCGATGTGGAACGGCCGCAGCGAAACAAAGTGATCGTGCAGACCGTAGGTGGTCAACAGCATCTCCTGGATCTTCCCGTTTTGATAGTCCACCGGAACCAGCGAATAGCTCGCGCCCATCATATGCGCAACCAGCGCGGCCGACTCCAGCGTGGCGGTCACGGGAATATCCACAAGCTGGCGTGCCTCGTACAGGCCGATGTCCAGGCAGCAGGAAATAAAGACGGCATCGTAGCCCTCCCGCTCTGCCAGGAGCACCCTCTCCAGCGTGCCGTCCGTGCACATATACCGAAAATAGAGCCACTGGTTGTTGCGCAGCGGGTACATATCCGCAATATTGACCACCTCGAAATCGGTGTCCGGACGCGCAATACGCTCCAGATTCTCCCGACCGTAAAATTCCGTATCCCCGAAGGGATTGATCACCAGAACACGCATACCCTCCCTCCTTGTGAATCAGTCCGGATCTCCCCGACCCGGTCCCAAACTGTCTCGACAGTGGTCTCCAGACACCCGCGACACCGGCGGCGCAACCCTCACGCCTGCCATTGAGGTCTCTCACCTTCCGCCACGTTTTTCATCGCTCCCCCAACCAGTACGCGATCGCATAAGCGGCCTTGTAACCCTCCGTCGTATTCGGCTCGGCTCGGTGCCAGGTATAATTGGTGAAAAACGCCGCGTCTCCCACCGACATGGGCAGCAGCGCTTCCCCGGAAAAATCGACCGTTGGAATACGCCAGCGCTGAAACGCCTCCCCCGTATGAGCGTTGTAGTAGTTGGGCTCGTCGAAATACTGCTCGTGCTCAACCAGCGTCCAGTCCCTGTGTGTGCCCGGCATAATCGCCAGCGCGCTTGCCCCCGCTCCCACCTCGTCCAGTGCGATCCAGGCGTTGCAACCCCTTTGGGGGTCTACCCTCCAGTAATACGAATCCTGATGGTAAAACGACTCCCCGCTGATCCCCGGACGCTTGATCAGCGCCTGATCCGTCAACCGCTTGACCGGCCCCCCCAGCAGCTGCGACATCGCGCTTTGCAGGTTCGGATGGTCCGCAACATCTTTAAAAACCGCCTCCTGCCCGGCCGGTCGCTGCACGCCAACCGGCACGAATCCGCCCTGCTTATTGCGGAACTTCGACGGATCGAGTACCTGGAAATGCAGATCGGGCCAATCGTGATCCCCTTCCATCAACCCCATCAATCGGTCCCGCACCCCTCCGGCCTCTGCTGCCGTAATCAGCCCGCGCACCACGGTATATCCCTCATCCCGATAGTGTTGCATCTGGTCTTCACTCAGTCTCATGCGGCTCCCTCCATAAATCAAACGACCACCCTATCCGGCCTGTGGGAACGGTCGCGTTCGTTTACATTCCTCGAACCTGTGGAACAATCGGCAACACAATATGCGAAGGGTGCGCACGGTCCACGTACACCGTATTGTGGGCCACAACCGTATGGGTGTGCCGTCCCATCGGCTCGCCGGTATTCGGATTCACATCGAACCGTGGGAAATTGCTGCTGGAGATATCCACCCGCATCCGATGGCCACGCTTGAACAAATTGCTGGTCGGCGGCAGATCGATCCGGACGGCATACACCTCGCCGGGCGTCATCATCTCGGCCGCCTCCCACCCATTCCGGTAGCGTGTGCGGATAACAGAATCGACCAGATTCATGTGATAGCCCGACGGATAGTCCTCGTTTGGGGGATAGACATCGATCAGCTTCGCCGTAAAGTCCGTGTCCACGGCCGAGGAGGAGACCCAGAGATTCACCGCCATCGGCCCGGTCACCTCCACATCCTCTTCCAGCGGAGCCGTCTGAAAAACGAGTACATCCGCCCGGCACGCCAGGGGCAAATACGGCGGCTCGGCACCCACAATACCCGGTGCCTCCTGCTGGTGGGCTGCGCCGTCCAGAACAATGCTGCGCATCCGCGCCCTGGGGGGCGTGTACCTCGCGGCCATCCCTTCCCCAAGCGGCACCATCTCGTAAAAGCCGGTCACATGCCCCGCGACCGTGGGCACCGGATGGTCCGGATCGTGCTGATACCGCACCGGTGCTTCGCCCTCACCCGGAGTCTCCGGGCTCAGCCGGCCGCCGCTGTGGAGGTAATACGGCGTGTACTGCGTGCGGGCCAGGGGCCACGTTCGCTCCGAACGCCACGCGCCGCCGTGGTTCAAACGACCCTCCCGGTTGCGCCGGCCATCTCCCCCGCCCATCACGAAAATACGCACCGGGGGGTCTTCCTCCACACCGTTGGCAACATCCTTCAGCCAGTGGTCGAACCAGCGCAACCGCTCCGCGTTGTACACCTCGTCTCCCCACGCCGAGTCAGGACCGAAATCCACGTCGCCCGCAAAAGAACATCCCTGTCCGCGTATACCCCCGTGGTTCCAGGGGCCCATCAGCAGCCGCTGGGGCGTCCGGTTCTGTTTCGACATCGCCGCGAAATAATTCGTCGTAGCGCCTGCGAACGGATCGTACCAGCCGCCGCTGAACACCGAAGGGATATCGCCGTGCCGGTCAAAGTAGCGCTCCTGATCGCAGCAGTCCTGTTGCCAGAACGCATCGTACTCGCCGCGATAGTAATAATCGAAAAGTACCTTCTCCAGATTGGGCACCAGGGACAATGGCGTATTCCCCGGCTTGAACGGCGTGGAATAAACCAGTTCCCGCATCCGCTCCATCGCATCCACAAACGCCTGCACGGCTGCCGGGTCATCCCGGATCTCCTGTGCATCGTGCCCGTGCAGGAACAGAGCCGCGAACATGTGAAGTCCCATCGCGCCCCCCTCCCGGGAGCAGTGCGCGTACATATTGGTCGGCCCCACATCCTGCCACATCGCCGTCAGATGCGGCGGCCGGTACAGCGCCATCACCGCCTGCACGATCGCCCCGTGTGAACTCCCCACCGTGCCCACCCGCCCGTTCGACCAGGACTGTTCCGCAATCCACGCCACCGTATCGTAGCCGTCCCGTCCCTCGCCCGGATTGGCCGTATGGTAGTACTGCCCCGTACCTTCCGACCCGTGCCGGCCGCGCAGGTCCTGAATCACCACCACATACCCCCGCCTGGCAAAAAACACCCCCACCGGCTCAACCCACATCTGCGGGCTGTTCTTATCGTACGACGTCCGCCCCAGAATCGCCGGAAATCTGCCAGCCACCGGTTGTCCGTCAACCGCAGGTCGGTAAACATCGGTAGCCAGCCGCACCCCATCGCGCATGGGCACCATCACATCCCTGGCCACGACAATTCCATATTCCGGTTCCGAACCTGTCATTTTATCTGACCTCCCGGGCCTCCCTGTGTCGGAGAGGGGTTGGGGGAAGGGTGCCTATGCTCTGTTTCCCCCTCCCCATACCGAGGAAAAATTCTCTCCTTCCATAAACCTGCCTGGACGAAACGCGTGAATATCAATCTCCGGCGTATTGCCCAGAATCATATCGCTCAACGCCTCTCCCAGCGACGGTCCCAGCTTGAACCCGTGCCCGCTGCCACCAAAGCAGGCATAGTATCCCTCCAGTTCAGGCTCCGGTCCCACCACCGGGTGCCAGTCATCGGTAATCGTATACAGAGACGTCCATCCCCTCACGTAGTCCGCCTCCCGAAACGCCGGCACCCGCTGGAACGCCCCCCGTTCGATTCGTTCCCGGGTTGCGGCATCCAGCCTGGGATCGTAGGCGTCGATATCCAGCGGCTCGATCTCCTTGGGCCACCCCAGACCGATCAGGACCTCATGGTCGCCCTCCGGCCTGAAATAGACCCGAAAGTTCGTATCCGAGATGAGCGGAAACGTCCCAAAACCTGACGGGAGGCGAAGCACCATGTCGCATTCCCGGCTCCACCTTATGGAATAGTTCAACCCGGCCGACAGCCCCAGATGACGGCCCCAGGGACCGGCTGCATTCACCACCAGCCGTGTCTCGATCACCCCCTGTTCGGTCTCAACCCCCGCAACGCGATTGCCCTCCAGCCGAATGCCCACCACCCCCACCCCCTCGCAGGCATCCAGGCCCCGGGCCTTCGCACCTTCCACCAGGCTCCGGGTGGTCTTCACCGGATCGGCGTATCCGGACTGCGGTTCGTAGATCCCTCCAACCACCGAGTCCAGACTGATCTGCGGCAGCAGCCCCCTGACCTCATCGGGCGAAATTTCCTTCGCATCCACATGTTGCGCCCTCAGGCACCTGAGCACCTCCCGTCCGGCCTCCCGGGTGTGCGCCCCCAGCAGACACAGATACCCGATGCTTCGAAATCCGCAATCGCCGCCGAGGGCATCCCGATCGTTGCCGAACATCTCCAGCGCGCGCTTGGCAAGCTTGATCGTGAGCGGGTTGGAGTAGAATGTCCTGACCACTGCCGCTGAGTGCCCCGTACTCACGGCGGCCAGCGTCCGTTTCTCCAACAGCGCAACCTTGCCAATCCCTTTCCTCGCAAGGAAATGGGCGACACTGGCCCCCATAATCCCGCCTCCAACCACCACCGCATCAGCCTTTTGAAGCATTTTGGACCTCCTGTGCTCGCCGTAATACCTGTCCACTGCGTTTTCCGGTCAACGCTCCGTCCTTCAAGCTGACCGCCCCGTTCACCACAACATGAACCATCCCCTCGGCTGGCCGGTTCGGCTCAAATATCGTCCCCCGATCGCCGAACCGATCCGAATCGAAAATCGCCAGATCCCCCCAGGCACCCTTACGGATCACCCCGCGGTCCTTCAACCCGAGTCGGCCGGCCGGAAGCGACGTCAACCTGCGGATGGCCTCCTCCGGGCTAAATGTCGCGGTATCCCTTACAAAGTGCCGGTAAAACCAGCCCGCCCACGTATAAGCCCCGTGAAAGGTGCTGTTCTTAAGCGGCCCGTCGGTCGCCAGCGCCGTGGCGTCCGAGCCGACCATGCAGCCGGGATGCTCAAAAGCGACCCGGATGTCCTCCTCCCGGTAGCTGAAGGCGATCACCATCAGGCCATGCAGATCGTCGATTCCGGCCAGCAGAAGGTCATAAACCGCCTCCAGCGGTTGCACGCCCATCCGCGCAGCGATCTCGGCGATGCTCTTTTGGGACAGCTCCGGCTGGGCGGGACAATCAAAAAGCACGATCCGGTCCCAACCGTCCCGGGCCAGCGCGGTAAGCATGCTGTGGCAGGCCTTCATCTCCCTGCGCACGGCAGGGTCCCTCAGCCGCGCAGCGACCTCCCCCGGGCCTCCCTCCAGCGCCCAGGGCGGCAGCGCCGCGCTCAAATGGGTCGTCCCGAACAGCCGCGTATGCATGTCAAACCCCACATCCAGCCCCTTCTCCCGCGCCCGGTCCACCTGTTTGAGGGCATGCGCAACCGCCCACCGCCCATCCTCGACCAGCCGCGCGACCACCGAAATGTGAGAAATCTGCAGCGGCACATCCGCAGCGGCCCCGGTGCGGATCGCCTCCGCGATGCTCTCCTGCGCCTCTCCCTCCCGGTTGCGGGTATGGGTCGCATACAAACCGCCCGCATCGGCAGCGACCCGGCACAGCGCCACGACCTCCGCTTCCGTGCACGCCCGCTCCGGCCCGTACTCCAGCCCCGTGGAAAACCCGAACGCCCCCTCCTCCAGGCCCTGCGCAAGCAGTTTCTCCATCCGCTTCAACTCGTCCGGCGTCGAGGGACGGTCCACCAGCCCGGCCACTGCAAGGCGCAAATTGCCGTTCGGGACCAGGGTCAGCACGTTCACCGCCGGCCGGCCGGCCTCTAAACAATCCAGGTACTCGGCCACCGTACGCCACCGGATCTCATGCCCCCTCTGGCAGCCGTAAATATTCATCCTGGCCAGTTCCGGATCGACGATGGGCGCACACCCGTGCCCGCAGTTGCCCACCACCTCAAGCGTCACACCCTGCGTAATTGAACTCACCGCCCGCGGATCCACGACAAGCGTGAAATCCGAATGGCTGTGAATATCGATAAATCCGGGCGCCACAACAAGCCCCCGGGCATCTAACGTGGGCACGCCCTCCAGCGCCTCCACCCATCCCACCTCGAAAATCCGTCCGTCCCGCACCGCCACATCGGCCTGGAACGCAGGCCCGCCCGTCCCGTCAACGACCGTCCCTCCCCGAATCAGCAGGTCGACCATCTGCCCTCCGATCGCCCATTCATTCCTGCCGGCCTGGACAAGAAAACCATCTATCCGGCACCTGAACGCTGTTTTCTCACGTCTGCCGTCCCCTCCTTATCCACCGCCAGCGTCTCCTCATCCAGCACCACACCGTAGTCCTCCCGCGCCTTTTCGACTGACACCTTCCCGTTCTTCACATCACGCGCCACCGCCTCCGGGTCGCGCGCGCGCGGGTCGCCCCAGCCTCCACCGCCGGCCTGGCGGTGGTAAATCCGCTCCCCGGCCTTGATCGACGTCGAAATCATCGTCGGCAGTACCTCCTCGCCCTCCCTGTGGTGAAGCAGGTTCACCGACCCCGCCGCCGGCTTCCCCCCGTAAAGCCCGTACGGCAGGTGCTCCCGCCGGTCCGACCGAATCGCCAGGTGCGCCTCTCCGTCCAGCAGCTGCCACTCCCGCTCGATCGCCAGCCCCCCGCGGTACTGTCCGGCCCCGCCGCTGTCGCACACCAGCCCGTAGCGCTGAATCCGCACCGGGTACTCGCACTCCGCCTGCTCGACCGGGATATTGCTCGCCACATTGGCCGGATTGCACAGCCCGTCATTCCCGTCCCGGTCCGGCCGCGCCCCCCAGGTCCCCGACAACAGCTCATAATACACATACAGTGAACGATCCTCCCGCTGCCCCCCCAGAATCACCAGCGTATTGCCCCCTTCTCCGGCAGCCAGCACCCGGTCCGGCAGCAGCCCGGCCAGCGCCCCGAACACCGTATCCGCCATCCGGAACCCCGTCACCCCCCGCATCGAAGACGCCCCCGGCATCACCACATTCACCAGCGTGCCTTCCGGCGCGACAATTTCAAGCGGCCGGAACATCCCCTCCGTATTCGGAATCTCCTCCTGCATCACCGCGCGCACGCAAAGCGCCACCACCGCCGCCGTAAAAGAAAGCGTACTGTTGATCGCCCCGCGAACCTGTGGGTCCGTACCCGTAAAATCGGCCCTCAACGAATCCCCTTTCACCGTCACCGTCACCTGGACCTTCACCCTGGGCCCGCCCACCCCGTCGCTGTCCAGATAATCCGTAAACGTATGCGACCCGTCCGGCCACGACGCGATCTCCGCCCGCACCAGCCGCTCCGTATAGTCGATCAAATCGTCTGCACATGCCACAAACGTCTCCAGCCCGTACCGCCGGATCAGCCTGTGGACCGCCCGCTCCCCGATGTGGCAGGCCGCCAGCTGCGCCTGGATATCTCCGATCGTCATCTGAGGCACCCGCACATTCGCGCGGACCAACGCAAAAATCGACGCATCGGCCTCTCCCCGGCGGTAAAGCTTCAGCCACGGAATGCGAATCCCCTCCTGGAAAATCTCCGTATTGTCGCAGGCCGAACTCCCCGGCAGCCGCCCCCCCAGGTCCAGGTGGTGCGCCGTGCTCACCGCAAACGCCACACGTTCGCCCTCCCGGAAAATCGGCTTCACAATAAAAATATCCGGGATATGCATCCCTCCGTCGAACGGATCGTTCAGAATAAACGCGTCCCCCGGTTCCATATCCTCCCCGAACCGCTCAAACAGCGCGCCCATCGCAAACGGCACCGACCCCAGGTGCAACGGAATCGTCACCCCCTGTGCGATCATCTCACCCCTTGTATTGCACAGCGACGTGGAATAATCCAGACAATCCCGCACAATCGTGGAATAGGCCGTGCGGTACAGCGCCGCGCTCATCTCGTCCGCCGCCGACGCCAGCCCATGCTGCATAATCTCACGCGTAATCGGATCAATTTCAGGCATGAGACCCTCAGGGAAAAGCGGGCAGCTGCAGCCCTGCGATATGCTGAACGATTCGAATCACCTGACAGGCGTAGCCATATTCATTGTCATACCACACGTAGAGCACGCACCGCTTTCCCTGCACGATCGTCGCAAACGAGTCCACAATGGCGGTCTTCAAGGTGCCGATAAAATCGCTGGAAACGACCTCGTGTGAACTGGTGTAATCGATCTGGTCCTGAAGCGGCGAATGCAGCGAGATATCCCTCAGGTAGGTATTCACATCCTCAACGGTGTTCTCCCGGCCCAGGGCCAGATTCAGAATTGCCAGGGACACATTGGGAGTCGGAACCCGAATCGCATTGGCCGTGAGTCTCCCGGCCAGTTCGGGCAGAATCTTGGCCACCGCGTTGGCCGCCGCGGTTTCCGTAATCACCATATTCAGCGGAGCGCCCCGGCCCCTCCGGCTCTTCCTGTGATAGTTATCAATCAGATTCTGGTCGTTGGTGTAGGCGTGACAGGTCTCAATATGCCCATGTTCAATATGGAAGCGGTCGTGCATTGCCTTGAGCACCGGCACAATCGCATTGGTCGTGCAGCTGGCGGCGGAGAGGGTCCGTTCCTCCTCCCTGATATCGTCGTTGTTCACACCGTAAACAATATTGGGAACATCTCCCTCTCCGGGTGCCGTCAGGATGACCTTGGAAACGCCCCCGGCTTTCAGGTGACGTCCAAGCCCCTCACGGTCCCGCCAGATTCCGGCATTGTCCACAACAACCGCATCCTGGATCCCGTATGCGCGATAATCCACATCCTCTGGAGCATCGGCGTAAAGAACACGGATCATATTTCCGTTCGCCACAAGGGCATTCTCCTCCCGGTCCATCACAATCGCCCCGTTGAAGCGGCCGTGCACCGAGTCACGTCGAAGAAGACTGGCCCGTTTCATCAAATCGTCCCCTCGTCTTTTGCGCGTGACAACCGCCCGCAGACGCCACTTGTCGCCGCCGCTCCTCTGGATCAGAATCCGCGCCAGCATTCGCCCGACCCGGCCAAAACCGTAGAGTACCACATCCTGGGGCCGGTCCAGCAGGGCCTTTCTCTCCATGCCGGTTTCAGCCAGCGCCTGTCTGAGGAAAACGTCGACACCCACCTCTGCTTTCTTTCTCTCATAACCGACGGCCAGCTTTCCCACATCAATACGGGCCGGCTCCGGGTCGAGCCTGCTTAAAGCTTGAAGAACCGGTAAGCTTGCGGAAACGGAGAGCTCCTCCTTGAGCACATGCCGCGTGAAACGGTGGGCCTTAAGAATCTCGATCGCGGACTTGCGAACCAGGGAATGATCGTAAATCGTTGTCACCACACCTTGATCCCGATAGAGTTTTCCGATAAGAGGGACCATCAACTCGGCGACCTCTTCCCGCTTCCTCCAATCCCTGGAATAGGACTCCAACTTTCGATCTCTCATCGAGTGAACTCCTTACTTAGACGCCATCACAATATGCCCCCGGTCATCCAGCCAGACACGCATATCAGGCGGAACCACAACCGTAGAATCGTACTCATCAACCAAGAGGGGACCGTCCAGCCGCTCAGCAAGCACACCACGCGCAATAACCGGTGTATCCATCCTGCCCCATGCGCTGCCGAAATAGGCCTGCCGGCTCGTCTGCCGCTCTCCAGACCGTTCTGCTGGCCTGATCCCGCCCTCCTGCCTTCGCACCCCTGCCCGGCCCACCAGCCGCACCGCAACCACCTCAACGGGGATGTCCGGATCGGACCGATGGCCGTAAAGCTGCTCGTGCTCTGCTTCAAACGCGACACACAGCGTGCGCACGGTATCTTCGGTCACCGTCTCTCCTTCCAGCGCGATCCGTATCTCCGAAGCCTGCCCCTTGAAACGCACGTCGGCGCTGCAGCTCAGCGTCACCCGGTCGGCTGTATAGCCCTCGGCCTCGAACTGGGCAAGCACCTTTTGTTGCATCTCCCCGCGGTACTTCTGCAAAGCCTCAGCCATAAGCGCCTCCCCGGACAGCAGGCAACTGCGGACCTCGTGGTGCTCGATATCCGAAAAGAGCAGCCCCAGCGCGCTGAACAACCCGGGCAGCGGCGGCACGATAATACGGGGCGTGAAAAGCTCCCGGGCCAGCCCGGCCGCATGGATCGGACCGCATCCTCCGAAGGCCATCAGAGAAAATTCACGGGGGTCCCGTCCCCTCACCGTAGACACCGCCCGCAGCGCCCGCATTGTGCGGGCATTCGCAATCCGGTGGATGCCCTCCGCCGCCTGGAGCAGACCCATCCCAAGCGGGGCCGCAATCCGGTCGTATACCGCACGCCGCGCCGCCTCAAGGTCCACGCTCACCTCCCCGTCGGCCAGCTTTTCGGGACGAATGTAACCCAGCACGACATCGGCGTCCGTCACCGTAGGTTCGGTGCCTCCGAGCCGGTAGCAAACCGGCCCCGGAACTGCGCCCGCACTGCGCGGCCCAACGCGCAGCCCCCCCGCCCGGTCCAGGTACGCGATGCTGCCTCCGCCAGCCCCGACCTCGGCGATGTCGATGCTCGGAGCACGTATCAACTCTCCGCCCCCGCCCACCAGCCGGTTCCCGGCGGACACCGAAGCCCCCACTTCATACTCCGGGCTGTACGCGATGCGCCCGCCTTCTATCATAGACGCCTTGGCAGTGGTTCCTCCCATATCCAGCGTAATCAGATTCTGGAAGCCGACCCGCTGCGCCGTAAAACCGGCCGCCAGCACCCCGGCTGCCGGGCCCGACTCCAGCACGTAAACCGGCCGCCGGGCGGCGTCTTCCTCCGGCGTCAGCCCACCTGCCGACTGCATCAGCAGCAACGGAGCTCCAATCCCCATCGCCCGCAGTCCCCCGTGCATCGCTTCCAGATAATGCTGCATCACGGGACGGACATAAGCGTTGACCACCGTTGTTGCCGTACGTTCATACTCCCTGCGTTCCGGAAGCACTTCGGACGAAAGCGAAACTGCAACCTGCGGCAGGTGTCGTCTCAGGAAATCGCCCACGGCGATCTCATGCCGGGGAAAAGCGTACGCGTGGAGCGTGCATACCGCGACCGACTCGACATCCTCTTTCTCCAGCACCGCCTTGATCGCGTGCAGCTCGGACTCCGATAGGGGAACGAGCACCTCGCCGGTAGCGGAAATTCGTTCCGTCACTTCAAAGCGCAGGTAGCGTTCGACCAGCGTCTGGGGCTTGTCGAAAAACAGATCGTACATCTGCGGAGCGCGAATGCGCCGGAGCTCAAGAACATCCCGGAACCCTCTGGTCGTAATCAAAGCCGTCTTCGCGCCCCGGTGTTCTAAAACAGCATTGGTCGCTACCGTGGTCCCGTGCGCCACATCGCTCACAGACGCCCCCGAAGCCCCTGCAGCGGGAAGCAGGTACGCGATCGCGTCCAACACCGCCCGCTCAAAACTCGGGGGCGTGGAAGGCACTTTGCGGGTCCAGATCTTTCCCTTCTCATCCATCAGGATAACGTCGGTAAACGTACCTCCGACATCGGCCCCGATTCTAATGGGAGCTTGATTGGCAGTCATCTTCAATCTGTGTGCCAGACCCGTTTTGTCGCTTCACCGGAAATGACCGGCAGCGTAAGATGCGACGGACAGGCTGCGTTGTGGAAAATCGTCTGCCGGGCCACCTGCATATCGCTGTCCAGCCCCGGGACCTGACCGGTGTTCAGATTCCGGTCAAACCGTGGAAAGTTGCTGCTGGACACCTCCACACGGATGCGGTGCCCGGCCTTGAAAAGGTTGCTCGTCTCCCACAGACTGATCCGGTACTCGTAAACCGCGCCCGGCTCGATCAGCGTGGGCACCTCGTAAGACGCCCTGAACCGGGCCCTCACAATCCCCTCACAGAGGTGAACCGCCGCGCCGCCCGGATGCACGTCAACCAGCGTTGCCGTAAAGTCGGTATCCGACGCGCTGGACGCGGCATAAAGCGTCAATTCCACAGGCCCGGTAACCTCCAGGTCCTCGACGAGCGGAGGTGTGGAATACACCAGCACATCGTCCCGCCGTTCCACAGGCCTGCGGTCTTTCGGACCGGTATTCGCAATAAACATACTCTGCCCGCCCAGAGTGGGTACCGGGTCTTCCGGATTGTAGGTGAACGAATCGGTCGGCTCGTCTCCGGGAGCTTTGGTGCTCAGCCCGCCGTCCCCGAACAACGCGTTGGCCCGCCCGCTGCTGTGAAGGTAGAATCTCGTATATTCCGTCCGCGCCAATGGCCACTCGTGTTCCCAGCGCCAGACATTCTCCCCCATCACAAAGATCCTGACCGGGGGTTCGTCGTCGATCCCCGAATCGATCCCCCTCAGCCGCTGGTCGTACCAGCGCAGGTGCTCATCGGGCATATCCACTGCCGCGTCCGGTCCGAAATCGACATCTCCAAACGGCTCGGCGCTGCCGATGCCCGAGTGCGTCCAGGGCCCCACCATCAGCCGGGACCGCGACCTGACCTCCGGCACCCTCGCCTGCATCCTCCAGCCGGTAAAACATTTGAATCCCTCATGCAGCAGATTGTCGTACCATCCCGTGATGAAATAGGCGGGCGCCCCAACCTCGCCGTACTTCCCTTTCATACTGCAGGATGACCAGAACGTGTCAAATGCATGATGCCGGATAACCTCCCGGTAAAACGGCCGGTCCGCGATATCGTCCATCGCGGAAATCAGCGGCAGCCTGCGGTAGACCGCCTCATAGTCAATCAGATCTCTGGGCGCATTCTGGTTGGTCCGGTCTCCCAGCCAGATCCAATTCATCGCGTTCTGAAGCTGCAGCACCCCGTTGTAACGCAGGTGGCCGTAATTGTCTTCCTGATTCGCAATCGGCACCAGCGCCTTGACGTAGGGACTGCGCAAAGGCGCAGGCAAAATCTGCGTAAACCCGGGATAGGAAACCCCAAACGTCCCGATATTGCCGTCGCACCAGGACTGGGCCCCGATCCACTGATACGTATCGAAGCCGTCGTCGGCCTCGTCGACGTAAGGCCGGAATCTCCCTTCCGACTCGTAGCGCCCCCGGCTGTCCTGCATGACCACCGCATAGCCGTTCTGCGCAAACCGCACGGCCCAGTCCACATACCGGGGGTGCTGTGTGCTGTAGGGCGACCGGATCAGCAGCACGGGGAATCTCTCGCCCTTCGCCGGTCGATACATCGCGGCATAGAGTCTGACCCCATCGCGCATGGGAACCTTCAGATCCAGTTGAATGTGGACATCCCGTACAGGCATCGCCTGCTCCCGTTTCTACCGCTCAACGCTCAGCGCCCCAGCCGGTTCAGCACATTCCGGGTAATCCGCGCCACGACGCTGTCGTCCCGGTACAGGCCGTGCCCCCACTCAATGGTCGCGGCATTAAACACGGTCCCCTTGAACTCGGTCTCGTTAATCGCAACCGTCCCATAACACCTGCCAATCCCGCGCGCATTCCCTGCTCTTGTCAGGTGTGAGGCATCGGGCACCAGACAATCGGCAATCGCCAGAATTCTGTATTCCCGGGACACCCCGTCCTTACCCGTATATTGGGGGCGGCCATCAACATAAACCAGATCCGCCGCATCCGCCTCCACGCCCACAATGGAGTCCTCTTGCCCGAACACATCTCCCGCTTTCAAGCCCGTTCCCTCAAAGACCCAGTGGTCCGGATCGCAAACCCGGTAGTATCCCCAGTCTTCGGTCGTAGGCGCAAGAAACACATTGGGATCGTCTGTTTTGGTATGAACGAACGACGTATAAAAGACCCCGATGGTACGTTGTCTCAGGTCATCAATAAAATTCAAAAACGACGTCTCCGGGCGCTCGGGCGTTGGCCGATCGTGATAATAAGGCTTGGCGCAAAAGATCTGCCGCTGGTTGTTGCGCAGTTCAATCTCCTGGCAGAAGCAGTTCCCTCCGAACAGAATCAGATTGCCGCCGTCCCGCACAAATTCCTGCAGCTGGAGGCATTCGTTCCGGCTGTTGTATTCGTCGTGTCCAAAGCGAACGTTGGCCTTGTAATGGGTCAGAATATCCGGCTCCGCATCGTGGTCCCCGTTTACGCAGTAATCCACGCTATAGCCTTCAGCGTCGATCCACGACGTAAAAAACTGGTCCCAGATGTAGAAATTGCCCAGGCAGTCGGCCTGGAGGGGGCGGTCGAAACTCACCAGCTTCGCGTGCTGCCTGTCCGTGGAGATATAATCGTAAAAACACTTCCCCCCCACGTTATTATAAGCCTGATACGTATTTGTGGCAACCGTCAGCAAAAGGGAGCCACAGGGGGATTTGGGCCGCACCACAAACAGGATCTCCCGCAATCCCTGAGCAGTCGAAAAGGTCGCAACATACACCCCGCTCTTCCAGTCCTCCGGAATTCTGAACGAAGCCACCGGCGCCCACCCAAACCCATCCTGGTATCCCAGTTCGGGTACATCCTGAAGCGCCCCCTGAAGCCCGGTAATCGTCTTCACCAGTTCCCGTTCCGCCCCCTCACGAAAGATAAAAATCTCGTAATAGGACCGCGAATTCGAAATGTGGAAGGCAATCTCTTCCCCCTGCTTCACGCTCGACACATTGGCGTATCCCCCCTCCCTGAGCTTCCAATTCGTCGTCGCGTCCCACTCGTGGTGCACCCAGATATGTTCCCGTTTCATCCAGAATCCTCCTTTTTGATCAACGCTTCTCCCGGCCCTCTTCCTTCCCCCTTGACACCGTCTGCCGCGTCTTACATATTATCCGCCACACCTCAAGACCACTCAGCGCCACGCTCAGAAGCTGTTTTAAAATTCCTGGTGAGTTCCCGAGCGCGAGCGAAAAAGTGGTGGTCAAGGCGGGAGAACCCGC
>JAAXHW010000052.1:0-20591 GCA_012270675.1 Candidatus Latescibacterota bacterium | reverse complement strand
CTGGGGATTTTAAGACAGCTTCTCAGATAAGGACCTCGCCATGACAGCCCTGAAACTCGACGTCAGATATTACCATCTGCCCCAAATATCCAGAGTCACCGAGACCGACTTTCAGCACAACACCCTCCACTGGACCCTTCCAATCGATGAAATCGCCCTGGTCATGGTGGACGTCTGGAGCGACCACTATGTCACCTCTCACCTTCAGCGGGGCCGGGATATTACCCTGGAATGCATCAGACCCGTACTCGAAGCCTTCCGAAAAATTGGCGCTGCCGTCATTCACGCGCCCAGTCCTGCCTGCGCCAAAAAGTACCCCCAGTGGACGCAGTTCGCCGGAGACAATGAAGTGAAAAGTGCCCCTGCGAAGGGCCAGGACGACTGGCCCCCCGCCGAGTTTCGCTCGAAATCGGGAAAATACGAAAAGTGGACGCGTCCCAAAGAGCCCAAAGACCAGGTCTTTGAGGACATCATCGAAAACCGCCGCATCATTCCCGAAGTCGAACCCCGGGACGGCGACTTTGTGATCGTCAACGGAGACCAGCTCCACCGGCTGCTGAGCCACCGGAAGATCCTGCACCTCTTCTACGCCGGTTTTGCCGCCAACATGTGCGTCCCCTTCCGGGACTACGGCACGCGGGCTATGCACAACCGGGGCTACGAGATCATCCTCATCCGGGACTGCACCTCGGCAATCGAAGTCGCGGACACCGCCGAAGACCTCATGCTTTCCCGGGCCGCCGTGGTCGACACGGAGCTCAATATCGGCTATACCGTATCCTCATCCGACCTGGTCGCCGCGTGTGAGAAACGCGCATAACCCGGTTATACATCCACCTGCTGCGCCGCCTTCTGGATCACCTCGACGCCCGCGCCCGCCCTGTGGACCTGTTCGCTCAGGTGGCGCCGCCATGCCCTTGCGCCCGGCACACCCTGGAACAATCCCAGAATATGGCGCGTCATCTGGCCGAGCCTCACACCCTGTTCCAGTTGCGTCTCAACATAGGCAATGAACCGCTCCAGAATCTCGTGCTGCGTTGGGATGGGGCGCTTCTCCCCGTAAAACGCCTGATCCACCGAAGCCAGAAAATAGGGATTCTGATAGGCCGCACGCCCGATCATCACCCCGTCCACCGCGTCGAGGTGCTCCCGGATCTGATCCTGCGTCTGAATTCCCCCGTTGAGCACAATCTCCAGATCCGGAAAGTCCTGCTTGAGCCCATAGACCCTATCGTATCGAAGCGGCGGAACCTCCCGGTTCTCTTTGGGGCTCAGCCCCTTCAGCCACGCCTTTCGCGCATGCACGACAAAAACCTTGCACCCCGCACCTGCAACCGTCTGCACAAAATGCGTGAGTTCGCCATAAGAGTCCCGGTCGTCAATACCAGTACGCGTCTTCACCGTAACGGGGACCTCAACGGCCCGGCGCATCGCGTCAACACAGCGGGCAACCAGGTCGGGTTCGGCCATCAGACAGGCCCCGAAGCGCCCCGTCTGCACGCGGTCGCTGGGGCAGCCCACGTTTAAATTCACCTCATCGTACCCGTAATCCTGGCCGATTCTCGCACACTCGGCCAGGGCTTCGGGATCGCTCCCCCCAACCTGCAGCGCCAGAGGGTGTTCCCGGGTGTCGTAGCCCAGCAGCCGCTCCCGGTCCCCGTGTAAAACGGCACCGGTCGTGACCATCTCCGTGTACAGGAGGATATGCCGGGAAAACAACCGCAGGAAATAACGCTCGTGACGATCCGTCCAGTCCATCATCGGCGCAACCGAAAGGATGCGATTGAGCACAGGCTCAGCCACGTTCAATCCCTCAATCATACAGTCCCATGCGCGCTGACCAAAAAGAGACGGGCCGACCGCCAGAAGCAGCCCGCCCGCCTTGATCTCTTCTACCACAGTCGGAAACCTATGCCTTGAGCGTCTCCAGCTTCAACTCCTTGGCATTCACGATGCTCGGGGCCGCTTTGGGCGGATTTTTCTCTAAAAACGGAAGCACACTGTTGGGGTCCGACCAAACTGGATAGCCCCTCAAAATCCCGGCCACATTGCTGGCGGCCAGGATCGCCATCCCCTCCCGCGTCCAGTCGGTCGCCGAAGCGATGTGAGGCACAATCACCACGTTATTCAGCCTGTTCAGCCCCGGCTTCATCCTGGGCTCCTCCTCGAACACGTCCAGCCCCACCTTGAAGTCCGGGTTCTTCTTACAGTGGGCAACCAGGGCCTTCTCATCGATCACCGGCCCCCGGCTTGCATTCACCAGAATCGCATTCTTCTTCATCAACCGAAGGCGTTTGGTGTTAATCAGGTGGTGCGTTGTCTCATCCAGCACGGGGTGCAGGCTCACCACATCCGCCCTACGGAGCACCTCCTCGGGGGTTTCGGCCCGGGTGCAGCTCACCGGGTCTTCACCCTGAGACTTCAAAAATTCACCATATTCTCGAATAAACTTTTCAAGCACCTCGTTCTGGAAGATATCGTAGTAAATCAGGTTCATCTTGAACCCTTCGACCATCATCCTGCCGTAGGCGTAACCGATGCGTCCCGCGCCGATAACCCCAACCGTCTTCCGTCTCATCAACTCCCCCAGAAACAGGGTGGGCAACCAGCCTTTGTACTTGCCCCCGCGCATAAACGCATCCGCCTCCACCACGCGCCGTGCGGCCGAGAACGTGAGCGAGACCGCCATCTCCGCTGTGGTATCCGTCAGCACCCCCGGCGTATTCCCCACCGGGATGCCAAGCTCGGTGGCGATGTCAACATCCACATTGTTGAAACCGACCGCATAGTTGCTGTACGCGGTGCCGCCTGCGGCCTTCAGCGCCGAAAAGAGCGTCTTGCCCCAGTTCTCCGTCAGCTGCCCCACCACCCCGTCGCACTGTTTCCCGATGGCCGCTTTAATCTCGCCAATCTTTAAGATATCCGTGGACGTACAAACTTCAACCCTGCAGCCCGCCCTGGTCAGAATCTTCAGCCAGCGGTCCCCGGGCAGGACTTTTGTAACGACCACACGTCTTTTCCCGGAAGGGTTGTGTGTCTCCCATCGTTTGGCAGCCAATGCAGTCCCTCCTCATTTAAGAATACGATCTCTCCTGAAATCTGTCCGGAGACCGTGTGATTGTATACGACCGCAAACTGAAGTTAGTGTGTAAGGTAATGCATTTAAAACGGGGGGTCAAGCAGAAATCCCATCCTTTACCAGCCAGCCTTCTCACGACCGGAAATCGGGAACCTCGACCGGTTCTCCGCCCCGCTGGGCGGACAGATGCGCGCAAAGCCCCGGCGCAGCGTAATCCATCGAGCGATACACATCAATCGGCGGCGTACCTCCCAGCACCGCCCGGATGAACCCGTCCACCATGTAGTACTCCGAAGTCCCGTGCCCCCCGGCAGTCGCCTCCGGCGGGGCGTCCGGATCTGAAGCCTCCGCCCGGATGGGTCCCATCCTCTCGTCCCCGGCCCGGTATACCTTTGCCTCCTCCCACGGTGTCCTGCGGTTCTCCAGTGTCCCCTCCGTCCCGTAAAAAACCTGCCAGTGTAATGCCGGCTTCCGGGTCACCGTAAACCCGCACAGAATCTTGATCACCCGCCCCTTGGCCGTTCGAAACAGCCCTACCTCCATATCAATCGAACCCAGCTCCGGCTCGGTATGGGTGCCCGTCGCCATCCCCACGGCCCAGGTACACCGGTCCTCCAGAATATCCAGCACCGGCCCCAGGCTGTGTGTGCAGTAATAAATCGGAGGCATCTCCGCCCGCCATGTCAGGCCCCCCTGCGCATCCCGCATAAGCTTCCGACAGTCGTGGATATATTCCGCCTCGGCATAGAAAACCTCTCCGATCTCTCCCGCCTGCACCCTGCCCTTCCACTCCCGGATATAATGGTAAAAATTCATATTCTCGCCCATCATATAAACACACCCCGTGCATTCGGCGGTTTCCACGATCCTCCTGCACCCCTCCAGGCTCCACGCGGCCGGCACCTCACTGAGCACATGGGCACCCGCCTCCATCGCCCGAACCGACTGGTCCGCGTGCAGGGGTGCCGGTGTGGCTATCACCACCACATCCAGCCCGGACCTCAGAAACGCCTCAAAATCCGAATAAACCTCCGGAATGCCGAATGCCACGGCCACCTCCTCGGCCCGGTCCACCGCCAGATCACATACTGCGGTCACCTGCGTATCGCGGTGGTTGTGAAACACCCGAAACAGCCCCCTGCCGCGCCTGAGCCCCACCACACCGACCTTGAGCATATGCCCTCCAAATAAAAAATGCGAGGCAAAACCCCGCATAAACGACCCACCGGCAATCATCGACCGCTGTATTTTCATACCTGCTCGGCAACCGGCTCGATCGACAGGTAGGTATCAATCGCAGGCGCTTGCCCCTCCCCATCCAGCAGGAATTCCGCCATCTGGTAGGCAGCCCGCATCTTGGGCCAGATCACCTCCCGGTATCCCCGGACCTCCTCTGGCAGCTGAAAAACACGCACGTAGGCCCGGTACCTCTCCTCACAGTCGTAGTCGAAGCGGTCCACAAGGTCGATGTACCAGTCCCTGTACTCCTTCTCTTCCCTGTGCCAGGCCGGGAACAGCTTTCTCAAAAACACCATCCGCCTCATCGCCTTCAGCATCCAGTCCCGGGACTTCAGATCGAACATGACATCGATCCCGAAAGGCTTGAAATGCGGACGGGTCAAATGGACATAAGAGATCCGGTCCCCTCGTTCTGGATCGATCATGTAGCGTTCGTAATCCCGGCGGCGCTTCTCCTCGCTCGTCAGCAGGTGCGCCACATAGATCTCATCTTTATAGGCCATCACCCTGGCCAGATATCGGATGACCTCTCCGGTGGCCTCAAAACCATAGTCCGCACTGTCCAGCTCGTAAACCCTCTGTACCCGTTCGCCGTAGGAACGCGCGTAGTCCACCCCACCCCACTGGATCAAATCGTAAACCCCAAGCGCAAACTGCACCTTTATTTCCTCGTCCAGGTCCATCTCCTCCACCCGTGTCGCAATCTCCCGATAGGCCGCACTGACCTTCTTGCCCCTGGACCGTTCCAGGATACCGGCCTTGTCCTCCGATAGACTTTTGTAGGTCACCTCCTCTTTCTGCTTCTCAACAACCTCTGGAGAAAGCGCGATCTTGCGTCCAAGATCAAAAGCCTTCAGATTCGGTTCCAGGTCCTTCCCGATATTCTGCTTCATCGCCCAGTGGATATTCTCAAGGTCCAGCGGAAGCGCGCCTCGCTGGTAGGCCACGCCCAGCAGAATGCTGTTGGCGTAAATCTTGTTTCCCAAAAACCGCTCGGAAATCTCGCCCAGATCCATCCCGAAATACGTCTCCGGCCTGGTATGCTTCTTAAGCTGCGCCACCAGTTCCGCCGGGTCAAAATCATCTTCCCCGGTCAGGGTCTGAATCGTGTGCCGCTTCCCGGTCTCCACCACGGCGGTCGTATGTTCCGGGCTGGCAACCCGTCCGTACCCCCGGGCATCCAGCCCGCGCACCGCCTCCAGGACATCCAGCCCCAGAAGAAGATCGGCGTGTCCATAGGGGATCAGCTGTGAAATCACCCGGTCGCCCTTTGTAAAACTCACATGCGAATAAACCGCTCCGTTCCGGATGGCCAGCCCCTTCTTATTGGTAAACCGGACCGTATACCCCTGTTTTGCTCCGGCGACCGAGAGAATCGCGGAAATCGTATTGATGCCCATGCCGCCAACCCCGGCGATATAAGCATACCATGTCGAATCGAAATCCCGGACTTCGGGTTCGGGCAGATCCGACAGGTCAATCGTCTCCGTCCGGGTTTCCACTGGCCGCGTACGGATAATACGCACCTTCTCAAAAGACGGACAGGTCTTATCGTCATTGGCAACCGTCACCTTGGTGCAGGCACCGTCGGCCACGCACAGCGAAAGGTCCGTGGCGATCTTCGGGCCGTGGAGCGTCTCTTCCACCGCCAGCCCGCTGCAACCGGTCGCCCTTGTGCACTCCAGGCAATGCTCGCACACCTCGGGGGTAATATTGATATGATCCTCTTTCGGAAGAAATCCTTTCTCCTTGACAATGTGGCGCTGTTCAGCCTTCATCCGGCGGTGATAGGTAATCCCGCATTCCTTATCCGCGATAACAATCTTCACGCCATCCTTCAACAGGGCCGCTTCCAGCGTCTTCCGATAGCCTGCACGCTCTGCTGGGTTCATATGGACAACAAAAACCTGCGCCTTTCCCTCCGTAGCAGCCATCCCGCGGACAATTTGTTCAATATCCTGGGCAAACGTCGGCCGCCCCATAATATCGATATCCACCCCCGGCGTCGGCTGGTGTCCGGTCATCGCCGTCGTCTTGTTGTCCAAAATCACATAGGTAATATCCTGGTTGTGTTTGATCGAGTCCGAAATGGCCGCCATCCCGCTGTGGAAAAAGGTCGAATCCCCCATAAATACCACCTGCTTGTTGGTGATAAAAGGGTCGATCCCCGCCCCGGTGCCCCCACCCAGTCCCATCCCGGACAGATTGTGCATCAACCGGTCGAACGGTTTGTACTTCAAAAGGGAATAACATCCGATATCCCCGTGAAACACCAGATCCATCGGATCTGTCTTGTGATGCTCCTGCATGTAGTCTGCATCGCTAAAATTGTCGATCATCCGGTTCAGTACACTGGCCGAATCCCGGTGCGGACAGCCCGGACAGAACGAAGGCGTTCGAGCCGCGGCCCTCAAACCGTAGCCTTCCGTCGCCTCAATAAGCGCCACCTCCCGGTCGATCCGTTCTCGATCTACCGGCACGGTGGGATCATCCAGCGATTTGAGCAAAGGCGCCAGAATACGCAGCATAATAGAAGGGTTCATCCCCTTGCTCGCCGGAAACCCCGGCCACATATTCGGAAACCGCTTGCCCCAGATCCGGAACGGCCCGATCTTCCCATCCTGGTAAAGGTCCTGCAGGGCGACCGTTACCTGCGCTTCCAGGAACCCCCGTTTCTCCTCCACCACGTAAATCTCGTCCACCTGCCCCACAAACGTCCGCAGCATCTCCGGGTCTACCGGATGCGTCACGCCGAATTTGAGAATCGGAATCGTCTCCTCCAGCCCCACCAGAGTCAGCACATGCTCTAAATAACAGTAGGCCAGGCTGCTGCTCACAAACCCGATTTGCTTTTTTCCGGACGCCGGCGGGTAGAGAATTTTATTCAAACCGTAGTCCCGGGCGTGTTCAAGCAACTCCGGCAACCGCTTGTACAGGACTTCTTCCTCTTTTGCCACCGTGCTGGGCGGAATGATCACCCGGTCGTCCAGCGGAATCGACCGGCTGTCGATCGTCACCGGCGTGTTGACCGTAAGCTCGGGGTAACGATTGGGCTGCACCGTCACCGTCCCCCCGCCGTCGACCTGGTTGGACGTCACAAGATAAGCGATATACAGCCGGGTCTTTTCCGAAAGCTCAAACGCAATCCCGATCCAGTCCTTGATCTCCTGGAAGGTACTGGGTTCTACAACCGGCATATAGAGGTGCTTGGCAATAAACCGGGAATCCGCCGGCACCTGCGTCCCCTCAGACCAGGTATCGTCTCCAAAAACAGCCACCACCGCCCCTCCAGGCGCCGTCCCCGCCATATTCCCAAGGGCCAGGCCGTCGGAAGCCACATGCGCCCCCACGCTCTTCATCACTGCCATCGCCCGAATCGATTCCATCTGAGAGCCGTTCAACCGGGCGGCGCTTAAGGCCTCGTTGTTGGCAATCTGAACCATAATGCCCTTGGCAACCATCAGATCCCGGGTGCGTTCGGCCGCATCGAACACCTCTGCCACTGGAGACCCCGGATATCCGGTCAAGAGCCCCATACAATGCTCCAGGCCACCTTTGACAATCAGTTCATTGCCAGTAAAAATTCCCGTTCCTTCACCCTGAAGAAATCGCGGATCGGCCATAACCCTCTTTATACCTCAGAATGACAGCGCGTAACGCGCATACCCAACAAGACATTCGTTTGAATCTTTCGGATCGGCAGGACGGGGGACCTGACCCCCGGTCCCTGCCCCTGCCTTACAGCTCATCCTGCCAGCTTGGATTGTAAATCTCTCCGGGATACGTCGAATGTACCAGGACATAAGTGCCCACCCCCCGGCGATCCCGGAAGACAAACTCCCAGCGACCCTGCCGCTCGTAGTACCAGACCTCGTACGGCTTCTGCCCAACGCCGGTATTGCGCGCAATATCGTCAGGGGGGCCATATTTGATATAGACCCGCCCCTTGTCCGTATCCGATCCCCGCTTTTTATGCCCTCCCGAAAAATTGTTCTCCGTGTAGCGCATCCGCTGCATGTGTTCAGCCGCCCGCTCGTTGAACGGGGTACCCGGCGTCGGGTCCAGCTTCTTCCAGAACATCCTCACAAACCGCAGACTATCTTCATGAGTTTCCAGTTTGCTATAGGTATCAAGCTCGTTCTTCGAAGCAATATAGCGGACATCCTTATAGAACCGGAGCTGATCCTTCTGCTCCTGAGTCATCTCCTGCGGCCGTTGTGGAGCCGCCATAAAAACCATCCGATGCTTGCGGATGTGTTCCCGGCTGCTCCGGTCGAAAGCTTCCACTTGAAAATAGTAGATGCCCCCCTCCAACCCCTCGGTATCCAGCGTATCTATCTTCACAATACTCTTTCCGGATTTGATCACCCGCTTGGTGGGGTACGTTCTGAGAGGTGTTCCTGAGGAATCCCTTAAACTGTAACCCAGAACAAAGGCGTTGCCCGGTCTGTCGGAATGGATTGCAAGGTTATAAATCTCAAAATAGAACCGCAGGGGGTTGCCGACAAAATAGCGACGGGTTGTATTGGGCACCACATTCCATCCATACTTGGCAAACCGTCCCTCACTGTCGGTCTGCTCCAGCTTTGTTGCGAACAGAATATCGCTGGCCACCAGCGATTCCCCCTCAAAATCAGGAACCTTCAACACGCCTTCGCATGTTCCCTGCTTGTCCCCGTATAAATCCTCGATCGTGCACGCCATTCGATACTCGCCCGGCGGAAGGTCAAACCGGGCAACATCCCTGAAGGGCACAAACGCCCCCTGGATATCCTTTAGAACCCGAACCGAAACGTTGCGGGTCCACGTCTCTGTTTCAACGGTTCGACCGCTCGAATCGGCCAGCGTAACCGTCAGGTCTATTTGCGCGACCTGGTAGTTTTTTTCAGGAATAAACTGGAGCTGTTTGGCATCAATCAGGATATAGACTTCCTCTCGCGTATAGCCTTTCGGCCCCCGGAAGCCGGCCGTATCAACAAAAAATCGAAGCCCCCCGCTGCTCACCATAGGCATGTCCCTATACCCGGCTGGAGCCTGGGATACGGCCTGGTTACCCTGGCCGTAAACGGCCGGACTCCCTCCCAACCACCCCACGACAACCAGGAGTACGCCCCTCCAAACAACGTGGTCGGCTTTCATGTTCACCCTCCAGGTCTGGAACCACCGGGGTCGAGAAGGCAGTCGTTGGTTGTCTTCACCCCTGACACAGTGCCAGTCTTCACCCTCACAGCGAAACGCCTTCCTTTCCACCCGCTGAACTACGCCATCCGATCCTCTATATTGAGGGCAATTTATTCAAGTTGCGAATTGAAGTCAACATAAAAGCTCAGGCCCACCGGTGAATCTGTCCGTTTACTCCGGCGGCACCAGAAAAATATCTTCGTTTTCCACCCACACCCGGTAACGCTGCACTCGATAATGGGGCGCTTCGGGACACTCACCGGTCTCTACGTTGAATGTCAAACCGTGCCAGAGGCAGGTCACCAGCTTCCCGTCGAACCCCAGTGTGCCGATGGGACGATAACTGTGCGGACAGATATTGTCGATGGCATGAAACCGGCCGTCCGTATTAAACAGGGCAACCTCCCGTCCCCTCATCATCACCACCTTCCCCCTGCCTGGAGGCACCTCCGCAACCGATGCCACGCGGACGAACCCATCCTCGACCCGTTGGTCTTCAACCTCCTTTTTTTCTCTCCACCCCTTCAGGCCAAACACGGTCCACCTTCCTCTGTAATTGACAATTGAAGATTTTTCAACATTCAGCAATATTCACTCTTCAATCCTCTCGACCTGCTCCGCCGCATGGTAGGAACTCCGCACAAGAGGCCCCGATTCCACGTGCCGAAACCCCAAACCGCAGGCAAACCGCCTCAATGCCACAAACTCATCTGGATGGTAAAATCGCATAATAGGCACATGTCCGGGAGAGGGCTGGAGGTACTGCCCCACCGTCAGAATATCTGTCCCCTGAACAGCGATATCCTGGATCGTCTGATGCAACTCCTGCAGCGTCTCCCCGGCGCCGACCATAATGCCGGACTTGGTCAGAATATCGGGCCGCATCTCCCTGGCCCTCCGCAACAGCTCCAGAGACTGCGCGTACCTGGCCTGGGGGCGCATCATTCGGTAGAGCCTCGGCACCGTCTCCAGGTTGTGGTTCAGGGTTTCCGGTCCCGCCGCCATCACCACCCCCAGGGCCTCCCAGTTGCCCTGAAAGTCGGGAACCAGCACCTCCACGCTCGTCTCCGGACAGAGCCGGTGAATCTCCCGGATGGTCTCCGCAAAAATCGCAGCCCCCCCATCGGGGAGTTCATCCCGATTGACCGACGTCACCACCACATGCTGGAGACCCAGGTACTGCACGGCCTCGGCCACCCGCCCCGGCTCCTCCAGGTCCAGGCCCTGGGGACGCCCGGTCTGAATCGCACAAAACCCGCAGCTTCGTGTGCAGATATTCCCCAAAATCATAAACGTGGCCGTACCTGCCCCCCAGCACTCCCCGATATTGGGGCACAGCGCGCTCTCACAGACCGTGTGCAGGTCCAGGTCCTCCACCATCCGCTTCAGTTTCCGGTAGCCTGTGTTCCCGGGCGCAGGCACCCGAAACCAGTCCGGTAGCCGACGGCCGGGCTTTGGATTCTGGTTTTCGATCTCAAACCTCATGGACATTCCCCGATGGACGCATCTGTGAGCAACCCCATCAGCGTACGCGATGTCGAGCCGGTAATTTCCACATCCACAAACGTATTGTCCCGAACCCCTTTCCGGGGGAACACCACGGTCTTAAACCCGTCAGATTTCCCCGCAGCCTGCCCGACGCCCTTCCGAGCATCCCCCTCCACCAGCACCTCCAGTGTCTGCCCGACGTAGGTCCGGTTGATCTCCTCGGAAATCCGGTTCTGTAAGGCGATCGTCGCTTCCAGCCGGCGCCCCTTCTCCGTTTCGGACACCGTATCGGGCATTTCCCGATAGGCCACCGTCCCCTTCCGGGGGGAATACTTGAACATAAACGCCGAATCGTAGCGCACCGTTCGCATCAACGCGAGCGTGGCCTCAAAATCCGCCTCCGTTTCCCCCGGGAATCCCACGATCACATCCGTCGAAAGGCACACCCCCGGCATCGCGTCCCTCAGCCGGTCCACCAGGTCCAGGTATTCGCATACCGTATAGGTCCGCTTCATCGCTCTCAGCACCGCGTCCGATCCCGACTGCACCGGCAGGTGGATAAACCGGCAGACCTTCTCCTCCTCCGCCATCGCCTCAATGACCTTCTCCGAAAAATCGCTCGGATGGGGCGAAGTGAACCGGATGCGCCGGATCCCGTCCACGCGGGCGGTCATCCGCAGCAGATCGGCAAAATCGTGCCGCGCGTCGGAGTACGAATTCACCGTCTGGCCCAGCAGCGTCACCTCCTGAAATCCCGCCGCCGCCGCATCCTCCACCTGCCGCACGACTTCTGCCGCCGCCACGCCACGCTCCCGACCGCGCACGTAGGGGACGATACAGAAGGTACAGAACTTGTCGCACCCCCGCATAATCGTCACCCATGCGTTTGTCCCTCCCCTCCGCACCGGGTCCAGTCCCAGATAACCCTCATCCCGGTCCAGCCTCACGTCCAGTGCCGGTTCTCCGGAAACCTCTGCGATCAACTCCGGCAGGCGTCGGTAGGAATCGGGCCCGGCCACCAGGTCCACATAGGGCGCACGGTCTAAGAGGTTTTGCGCAAGGTGTTTGGCCATACAACCGCAGACCCCCAGGACCAGATCGGGCCGTTTGATCTTAAGTCGGCTCAACTGGGCCAGCCGGCCCACCACCCGTTCCTGTGCGTGTTCCCGTATGGCACAGGTATTCAGAAGCACCACATCGGCGTCTTCAAGCCGGGGAGCAGGTCGGTATCCCGACTGTTGCAGTGCCCCCATCATCAACTCAGAATCCGATAGATTCATCTGGCAACCATACGTCTCGATAAAAACCTGCCGGCCCCCGGCCTGTCCGGAGGCCGTCTCAAGAGCGCGCCGATCTCTCTGCTCAATCTCTAAAAGTTCGACCTCAGCCACACTATATCCCTCTGGTTGTCTTCCCTCAGGACCTGTCCGCACACCCTCTTCAAAGCGTCTCCAGCGCCACCTGAATCTCCCTGCAGACCTCATCATCGGGTTCTTGCAGCAGCATCTCCTGCAGGGCCCTCTTCGCCTCACGGCCTCCGATCTGTCCCAGCGCCCACGCCGCATGCCCCCTCACCAGGGGCTCCGGATCGCGCAGCGACTTTACCAGCACCTGAACATCCTCCACGCCCCCTGTATTCCCCAGCGCTACGGCAGCATTCCGCAGCAGTCCGCGGCGCTTCGCCCGCTTGATGGGGCTGCCTTTAAACTGTCGGCTGAAGGCGGCCTGATCCAGTCCCAACACCTCCGCCAGATCGGGCGATGCCACCCCCTCCCGGGCCTGAAACTCCGGTTCGTCCGTCGGACGGGCCTGTTTCTGGTTCCACGGACAGACTTCCTGGCAGATATCACACCCGAAGATCCAGTCCCCCACCTGCACCCGGTGCTCCCTGGGAATGGCTCCTTTTAATTCGATGGTAAGATACGAAATACACCGCGTTGAATCCAGCACATAGGGTTCCGGGATCGCATCCGTCGGACAGGCCTCCATACACAGAGTGCAGGTTCCGCAATGGTCCATCACCGGAGCATCGCAGTCTAAGTCTATGGTGAGAATAATCTCCCCTAAGAAAAACCAGGATCCTTTCTCTTTGTGAATCAGATTGGTGTGCTTTCCAAACCACCCAATCCCTGCCCGCGCGGCGAAATCCCGCTCCAGCACCGGCCCCGTATCCACATAGACTCGCCCCGAAGCAGAAGGCGCCAGCGCCTGAATCTCCTCCAGCAGACGGGTGAGCCTTCCCACCATCACATCGTGATAATCGTCTGCCCGGGCGTACCGGGAAACCCTCCCCCGGGGTCTGTCATCAACAGGCGACGGGGCTTCCCTGGGCTCGTAGTTCATCCCCACACACAGCACCGATTTCGCGCCCGGCACCACGGTTCTCGGATCGGATCGCCTCTCCAGATTTCGGCCCAGATACCCCATTTCTCCGGCGTACCCCCGTGCCACCCAGTCCAGGTAAAACGCCCAGTGTTCGGGGGGCTCTGCCGGAGCCACGCCCACCGGATCGAACCCGAGTTCACGGGCCCGCGCCTTGATTTGCGTGGTCAGAAACGTTCTCGCAGCATCCACTTTGGCCATTGCCCGATATCCCTGGTAATGAATCAACGACCACCGCGAACAATCAACGTAACCACAGAAGGGCAGGACACAGGCGTGCCCTGCCCTTCCCTTCGTTGCGCCAACAGATCAGCTTTGAACCCGTAACCGGTAGTCCACAACCGCAGCCCGGACGGCATCCTCAGCCAGAGCAGCCGCATGCCTTCGCGTGGGTGGCAACCCGCCCAGAGCCCCTTCTATCTCCACCCGGGAAATTGCCTCTGCCTCCTCCACCCTCCGCCCCACCGCCATCTCTGTTAGCACAGAACTGGCGGCAATTGTCGCGGTACAGCCCTGGGTTTGAAAGGTGGCCCGGGAAACCACCTCATCCACGATCTGAAGGTAGAGCACGATCGAAGCCCCGGATGCAGGATTTTCAACTCTGCCCACGGCGTCGGTATGCTGCAGCATACCGACATTTCGAGGATTTTTAAAATGATCCAGGACAATCTCGGTATACGCATCGGGCATCGCGCTGCTCCCCGCCCCCTTTGGGGAACTCAATGGGCATCTTCAAGCGGTTTCCGCGTGGGCGTCAGGGTCACACGGTCTTCAACAGCCAGCAGCATCTCCTTGGTATAAATCAGATCCGCCCGGTTCTCCGCTGCCAGTTCCGACCGTTCGGTCATCACAATGGCGTCTTCCGGACAGGACTCCACACACATGCCACAGAAAATGCACCGGAGCATGTCTATTTCGAACCGCTTCGGATACTTCTCACGGTCGGGCCAGGGGGCTTCAGAGGCCTCAATGGCAATACATTCTGCAGGGCAGGCCGTCGCACACATATAGCAGGCCACGCATTTGGGACGTCCCTGATCATCCTTCGTTAGCTTGTGCAGCCCGCGGTATCCCTCCGGTTTCTCCCACTTTTCTTCCGGGTACTGCATCGTGATCTTCTTGCCCAGCAGGTGCTTGAAGGTCAACGACAGCCCCTTTGTGATTGCCGGAAGGTACATTTTTTCGGTCAGCGCCATTTCGTGACCTACTCTTTTCATACGATGGTCTCCCTCTTCGGCCTCTGGACCTGCTCTTACGGCGTTTACCGGACCGGCCGGTCCACTCTGTTGCAATGGTGTGTCGAATAACGGTAACCTGAATCTGCCCGGGATAGGTCATTTCCTCGCGGATGCGCTGGGCAATCTCAAAAGAAAGCGTCTTCGCCTTCTCGTCGTCCACCCGGCCGGCATTCACCATCACCCGTACTTCTCGGCCAGCGTTGATCGCATAGGCATCCCTGACCCCCTCGAAGGACTGAGCAATCTCTTCTAAGTCCCGAACCCGCCTGATGTATCCTTCCACATCGTCCCGACGGGCGCCGGGACGGGATGAAGAGATCGCATCGGCCGCCTTAACCAGGAATGAAATCGGCGTCGTCGCTTCGGCATCTCCATGCTGGTAGAGAATCGAATTCTCTACCTCGGGAGCCTCTCCACACCTTCGCACCAACGCCACTCCGATATCGGTGTGCGTACCTTCCACCTCCTGGTCCACCCCGACAATCGCCTTGCCGATATCGTGCAACAGCCCGGCCCGCCGGGCAAGGCGCTCGTTCAACCGCAACTCCGCAGCCATTGCACCCGCCAGAAAGGCGACCTCCTTGGAGTGTCCAAGCTGGCTCTGCCCGTAACTGGTGCGATACTTCAGACGGCCCAGAAGCTTGACAATCTCCGGGTGCATATCCTCAATGCCCACTTCTTTGACCGCCTGCCGCCCCTCCTGCTCAATGAGGGACTCAACCCGCTGCTCACAGCCGGCCACGACCTCTTCAACCCGGCTTGGATTAATCCGGCCTTCTTTGACCAGTTCCTCCATAGCCAGCCGGGCGACATCCCGCTTCACTGGATCAAAACTCGACAGGACAACCGCTTCTGGGGTGTCGTTGACAATCACCTTGACCCCCGTGGCCGCTTCAAATGCGATGATATTACGCCCTTCCTTTCCAACAATCCGCCCTTTGATATCGTCATCGGGAAGGGCAACCACCGAGATAGAAGACTGCACCGTCTGATCTGTTGAACAGCGCTCAATGGCCTGTGCGATAATATGCTTGGATTCCCGTTCGGCCCGCTCCTTCGCCTGTTCGATGACGTCCATCCCAATGGCAGTGGCGGTATGCTGGAGCTCAGACCGCAGATTCTCCAGAAGCATCTCTTTGGCATGCTCGATATTCATGTTCGAAATGCGTTCCAGCCGGGCGCGTTGTTCGGCAAGCACCCGGTCCAGTTCCCGACTCTGCTGCTCCAGACGGCCCTCGCGCTGCCGCATCTCACGCTCCGACCGGTCCAACGCCTTCTCACGCTGCCGGTTGGACTCCAGTTGCTCACCAAGCCCGTTCTCCCTCTCCTCTAACGCCTCGCCCAACCGATTCAGGTTCCGCCTTTTCTGATCGAATTCCCGCTCGAACTTTTCCTTGGAATCATACCACTTGTTTTTCTCTTCCAGGAATGCGGCCTTTCGCTCTCGATCCGCCTTCTCAACCAGTTTCGATATCCGCCGCTCGGTCTGTTGCTCGATTTCCCAGATCTTCCGAGCCTTGACCCGGGCACATAAAAACCATCCAAGTCCAAAGAGGAGGAAGGCACCGGCAGCTGCAAACCACATTGAATAGGGTGCCAGTACCGTTGGAGCCTCCCATATCCAATCCAGTAACATTGGAGCCTCCCATATCCAGTCTTAAGGTCCAGGTTAATATTTCGCCCCACCCACCCCTCCACAGCCCGGCAACGCATCGTCGCCTCCAGATCCCGGGGAAAGAAGCCGGAGATGAATTCCAGAAAAAAACGAAACCCAATCGTTGCACACCGCCTGAGCGTCGGCAGCAACGATCTTAAAAGCAAAAAAATCATATCCCCAAAACCCACCTTGAGCAACCCCCCAAAACTGCTCGAAAGGGAGGAGCCTTTACAGACCCCTCCCTTCCAGAATGCAGAGGGCGGAAACGCCAGACCACGCGAAAAATAAATTGATCCGCCCATTATCTATACACTGAAAGACTCCCCGCAGCCACACTGATTGGTGGCATTGGGGTTCTTCACCTGAAAGCCCGACCCCATCAGCCCGTCATCGTAGTCCAGCTCGGACCCTGCAAGGTAGAGTGCGCTCTTCATATCGATGAAGACCTTCACGCCGCCGCTCTCAACCGTATCGTCGTCCTCACCAGGCGTCTCTTCAAAGCCCATTTGGTACTGCAAGCCCGAGCATCCGCCCCCCACCACCTTCATACGAAGGCCGTAATCCGAATGCCCCTCACGCCCCAAGAGCTCTTTGATCTTATCAACGGCAGACTCCGTGAGTGTGACCATTCAAATCAACCTCCTTATCGTACGCTTCAAAAGGGGGCGACCAGCTCAATTGAGCGACCTCAGACAAGCTTTGATCGCCTCGAAATCGGGCAGCGCCGTAGGATCGTCTGATACGGACGCATAGCGGATGATACCCTCCCTATCCACCACAAATGCCGAACGCTTGGCCACACCCCTGAACCCCAGAAGATCCTCGTACTGCGCCCCGTAGCTCGCACTTACCTCTTTGTTAAAATCGCTCAGCAGAGGGATCGTAATCCCGTTCTCCTTTGCCCAGGCTTCCTGCGAAAAGGGACTATCGACGCTGATGCCCAGAACCTGAGCGTCCAAGCTTTCATACTCGGCCAGCCCTCCGCTCACCGAACACATCTCATCGGTACAGACCGAGGTATAAGCCAGGGGAAAAAACAGCAGCACCACGTTCTTTTTCCCCCGATAACCGCTTAAGCTCACATCTTCCAGACCCTCATCCACCTTCTGCTTGAGGGTAAAATCGGATGCCTGATCACCAACATTGAGCCCCATTTACCATATCCTCTCTTCTACAGGGTTCAATACGCCAGTTCAAACGCCTTACCTTGCAGCTTCAAAGCGCCTTGTCACTTCGTCCCAGTTGATCACGTTCCCCCAGGCCTCAATGTAGTCAGGCCGCCTGTTCTGATAGTTCAGATAATATGCATGCTCCCAAACATCCAGGCCCAGAATAGGCGTTCCATCCCCCGTCATCTGGGGATTGTCCTGGTTGGGCGTGCTGAGAACATCTAACGTTCCATCCTGCACAACCAGCCAGGCCCACCCGCTGCCGAACCGGGTGGTCGCGGCAGTCGCAAACTTCTCTTTAAAGGCTTCAGCGCTTCCGAAGGCCGAATTTATGGCATCCATAAGCGCGTCGGAAGGCCCCGGACCGCCCGCCGGACGCATCACGGTCCAGAAGAGACTGTGGTTGGCGTGCCCTCCACCGTTGTTCCGGACAGCCGTCCGAATATCTTCGGGAACGCTGTCCAGATCGGTGATTAAATCTTCGATGCTCTTGGCCTGCAAATCGGGGTGTCCATCAAGCGCAGCATTGAGATTGGTCACATAGGTATTGTGATGCTTGCCGTGATGAATCTCCATCGTCCGGGCATCGATATGAGGCTCCAGAGCATCGTGAGCGTACGGCAAATCAGGGAGTTCGTGAGCCATTTGATACTCTCCTTTATGAAGATGACCAGGGGACAAAGTCATAAGAAATACAAAAAAAATATAACGAACTCTTACGGCAACGTCAAGTCTTTTCTCCTTATTCTTACTGATAACAAAAACTTATACTTAGAGCCTATAATGAAACCTGAAAATTGTCGATCAGCCGGGCCTTTCCAAACCGCACCGCCAGGGCAAACAGGACCGCTCCCGAAAGCGCCTCTACCGGCCTTAGGTCCTCAGCGTTGACCACGCAAACATAATCAATCCGCGCGTGCGGCCGGGCAGCGATCCTCTGCCGCATCGCCTCTACCACGACCGCAGCCCTCCGCTCGCCCTGCGCCACTAAGGATCTGGCCTCCTGCAAGGCCTGGTAGAGCACCGGCGCTTCACGCCGCTCTCCCGGGCTCAGGTACACATTTCGAGAGCTCCTGGCCAGCCCGTCTGCCTCCCGCACTGTTGGCGCAACCCGGATTTCCACGTCCAGGTCCAGATCCCGCACCATCTGTCGGACCACCACCGCCTGCTGCGCGTCCTTCTGCCCCAACACCGCGACATGGGGCTTGACCGCCGCAAACAGCTTGGTCACCACCGTGGTCACCCCCCGGAAATGTCTCGGCCGGGTCGGCCCGCAAAGGTGCTGAGTAAGCCGCTCAACCGCCACATACGTGGCATACCCCTCCGGGTACATCTCCTTTGCAGAAGGCGCGTAAACCAGATCGCCTCCCATCCCCTGGATTAGCTTTACATCTCGTTCAAAGTCAGAGGGATAGGTGGCATAATCCTCCTGAGGGCCAAACTGCATCGGATTCACAAAAATGCTCACCACCACCCGGTCCGAGGCCCGCCGCGCCTGACGGATCAGGCTTAAATGCCCACCGTGCAGGTATCCCATCGTCGGCACCAGGCCGATCCTCAAACCCGAGGCCCGCATCTCATCGGCGGTCCGGTGCATGTCCGAAACGGTTTGAATCACCTTCAGATCGCCCATTACGACTTCACCGCCTTCCCGGACCCACCAGAGGGGAAAAGCCCCTCCTTGACCTCATCCCGGAAGGCTTCACCGGCTTGGACAATCGTTTCATACAGGTGGGCATACTTCCTCACATAGGACGGTACCCGGGGGTAGAGGCCCAGCATATCGGTAATGACCAGAACCTGACCGTCGCAGTGGGGGCCCGCGCCGATTCCGACCGTGGGCACTGGAATCGCGGACGTAATCCGCTGCGCCAGTTCGGTCGGAACATATTCCAGCACCACGGCATAGCAGCCTGCGCGGGCCAGTCCGACGGCCTCCGATTCGACCCGCGCGGCAGAAGACTTCCTGGTCCCCTGCCGGACATACCTTTGGGCCGTTTGAGGCAAAAGGCCCACATGTCCCATCACATCCACCCCATGCGCAACCAGATATTCCACCACATCGTAGCGGGGGCCTTCCAGTTTCACACTGTCGGCCCCGGCCTCCAGCAACCGCCGGGCATTCTCCAGGGCCTGCTCGGGCGCTGCATAGCTCCCGTAGGGCAAATCGGCCAGCAGATGCGTCTGCTTGACCCCACGCCGGACCGCGCCTAAATGATGGAGCATCATTTCCATCGTCACCTCGGACGTCCGCGCAAACCCCAGCTCCACCTCCCCCAGCGTATCGCCTACAAAGAGAATATCGAGGCCGCAACGGTCCAGCGCACACGCCGTTGGATAATCGTAGACCGTCAACATTGCAATATTTGACCGGCCCTTCGCCGCCCGGATGTCTTCAGCCGTCTTCATGGCTGTGCTCCTGCGTACATAGGTCTGTAATAGCGTGTACCCGCCGGCGGAGACGAGATCTGCCGCAACAACGCCTCTAAGTCCTTCTGACGGTTCACAAAATCGACCTGTGAAACATTGGCCACCAGCAGGGGGGTTTCGGCATAATGAAAAAAGAAATGGTTGTAGGCCTCAACCAGACGTGCCAGATACGCTTCGGTCATCAGCCGCTCGTACTCCGGTCCCTGTCTTCGAATCCGCTGGATCAGATGCGCGGTCGAATCCTGAAGGTAGAGAACCAGGTCCGGTTTGGGTGCCTTCTCCTGAAGGCTCTCGGCCAGCCGTTCGTAGAGCGACACCTCCTCATCGTTCAGGACCACGTGGGCGTAAATCCCGTCCCGGGCGAAGAGATAATTGCTTACAACTATCGACTGCAACAGATCAATCTGATGGAGATCCTGCTGCTGTCGGTACCGGCTCAACAGAAAAAACGCCTGCGTCTGGAACCCATAGTGCGTCGGCTCCTCGTAAAACAGCGGCAAAAAGGGATTTTCCTGGGCGTCTTCCAGCACCAGACGGGCGTTCAGGCGCTCTCCCAAAAGACGGGCAAGGTCGGTTTTACCCACCCCGGGCACCCCTTCAATGGCAATATATCTGACGGCCACCAGCACCCCCTTTAGAAGCTGTTTTAAAATTCCTGGTGAGTTCCCGAGCGCGAGCGAAACCGTGGCGGTCAAGGCGGGAGAACCCGCCCGTATCCTGGAGATACG
>JAAXHW010000051.1:24960-36690 GCA_012270675.1 Candidatus Latescibacterota bacterium | reverse complement strand
TGACTCTAAACCGATCACGTATGGAGGGAAACCGAAAGTCAAGTCAAACACGACTATTTCCGTATTTTAATATAATATTGTCATGAAGTTGAGATTATAATCCTTCCCGGGACGGGGTCAACCGCTGTTCGACACGTACGAGTATAATATGAAACGTCTACTTTATGTTTTGCTGGGGCTTGGGCTGGGTGCTTCGGTGTTTGCGATTATGTATGCTTTCAGTTCATCCAGGACCTCACAGGGCGAAGCGCTCGAAGCGCTGCCCGAGCTTGAAGCGCCCGCGACGCCTGTGGTGGTAGAGGAGGTGCGGAAGAGGGATCTTGTGCAGAAGATTGCCTCAGGCGGCGTCTTCAAGGCCCGGACCGAGACCCATATTATCGCCCAGGTCTCAGGGCCGGTGGTCCGTTTGAATGTGGAGGAAGGCAGCTTTGTCCGCGAGGGCGACATCATCCTGAAGATCGATGCGGAGCCCTACCGAATCGCCTACCTGAAGGCGAAGGACCAGAAGACGCGTTCCCTGCGGGAATACGCCGCCATTGCCCTGCTGGGCAACCAAATAGAGCGGGAGGGACGCGTCAAGGAAGAAATGGAAGCGACGGCGGATACCGCCGACATAAACGATATGGAAGCCCTGGCGCTGATTTCAGAGAATTCTCCCAAGAAATGGATGGCCAGCAACACCGGGTTGACCCGTGCCAGGCTGGATCTGATGCAGGCTGAGCTGGACCTGGCAAACACACGCATCAAGGCGCCCTTTGACGCTTATGTGACCGACGTCGAGGTAAGCCAGAGCAGCATGGTCACACAGGGCGACAAGTTGATGCGTCTGGTGGCTCTGGATTATTTGATGCTGGAGGTCAGCATCCTGGAGAGTGAGTTGCATCTGGCGCGGGTCGGCGCGGGCGTCTCTATCCGGCTTCACGCGTTTCCGGACGAGCAGTTCAGCGGGACGATCAGGGCCATCAGCCCCGTGGTAGACGCGCAGAGCGGGACATGCGGTATCCAGATCCGGGTGCGCAATCCCGGACACCGCATCAAGCCGGGCATGTTCGCGCAGGTGGCCGTTGAGACCAGGGTGTTTGAGAAACGGCTTCTCATACCGAGGGACGCCCTGTTGATCCGCGATGATCGCAAGCTGGTATTCGCGCACGAAGGCGGTCTGGCGAAGTGGCGCTACGTCAGGACGGGGCTGGAAAATAACGAATTTATCGAGATTAAGAAGGGTTTGGAAGAAGGCGAGGAACTGATTGTATCGGGACATTTTAATCTGGCCCACGACGCCAGGGTGGTGGTGGTCCAGCGCTGAGGTCCAACGCCCGTGCGGATCGTAACCTTTGCGGTACACCGGCCGGTTGCCACGACGGTTTGCTTTCTGGCCGCGATGATGCTGGGTGTCTATTCGCTCTTGCGGTTGAGCGTGGATTTCCTTCCCGATATCGACGTGCCCAGGCTCATCGTGCGGACCGAGTGCCCCGGCATGAATGCCCGCGATGTGGAGGAGCATGTCACCCGCCCTCTCGAGGCCGCCCTGAGCGCCGTGAGCAGCGTGCGTCGTCTCAAGTCGGTTTCACGGGAGGGCCTTTCGTTTGTGGATGTGGCGTTCCGCTGGGGCAGCGACATGGACCTAAGTTTTATTCAGGTGCGCGGCAGTCTGGACCAGGGAAGGCTTCCACAGGGTGCCGGACGTCCTACCATTTTGCGTTTCGACCCTTCCGCCGCGCCCATTATGACGCTGATTGTCACCGGGGACCGGATTGAGCATCCCCAGTCCACCCGGGACTATCACGAGGCCCTGATGGAATTGAAGGCGGTCTCGGAAGCCGTTGTTAAACGCCGCCTGGAACAGATTGACGGCGTGGCCTACGTGCAGGTTGCCGGCGGTCTGGACCGGGAGATTCAGGTCCATCTAAATGTGCGGAAGTGTCGGCGCTACAACATTGGCTTTGAGGAGGTGGAGGCGAGCCTCAAACGGTTCAATGTGGTCAGCTTTGGCGGCGCCATCCGGGACGGCTTTTCCCGGTTTCCTCTCCGGATACAGGCGGAATTCACCGGGGTCGAAGAGATCCGTCAGATTCCCATACGGCTGGAGCCCAACCTGATCCGCCTGGAGGAGGTGGCCCGGGTTGAGGAGGGTTACAAGGAACGGAGCGGGTATACGCGTTTGAACGGCCGTGAAGTTATTACTTTGCATCTGTTCAAGGAGGCGGGTTCCAACACGGTGGAGACCTCGGAGAAGGTCTACGGCGATCTCTACCGATTTTCTCTGGACTATCCCGATTTTGAGGTGCGGCCGGTTTTCGACCAGGCCGAGTTCATCCGGGAATCGGTTGACAACGTGTTACAGGCGCTCTACCTGGGCGGGGTGTTTGCCTTTATCTCCCTTGTGTATTTTTTGCGCGACGTTAGAAATCCCATTATCGTGGGCCTGTCCATACCGGTATCGATCATCACGACGTTCATCTGCATGTACTTCCTCGATATCCACTTCAATATCGTGTCGCTGGGCGGGCTGGCGCTGGGTATCGGCATTCTGGTGGACAACTCGATTGTGGTGCTGGAAAACATCTACCGCTACCGGGAGATGGGCAACACCCCTCGCGAGGCGGCTGTGCGGGGCACCGATGAGGTGGGCCTGGCCATCACCGCCTCCACGTTGACCACCATGGCGGTTTTTCTGCCTCTGGTGTACATCAGGGGGATGGCCGGGGCGCTCTTTTACGAGCAGGCCGTTACCATTTCCCTGGCGCTGGCTGCTTCTCTTATCGTATCGGTTACCCTGCTGCCGATGCTTTCTTCCAGGGACTGGAAGCCGGGGCCCGTCAGGAGCCGGCCTTTCCGTCTTTTCTACTGGCTGGGCCGGGGGAGTCTGGCTCCGCTGGTGCTGAGCATCGACCTCTTTCAGCGGTTGCTGGGCGGTTTTTTCAGGCTTTATGAACAGGCCCTTGCCGTGGCGCTGCGCCACCGCTGGAAGGTGGTCTGTGCGGCGCTTGTGCTGCTTCTGCTGAGTGGGTGGACGGCCTTGACGCTGGACCGGGAGCTCATGCCGGCCGTGGACAGGGGGCGCCTGATGGTTCGGGCGGAGTTGCCCGGAGAGGCGAGTCTGGCGGCCACGTCGGCGGAGGTTGCCCGGCTGGAGCACCGCCTGCTGCAAGAGGACGGGGTGGGGTCCGTGCTGGCGTCGGTGGGTATTACCCGGGAGATCCTGAGTGGGAGGCATCAGCCGGGTCTGAACAAGGCTGTGCTGGATATTGAGCTGGAGGAAGGCGCGAAGGGTGCGGAGGTTGCCCAAAGGCTGGAAAGCGTTTTTGCAGATTTCAGCGGGCTGACCCTGGCGCTCTCTCAGTCGGAGTCGGTCTTCGAGCAGTTGTTTCAAAGGCGGCAGGTTGTGTTCAGCCTGAAAATCGTGGGCCCCCGGCTGGACACCCTATCCGTGCTGAGCCGGCGGATCGTCGACTTCATGGGACAGGGCCGGGGCTTTGTGAACGTGCAATCCGATCTGCGGGCCGGCAAACGGGCCTTCAACATCCGGGTGGACCGCGACGCCGCTGTCAGCTACGGCATCCGCCCTGAGGCGCTCACCCGCTTCATCGAGCGGCAGATGCAGGGCAGCACGCCCACCCAGTTCGTCGATTTTGTCGAGCGTATCGACATCCGTGTGCTGGCCGAGCGTCAGGATGAACTCGATCTGTGGCGCATCCTGCGCATGCAGTACCCCGTTCGGAAACGGGACCACACCATCCACGTTCCCCTTTCCGAACTGATCCGTCTCGAACCCGGTCAGGGCTACGAGGAGATCCATCGGGAGGATCAGGCCCGCACCGTGACCATCACGGCCGGGCTTCAGGGCGTGGACCGGGCGCAGGCCAGGGCTCATGTTGTCGCGCTGCTGGACCGCCTGGACGTCCCCGGGGGGTACTGGGTTGAGGTTGACACACAGTTTGCGGAGATGCAGGAGCACTACCGGAACCTGTACGCGATTCTCTCCATATCCGTGATCCTGGTCTATTTCATCCTTGCCGCCCAGTTCGAGTCTCTTCTTGTTCCTTTCGTGATCGTGACCGCGGCGCCTCTGGCGTCCACAGGGGTGGTTTTCAGCCTGTGGTTAACCGGCAATACCGTGAATATCATGTCTCTGCTGGGGTGTATTGTGCTGGTGGGGATCGTGGTGAATGACTCGATTGTGAAGGTGGACTTCATCCACCGTCGCTTCCGGGCCGGCGGGGACCTGCATGGGGCCATTGTGGAAGCCGGACAGAAGCGTTTCCGGCCCATCTGCATGACAACGCTTACCACGGTGTGCGGCCTGTTGCCCATGGCCCTGTCCAGCGGCAGCGGGGCGGAGCTGCGGCGTCCTCTGGCCTGGGCCATTGTGGGCGGTATTTCCCTGGCCACCCTGCTGACCCTGATTGTGATTCCCATCATCTACTCGGTGGTGATGAGGGAGAGAAACTGAGCATGGCGGGAATGGCGAACCAGATGCTGGACCGGCCGGTGACCGTGGGCGTGGCCTGCGCGGCGGTTTTGGCCCTGGGACTGCTCTGTTTTCCGCTCATTCCTATTGATATTTCCGAGGAAGTGGGCGCGCCCCAACTCACGGTGAGCCTTTCCTGGCCGGGGGCGTCGGCGGTCACCATCGAATCCAGGCTCACAGCGCCTGTGGAGTCGCTCGTGCGGGGGGTGCGCAACGTGGTGGCGTTGCGGTCCACCACCCGGGAGGGGGGTGCCCATATCACCGCTGAATTTGCCCGCGACGCTGACCTGCAGTGGGCCGAGCCGGAGCTCAACGAGAGGATCTACGCGTTCTTCCGGGACAGGCCGCCGGGCGTCTCCTGGCCGCTGGTCCGGCGGTCGGCGCCCGATCTGCTGCGCGATATGCGGGGCTTTATCCTTTTCCAGGTTCACGGCCGCGAGGACCCCTCGCTCCTGCGCAAACGGGTGGAGGACGAGGTGCGGCTGCCGTTGCTGGCCGTTCCGGGCGTCAAAGAGGTCGCGGTGCGGGGCGGTGGTGAACAGGGCGTCCTGATTGAGGTGGATCAGGCCCTGGTCCGGAGCCGGGGGATGGATATGAGGGAAATGAGGACGGCCCTGGCGTCGCAGGGCATGCAGACCCGCTCCCTGGGGACGGCCGGGGCGCACGGGGTACTGAGCCGCATCCAGATTGAAGGGGGGTTCGAGAACCTGGAGGCGCTCAGGCGACTTCCGCTGCACCGGGTAGGGGAGGGCCGCATCCTCACCCTGGGGGACGTGGCTACGGTCCGCTATCGGTCCGGGGATGCCCGGGTTTTGTACCGTATCAATGGGCGCAACGCCGTTGCCGTCCGGGTTGCGAAAGCCTACGGCAGCGATATGATTCGCACCTCCCGGCGGGTGCGGGAGAAGATCGCCGAGCTGGCTGGTCGGATGCCGGACGGGATCGAGATCATGGTGCTCAACGACGAGGGCGCAAAGATAGAGGCGGACCTTCGCTTTCTGCTGCGCCGCTCGGCCTTTTCCGTTCTGCTCATTTCCCTGGTGCTGATGGGGATATTCAAGCGCTTCCAGACGGTGGTTTTGATCCTCTCTTCGGTCCTGCTGTCCGTGTTTGGGGCCTTGAGCCTGTTCTTCCTTTTTGGCATGCGCCTGAATCTGGTGACCCTGGCCGGTTTTACCATCGGTTTTGGGGTTATCATAGACAATGCCATCGTGGTCTACGACTATGTCCACCGCCGCGCTGAGGAGTGCGGTCCGGGGGGAGACCTGAAGGCGGCCGTGGCGCAGGGGCTGCGCGAGGTGATGTACCCCATCGCGGTTTCCAATTTGACGACTTTGGGGGCTTTTCTGCCGGTGTTTTTTCTCTCCGAAGACCTGCAGCGGTATTTCAAGCCCTTTGTGGTGTCTCTGGGCCTGACGCTCGTCCTTGCGCTTCTAATTGCGCTTACCCTGATCTCGACCTTCTTCTGCTGGAGCATGCGCGGGGCTGCGCCGGCCTCCCCCGGGGCGGGCCGCCTGTACGCCTTTTACGGCCGGTCTCTGGCTTTTTGTGTCCGACACAAGGTGGGGGTTCTGGGGCTGGTGGCGTGGATGGTGGGCTTTCCCCTCTGGCTCTTGCCGGAAGAGGTGGGCCAGCGCCGGGGGCCGATGGTGGAGAGGGTAAGCGCGCCTGCCGGGAAGGTCGAGACGCGCCGGGAATACCGGGAATGGCTCGCTGCAAGGGATACGATGGCTGCATCAGATCGTGTATTGACTTATGAACGGCAGGAAGAGCCGGGTTCGGTCTGGAGCAGGCTTTCGGATGGGGGCACGCGGCTTTACAACGCGGTGTGGGGCAATCCGATCGTCGGGTTTGTCAAACCCGTGATCTACAGGATTTTTGGCGGCGCGACCTACTTTTTGTTCAAAGATGTGGCCCACCGTGTGGAGGAAGCGCCCTACAGGCATACTATGAGGGAAATCGTGAAGGGATTCTCGCTCATTGTCTTCCTGGAAATGCCCCACAATGCGCATATCAGCAGGCTGGATGGGCTTTTGCAGGGCATTGAAAAGCAGCTGCTCAAGTTTTCTCCTTATATCCGGGGGATCATTACCCAGAGTTCCGGCCGGTACGGGCTCATTCAGATCCTCTTGAAGGAAGAATACAGGTCGTCGAATATCCCCTATGTGCTCCACGAACACCTAACCGCGTACGGGCAAAATATCGGCGGTGTTGGATACCGGGTGTGGGGTCGGGACCTGGAACTTGAGGGGAAGGGCCTGGGGGGCGGGTCCACTGTGTCCAGGCAGCTGGAGATCAAGGGCTACAATTTCAGGCAGGTGGGCGAAATTGCCGAAGGGATCGCCCAGCACCTGAGAGACCGCCGCTCCCGGCGGATCAGGGATATTCAAGTGGACTGGATGTACGGCCCCCCCCGGTATGAGATGCTGGCCCGGATTGACCATACAAAGACCTCGCGCCTGGGCCTGGATCACGCCGAGGTGGTGGACGAGATACGCACCCGGCTGGATGGAGGTTCTTCCATTCCCCGGCTTTCCGTGGACGGACAAGAGGCGCTGGCGGCCATTACCGATACAGCGGCGCGCCACACGGACCTGCGCCGTCTGAGTCAGGTCTTGCTGGAAGGCCATGCCGCCCGGATCGGCCACGTCAGCGGTCTGCAGAAGCAGTTTGTGCGGCCTGCAATAAAACGGGAAAACCAGCGCTACCTCAAAGAGGTCGGCTTCACGATCCTGGGGGATTTCAGTTATTCGGAAAGGGTGATTGAGGATGTGATGGAGCAGACGCCCATACCATACGGGTACAGCCTGACCAGGGGTTATATCTGGACGGGTTTCAGCGAAGAGGAGGAAAAGGAACTAATTTTTATCGTGCTGCTTTCGGTCCTGCTGGTCTGGATGATTACGTCCGCGCTGTTTGAGTCCTGGACCCGCCCGCTGCTGGTGATGATCGCTCTGCCCCTGGCCCTTATCGGGGTGGGGGCTGGATTTTATCTGTCCGGCGCGCCTTTCAACCAGGGCGGCTATGCGTCCCTGCTGCTTTTGATGGGTATTTCGGTGAACAATGCCATCCTGCTGGTCCACCATATTTCCAGCGCGCTGAAGGTCCGGCCGTCGTCCCCGGGAGAGGCGGTGGTCCGGGCCGCTTTCCAGCGGCTGCGCCCGATCTTCATCACCACCCTCACTACGGTCGTGGGTTTTCTGCCCCTGTTGCTGCAGGCCGACCGGGCCGATATCTGGTACACTCTGGCCATAGGCACATCGGGTGGGCTGGTGTCCTCATCGGTGCTGCTGATTCTGGTGGTGCCGATCTGTCTGATCCGGCGCGCCGCCTCCCCAGATGTTTCGGGAGGCGATTGACGGAGCCCCTGCGGGATCTAAACACGATCAGTTGTCGTGAATGGTCGTCTGGCGCCTGGGTGGTGCGTGACGAGCCGTTGCGGGGTGAGGCGAGGCGGATGGATTGGGACGCTGCGGCATTTTGAATGGAGGTGAGGGGCGCGCCGATTTCCTGGTGCGGGTCGGCCGGCTCCGGTTTTCGTTTACAGTGCGGTGCAGACAAGAGGTGCGGGTGCCGCCGATAAAGAAAGATGGAGGCTTCCTATGTGTAAATTCTTCATCAGGACAGTGCTCATCTCCTGTTCCGGAGAGCCGGATGATACGTTCCCGGTACCATAAAAAGCCTTTTTTCTCAGGGAGGTGGTGAAGAGCGATGGAGACAGACAGACCCGAAAGGGTGGATGCGGGCGTGGGCCGCCTGATGTTAAAGGCTATTGCGGTCCTTCTCATCGGCTCCGGAGCGGGGTTTGCCTACAATGCCTTTTCGGATGCGGGCATTCCGCTTCGAACGCCCGGTGTGATCTCCCCGTCGGAACGGATCGAATGGAACCTGCACGTGGAGGACATGCGCGTTACCTTAGACGAGGCAAAACGGGCATTCGACCGCAAAGACGCCGTGTTTATCGATATCCGTACTCCCGGCGCCTATGCCGCCGGGCACATTCCGGGCGCGCGGAATATTCCGGTGTCCTCATTCGAACTCATCATACACCATGCGCTGGCCGACCTGCCCAAAGACACCCGGATCATTGCCTATTGCAGCGGCATCAGTTGCCGGGACAGCTTTTTCTTTGCCCAGCTGGTGATCGAAGAGATGGGGTATACCCGAACCCGGGTGTTTTACGAAGGCTGGAACGCCTGGTTCTGGGCGAACTACCCCACCACAAAGGGGGGTGCTCCGTGAGTCTCCCTGCCGGCCGGCAGGCGGATCAGGAGCCGGGCAGCACACGATTCATGGCAGGGCGAAGGCGTATGGCAGTCGGGCGGGAGCGCGGAACGGGGCCAAACAGCGAGTGAGAACGCCCTTCGCGTTTGAGATGACAACCGTGTCTCCGAAGGTGTCGGAGCAGACTGCTCCGTTTCATGAGACGGTGACTGTTTCTCGGATGGCCTCGGGGGGCACGCCACGCAACCCCTCCTCACGGCGGTCCTCAAGAATAAGCGCTATGGCCTCAGCCAAATTCTCCCGGGCTTCGTCCCTGGTTTTGCCCTGACCGTTGGCCCCGGGAATTTCAGGGCAGTAGGCGATATGCCATTCCCCGTCCCGCTCGATAATCGCCATGAACTCATTTTCCATCGTAGAAGTCTCCCAAAATGTCTCGCTGGGGGTCCACACTTCACCCGGCCCTTCGTGGCCACTAATTTTAAGAAGCTACCGTGTGCTTGTCAATATAAAAGGTCTTGTGGGGCCGTTTCAGTGAACCCGATTGATTTCTATTTTCTCGACCAGCATCCAGACCGGGCGGAGCAGGATTGGGATAGCGATGCCGCAGATGAGGATGAGTCCGGTTTCGATTGCGGCCGGAGGGGAGAGGGGGGTGAATCTCTGGGGGGGGAGTACGTGGGGCATGAGGACGCCGGCCAGAAGGCCCTGGGGTAAAATCTGTGACCAGTCCCGGAAAGAACTGGCGGTCAGACGGCTTCCCAAAATGCTTCCGACCGTTTTCCCAACGGCCATGGAGGCGGCATAGATCAGGAGAACCTGCCAGTGGGAGGGGGCAAGTTGCAAGATCCCGACTGGATTGAGCCGGGCTGCAAAGTCGGCCAGGACGAGGGAGACGAGCAGTCCTGACAGGCCCTCCAGGGTGCGGAAGGGTTCACGGTTCCGACCACAGCGGAGGGAGAGGGCCAGCCCGGTGAGTAAAGATAGAAAGAGGGGTGAAAACCGGAGGCTCCGGGATGCGATGAGGATGAGCAGGGTTGTGGCGCCAAAGAGGATGTATCGGCCCGGCTCTGTCCGCATCCTGTGTGCGCATCGATAGACCAGTTCAATGCCAATTCCCCACAATACAAGCGCCAGAAGCGGTTGAGAAAAGGGTGGTACGGCTGGCGTGTGGATGGCCTGGAAGATCCCCCAGAGCACAAGGCCCAGGCCGGTCGTGAGCAGAGAAAAGGACAGGGCTCTGCGTGGGCCGGGCGGGGAGAAATGGGTGAAAAAGGGGGCGGCCAGAGCGGCCAGAATCCCCATTTGGAGGGCCTGCACGGGGACGAAGTCAAGGGTGAGGAACAGAAATGTGGAGGTGATCAGGACCGTCCCGATGACCGCGGCAGATGCGGCATATAAAGACCGCCTGTCGGAGATGATCGAGGGGGAGAGGGAGGCGCCCAGATAGAGCCCGACCCAGGCTGTTGCGAGTTCTGAAAAGGGCTGGACCGCATCCAGCGCAGACCTGGAGAAGAGGCCTGCTGGTCCCAACAGAAATCCGGCGATCAGGGCCCCGATGTAAGGGGGGAGACCGCCCTTTTCAGCCACCCGCGATGCCAGGACCGGAAGGACGATCAGAATCCCCAGGTAGGCCGTGGGTTCTGAGAAGGGTGCCGGTCCCTGCTGGATTAACCAGACCAGGCTGCCGAGTAAAAAACAGATAAAGAGCGTTCGCATAATGTGCACTATGCCTGCAAGGAATCGGGCTGAGATGGTGGCGCAACGTTTTTTCTGGAGGGTGAGGTGAAAAATAGCTGACTTAAAAACACCGAGAACAGGGCGCCTGCTATCAGGGTATTGTGGGTAAGCCGGAGCGGCAGATAAAGGCCCTGAACGATGAGGGCAGCCGAGAGGGTGCCCAGAGGGCACCATCCCACATCTATGAGATTCTGCCAGGTCCGGTTGCGGTCCGAAATGTGCCAGGCCACAACGACGCCCAGCATTCTGATCAGGCCTCTCATCAGGAAGAGGCCGACGGTGAAGAGAACGAGGGGATCGGGTCTGAAAAAGGCCGCTTCACCACCAACCACAATACTGCCCAGGAGCATAAAGAAGATCGGTTCTGCAACGGTCCCTGCGCGTTCGGTCAGTTCCAGGACCTCCCGCCGCCGAACGGTTGTATTAATCAGCCACCCCCCTCCTATAAATCCGACGAAAATGCCGGGGGTCTGAAGGGGTAGACAGAGACCGCCTATGGCAGCGATCATCCCCACCGATAGATAGATGCATCTGAGGCTCGCTTTGTGGGCGTGGAAAATGAAATCGAGTGTGATGCCCAACAGAAGTCCCGGCACTGTAAGGATGGCGAGGGTATTTGCGTAACCTACCACGGTAAGTGGGCCAAGCCGGAGGACAGTGTTTTCCCCCACCAGAGGGAAGAGCAGGCCAAAGAGGATGAGGCCGACCGGATTGGCGCAAACGGGGGGGGATGAGGTTTTTTTTCGCCGGTGCAAGATCGGCGTGCGGAGGGTTGTTGCAAAGGCCCCAAGCAGGAGGGCCACCAGGGCGATGTCTTTTTCCACGCCCAGGTAGGTGTGCAACAATGGCTTTATGGCGATGACGCCCAGAAACACCAGCAGGAACGTACCGGCTGCCTGTATTGTCTCTGAAAGGAGCTGACGGGGTGGGTGCGTGCGAAACCTCTGGAGGTCAAAATTGAGGCCGGCTTGAAATCCGAACCAGACCAGCGCGATTCCTGCCAGGCTGTATCTGAGTTCTTCAAAGAGGTGGACCAGGGCGTTATCCGAAGGCAAGAACAGCCCGATAAAGATGCCCAGCAGCAGATGGTGCAGCCGTCCCATGCGGAGGCTGTCGAGGGGCGCCGGGAGGTTGCGGCGCTCAAAAAAGCGACTCCCGAAAAAGAAAATCAGAAAGGCAATGAACAGACCAAGCGTAAATCCCATCGTATTGCACCCGGAGTGTGAGGAGCTGCTTGGAAAATAGGCTTTGGGTCTCCGTCATCCGCAACCCCTCCCCACCCTTCCCATGCCTTCGGC
>JAAXHW010000051.1:0-24891 GCA_012270675.1 Candidatus Latescibacterota bacterium | reverse complement strand
GTGGTGGTAGCAGGCGGTTGTGCCCAGCGGACGCTTATGGATCCACGAGACGATGGTGCTTGGGGGATCTGCGCGGAAAAGCCCCTTCCCCCCCGCCCCAAACCGGGGGAGGCGAGATGTGTGTGGGGCGCGGTGGGGGAGCACCAGCCCGCAGCCGCGCAAAGATCGCTGGGGATTTAAGACAGCTTCTGAAAACAGAAGACATTTGTCGCGCTGAGAGTATAGCGTTTTGGGGAGGGGAAGTCAAGCGGGAAGTCCCTGCTGAAGAGGGGAGGACAGGCTTGACAGGTGGCGGATTTTGGCATATATTCCCCGTGTAAATTTGCTGTGAAACGGGATTGAACGCGATGGGGAAACCGGGTTTTATTTGGAGTAAGGGAGGGATGGCATGCAGGTTTTGATTTCGGGACACCATTTCAATATGTCCGATCGCATCAAATCCTACATCGAGAAAGAATTGACCAGGCTGGAGCGATTTTATACGCCGCTCTTAAACGGTCAGGTGACAATCACGCAGGAAAATCGAACCCTGAGAGCCAGTGTTGTGGTCCGTGTCCATGCGCAGAAACTGACGGCTGTCCATGAGGCCGATAAAGTCTATGCTGCGGTAGACGGCGTGATGGATAAGATGGCGCGCCAGCTCAAGAAGCTGCACGGCAAACGTCGCAGGTTGAGGCCGGGGCGGGCTTCTTCTGCGGTGCGTTCGGAAACCGAGGAATAGGTTGTGCAGACGATCTCCATAGGCGAGGTGATTCAGAACTACGGTGAAAAGCTGTCTTTGGAGCTGGTTGCCGGTCACAAGGGGCTGGACAATAAGCTTGCATTCAGCGATGTCCACAGGCCTGGCCTGGTGCTGGCCGGCTTTGTCGGGCTTTTTACCTACGACCGGGCGCAGGTCATGGGCAATTCCGAGATGCTCTACCTGGGGGGACTTTCCCCGCAGGGGTGTCGGATGGTGCTGGAGACCATTTACCAGTTTGATATTCCCTGTATTGTGATTACCGACGATAACGATGTTCTGCCCGTGATGAAGGAATTGTCCGATCAGCGGGGTGTGCCCCTGTTGACGACTTCTTTTTCCACGACGAAGTTTTCCCATTTTTTCTCTGATTACCTGGATGATGTTTTTGCTCCCAGAACGACACAACATGGGTCGCTGGTGGATGTTTACGGTATCGGCCTGCTCTTTGTCGGACGCAGCGGTATTGGCAAGAGTGAAATTGCCCTTGATCTTGTGGAGCGGGGACACAGGCTGGTTGCGGATGATGTCGTGTTCGTATTCAGGAAGTTGCAGGGTATGCTGGTGGGGACAAGCGCGGATACGCTTCGGGATCATCTGGAGATTCGGGGGCTGGGGGTTCTAAACGTCCGGAATATGTTCGGGGTGCGGGCCGTTCGGTTTCAGAAACGGGTTGAGGTGGTTGTCAAACTGGTGGAGTGGGACGATTCCGAGAGATACGATCGGATCGGTCTGGAGGAAGACTGGGTCTCGATTTTGGATGTGGAGATTCCCCAGGTTACGATTCCGATTTACCCGGGGAAGAATATTACGGTAATTGCCGAAGCAATTGCGCTCAACTACCAGCTTAAGATCCAGGGCTATCATACTGCCCGGGAGTTCAATAGACGGCTGGTTGAGCGCATGCAAAAGAAAGATCCCCCCAGGGTGTTGGTGCGGGCGGATGTGGAGTAAAAGGTAAGGAGATGGCGACTATGGGAAAGTACCTCCGGGTGGTGGTGGGTATCGGTCTTCTGATGGGTTCCGCCTGTACAGACCGGCAGACAGAAGAGGCCGAACGGATGTATTATGTGGCGTCCCGGGACCTGGAAGAGGAGTTGAAGACCCTTCCAGAGGCGATCGAGCGTTATGGTGAGATTGCCGAACGGTATCCAAAAACGTCGGCCGGTAAACAGGCGCGCGAGCGACGCCGGAAGCTCATGGAGGCGCAAGTGCTGCTTGCCGATATTGATGCTGTAGTGGACGATTCGGTGATCGTTCTCTACAGACAGGCCTACGCTGTTGTTCCCGATTATCTGCCGGTGCTTCGGAGGCTGGGAAAGCTCTACTATGACAATACGTACTACCTGTCCCGGACAGCCGCAAAGCTGAAAAGCAAAAAAATGGCTGACGGCGTCCTGAGGATGTGGACCGAGCAGGACAGCATCTGGTCGGGTTATACATTCCGACATTTACCCGTGGATCGGAAATGGAGAGACAGGCTGTGCAGGCAGGCGGTGGATGTCGCCCGCATGTTGCAGACTTTCAAGCGTTTTGACGAAGCGTTAGAGGTGGTCAACAGGGGGATCCAGTATGGGGCGGGTGAAGATGTGATTGCCCGGGCCCGTGTCTTCGCTTCGTACTATGCGTTCTGTACGCAGCAATCCGAAGATGCGATTGTCCTGGCCGGAGATGCCCTGGCCTATGAGTCCCTGTCCGACAAGGACAGGGCACGTGCATACCATGTTCTGGGGCTTGGCTACATGGATATGTATCAGAAGACCCGTGAGTTGTCCGATCTGGATACTGCGATTGAGGCCCTGAACAGTTCGGTGAGGATCAACCCCTCGAGTCGGGAGGTCAAGAAGCTGCTTAAAACGCTTCGTGTAAAACGCCAGAAGCTGGCTTCTAGACCGGCTTCTTAAGGGATGGAAAGTAAGAGCGGATCGGGCGCTTCGGTCCGCCCTTTTGCACCGGAATCCGGAAGTCAGGTCTGGCTTCTGGATTCTGTTTTTGCCCTTTGACGGAGGTTTGAACGTGGCTTCGGGATCAATTGTCTGCAAGTTCGGGGGGACTTCGCTGGCAAATGCAGACCAGTTCAGAAAGGTGAAGCAGATTATCGGTTCGGATGTACGCCGTCGGTTTGTGGTACCTTCCGCGCCGGGTAAGCGCAACCCGGAGGATACCAAGATAACCGATCTGCTTTACCTCTGCTGCGAGCTGGCCCGGGAGAAGCTGGATTTTTCCGAGCCTTATGGACGTATTCGGGCCCGCTACCGGGAACTGGTGGAGGCGTTGGGCCTGGGACTGGATATTGACGGTCTGCTGGACCAGCTTCGTGAGGATATCCGGGGGGGAGCAAGCAGCGACTTTGTCGCATCCCGGGGAGAGTATCTCTGCGGGCAGATGCTGGCCGGTCTGCTTGGGGCGGCGTTTGTGGATGCTGCAGAGGCCATACGGTTTCGTCTCGACGGCCGGTTCGATCCTGTGAGCTATGGGCTTTTGGAGGGGCGTCTGGGCGGAGACGGGTTGTATGTGATTCCGGGGTTTTACGGGGCCGATTCCGAAGGGCAGGTGAAGACCTTTTCACGGGGGGGGTCCGATGTTACGGGGGCGATCGTGGCACGGGCCGTGGGCGCCGATTTGTACGAGAACTGGACCGATGTATCGGGGATGTTGATGGCCGATCCCCGCCTGGTCCCGGATGCCAGGCCGGTGCGCGAGATCACCTATCGGGAGATTCGGGAGTTGTCGTATATGGGAGCGGACGTGTTTCACGATGAGGCGATGTTCCCGGTTCGTGAGGCCCGCATTCCGATCCAGATTCGGAATACCAACCGGCCCGACGATCCGGGGACGCTGATTCTGCCCGAGCGGGAACTGACGGATGAATTGATTGTGGGCGTTGCCGGGCGTCCTCATTTTACGATGCTCTACATTGAGAAGGCCCTGATGAACCAGGAGAAGGGGGTTGGCCGGCGAATCCTGGAGGTGGTCGCTTCCCACGATATCAGTTATGAACATACCCCTACCGGTATCGATACGGTCTCGGTGATTATGAAGGATGAAGAACTCGATGGGAAGGGAGAGGCGCTCCTGAACGATATCCGGCGGATTCTTGAACCCGACCGGACCGAGTTGATCCCCGGGCTGGCGTTGATCGCCACGGTGGGCGAGGGGATGTCGCATCGGGTAGGGATTGCCGCACGGCTTTTCGTGGCCCTGGCCGATGCGGGGGTGAACGTTCGTGTGATTGACCAGGGATCTTCGGAGATCAATATTATCGTGGGAGTGGAAGAGGAGGATTACGAGCGGGCGGTGCAGGCGATTTACCGGGCGTTTGTTGAATAACGGCGTATACCGGGGCGCGGATGCCGGCGCCGAACTTTTTCGAGTGAGCATGCACCCCTTGCCGCAATGTGAAGCGGCAGGGGGCTTTTGTATCGCCTGTTACGCCTCTTTCTTTTTTCGCCGCCTTTCGACCCGCCGTACCGGGGCCTGCACCGTTTCTCGATGCAGCTTCTGAAAGGCCATGCTTCCGTCGTCCGGGACAACCTCCAGGGTTGAGCCTTTCTCCGAGATGGGCTGGGCGTCCGAGGGGTAGACCTGGTGGAGTTCCTGCCGGCCGCAGGCGTAGTACGTAACCTCTCCGCTGGCCCGGACGTACCGGTAGAGGTGGCGAGGGGTTTCGACGGTGTCGTAGTCGACGCGATAACGCTGGAGGGCCGCCTGGTTGATCTTTACGCCCAGGCCCGGGGTTTCGGGGACGCGGTAGAAGCCGCCTCGGATCTCGTGCCCGGGGGTAATCAACGGGTGCCGCCAGACGTTCATGCAGGTGATGGCAGGCCACCTGGCCTGGGACAGGACCGCGCCCATGTGGGCGGCCCAGGCGGTGGTGATGCCGCTGCCGACGAGCTGCAGCCAGAAGGGTTTGTTGGCCTCTTCGCAGATCGCGGCCTGGCGCAGGAGGCGGGAGGCGCCCGCGCACAGCACGAAGCCGTCGGTGACGTCTTCGGCCAGGGCCGTCATAATCGGGGGACTGCCGTAGTGCATGGCCAGGGGACGGTTGAAGCGGGTGCGGATCTGGCGGTTTCCGGCCACGTCGTTCTGGGGGATGGGGGATTCGATCATGGCGACCTGCTCGTAGGCCTCCAGTTCTTTGAGGTGGGGCACCGCGTTGGCGGAGTTGCCCAGGGTGCCGTTGTAGTCCAGGTCCAGGTGAAACCCTGCGGGTACGACCCTGCGGATGGCCCGGACGCCGGCGTGGAGGTCGAACCAGGGACGGGCCTTGAGTTTGGCGCTCATGTAGCCGGCTTTCACGGCCTGCCGGCACTCCTCGGCCCAGCCCCTGGCGGGCATGTCGATGTTCCACCAGGAGATGGGGCACCAGTCTCTGACTTTGGCGCCCAGCAGCCGGTAGACCGGCACTCCCTGGGCCTTCGCCACCGCGTCGAAGAGGGCCATCTGCGCGCCGGCGCCCAGGCTGTCGTCCCACATCAGTTCGGCGGCGGGACGGCCCACCGCGCGTTTCTCGATGTCCTCCGGCACCTGTGACCAGGTGTAGTTGTGGAGGGTTTCGCCCCAGCCGACCTGGCCGTTGTCCAGAGTGAGCTTGCAGATCTGGAAGATCCGCCACTCGGGGAGCCAGTACTGGATGTGTTTGCCGGTGTGGGACGTAAAGGGAACATCCAGGTAGATGCGTTCGATCTGTTTGACTTTCATCAGGGCCTCCGCGATGGAGCCAGCCGCAGCATATCCTCGGCCAGGGCACGGTTTTCTTCAACCCATTGACGATCTGCATAGGCTTTGTTGTAGAGCCTGGTGACTTCTTTATCCTTCAGGTCTTGAAGCCGCTTCTCTACCTGCTCCACAATAAACTGACTCCGCGATTTCTTCAATTTTCCGCCCATTCATCGATGCGCTGAATGATAACTATTAATATTGGTTGTACATGCTTTCAATATACCTGAACATCGATGCTGTGTCAAGCGCCGGTTTCCCTGTCTTCAACAGGAGACGGAATGACTTGCATCTTTTTCCGGGAGCGCGTATGTTTGGTGTCGGAGATTCTGGAAAGGAGGAGGAATATGAAGATCGGTGTGACGCAGATTATTCTGGGGAACGATTCCCTGGATGAGACGCTCCAGCTTTGCCAGGACGCAGGGTACGAGGCGCTGGAGCTTGTTTTTGGGGAGGGGCGCGATCTGGATGTGAATATGAGCGACGATGAGGTCCGGGGGGTGCGGGAGCGGTGCGATGAGGCGGGGGTCGAGATCGGCAGTTCCATTGGCCAGTACGCAGAGCGCGGCAGTCTGCTGAGCCTGAATGCGGGCGAGCGGGAAAAGGGGCAGAGGAATCTGGCGCGGTCTCTGGAGATCGCCCATGTGCTGGGGGTGGACGCGGTGCTTCTGCACCCGGGGCAGCTGACGGCTGAGGGGACCTACGAGCAGGCGTGGGACGGGATGCTGGGGGTGATGCGGGAGATGGCGTCGGCGGCCGAGGAGGCGGGGGTGGCCATCGGAATTGAAAATGTGTGGAACAAATTCCTGCTGAGCCCCCGGGAGATGGCGGCGTTCGTGGATGCGGTGAGCAGCCCGTGGGTGGGGACGTATCTGGATACGGCGAATATGATGGCCTACGGTTTTCCAGAGCACTGGATCCGGGGGCTGGGAAGCCGGATCGTGCGGGTGCATTTCAAGGATTTCCTCCGGAAGGAGCATCGGTTTGTGCCTCTCATGGAAGGGGATACGGACTGGTCTGGCGTGATGGCGGAACTCCGGGGGATCGGGTACGATTCCTATGTGATCCACGAGGTGGGCGGAGACCGGAAGGTGCAGGTTGAGATGGCGAGGCGGATGAAGCAGATTGTGGCGCTTTAGCGGGATTTCCCACAGAGGAGCGTATTGAGCCAATCGTCTCCACAGGCTGTGCAGGCGCATCTGCCCGAAGCGTTCGAGCAACCCCTGGAAGACCGGGGGGTGACGTATCGGTCGATCGTTTTCGGGCTCTGCCTGGTTGTTGCCATCAGCGTGCTGGGCAATACGGTTCGCTATATTCTGCACGCCTCATTTATGGCATACAGCCACATGCCCATGGGCAATCTGATTCTTTCGCTGCTGTCCATTATCGTCTGTTCTGCGCTGGGCCGGTGGGTGGGAAAAGCGTTTGTTTTTTCTCCGAGTGAGTGGATTACCATTTTCGCGATGGGATTTATCAGCTCGCTCGGACCGACCTACGGGGTGAGCGGGTACCTGGTGGGCGTTATTGTTACGCCCTATTATTTTGCAACGCCCGAGAACCGATGGGTGGAGTTTCTGCACCCCTATCTGCCCGACTGGATTATCCCCACAAACAAAGATGGGGCGATGACCTGGTTTTACGACGGCCTGCCCGCGGGGGCGCCGATTCCCTGGGAGGCCTGGGCGATGCCGCTTTTCTGGTGGTTCACGTTTGTGAGCGCCGTGGCGCTGGCCTGCCTGTGCGCGGCCGTGATTATTCACCGGCAGTGGTCCGAGCACGAGAAGATCGTTTATCCAGCTATGGAACCGATTGTGGAGATGACCTCCCGGGCGGGCAGCGGGCAGCGCACGCTGCCGGAATTCATGCGGGGGAAGGTGTTCTGGGTTGGGTTTGCGGTGACCTATTTTGTTTTCGGGTGGAATATCATCGCCTGGTTTTATCCCACCTTTCCAACTTTTCCCACAGCGCAGGGAACCTGGATTTCGCTGGGCCGGCAGTTTCCCCCGCAGTGGATTTTTCTGAGTGCGGTGGTGATCTGCTTTTCCTATTTTGCCAGCCTGGAGGTGCTTTTCAGCCTCTGGTTCTTTGATTTGCTGTTCATTTTTGAAGGGGGGATTCTGAATCGGATGGGCGTGGAGGCGATTTCGCCCAATTATATGGCCGGGCGTTATCGGTGGCAGACGGGCGGCGCGTTTGTGGCCCTGGCCATCTGGTGGTTGCTGGTGTCCCGGGGGCACCTGCGGGATGCCTTTATGAAGGCCCTCCGTCCGAAGGCGTCGGCTGTTGACGACAGCGAGGAACTGCTTCCCTACCGGGTGGCTTTTTTGGGCCTGGGGGTTTCCTGTCTTTACGTTGTTGCGTGGCTCTGGCAGGCAGGGATGGATGTGACCGTGATCTTTGTCCTGCTTCCGACCATGTTTCTGGTCTACTTCGGGGTGGCCAAGATTCTGGCCGATTCGGGGCACATCTATGTGGGGTCGCCCACGTCGGCGTGGAATCTCGCGTCGGCGGCGCTTGGGGGGGCAAGCGCGATTCCCGCCGCGTCCCACGCAATTCTTTATCCGGCGTCGGTCGCCATCAACCATTTTCGGGGGTTTGCGTTTTCCGTGGGTACGCATGTCAACCGTCTGGGCGACTTTGTTTCGGGTGACAAGCGGCGGTTTTTCGGCGGCGTGTACGCGGCCTTCGTGCTGGGTATTGTGGCCTCCACGCTGTTTACGGTCTGGCTGGGTTACACGATCGGGGGGTACAATTTCCAGCCCAACTGGCTGATTATCCGGGCAGGGACGGGCGGGTACCAGCGGGCGGTGAACGATATCATCTCTCCCGAAGCGATGGAGGCGGCGGATTACTGGTTCTTCCTGGCCGGTGCGGTGTTTATGACGATTTTGAACATCATGCGCTTCCGCTTTGCCTGGTGGCCGTTCCATCCGGTGGGGTTCGCCCTGTCCGGCGCCTGGCTGACGCGGTTGACGAGTTTTACGCTCTTTTTGGCCTGGCTGACCAAGTTTATTCTGCTCAAACTCGTGGGGGCTTCTTTTTACCGAAAGTCCAGGCCGTTTTTTATCGGTGTGCTCGTCGCGTACATCCTGGCTACGGCGACGGGCCTGGTTGTAGACGCCATCTGGTTCGGCAAGCAGGGCCACACGGTGCACAAGTGGTATTGAGAAGCTTCCTGGAAAACAGGCTTTCGGTAGATAAAGGAGATGCGAAGATGGCAGAGGGAATGCGGAAGGTGGTTGCGATTGACGGGAGAGGCAGGATTTCGGTGGAAGAGGAGCCGATTCCGCAGCCGAAGCCGGGACAGGTGCAGGTGGAGGTGAAGGCGAGCCTGATCAGTCCGGGGACCGAACTGGGCGGGGTGATGGGCCGGAGGAAAAATCCTTCGGACGGTCCGCCCCGGGTTTTCGGCTACGGGAATGCCGGGGTGGTGATCGGGCAGGGCGAGCGGTGCGAGGATATCGTGATTGGCACGCGGGTGGCATGTATGGGCGGGGGGTATGCGCAGCACGCGACCCACGCCTGCGTGCCCAGGAATATGGCGGTTGCGGTGCCCGGGGGGGTGTCGTTCAACCACGCGGCGTTCAGCTGCCTGGCGGCGACGGCGCTCAACGCGATCCGCAGGGCGGAGGTGCAGCTGGGCGAGCACGTGGCTGTGGCGGGCGTGGGCCCCGTGGGACAGCTCGCCTGCCAGTGGGCGCGGCTGTCGGGGTGTTATGTGATGGCGCTGGACCGTTTGCCGATGCGCCTGGAACGGGCGCGGAAGACAGGTCTCCACCGGACCATCAACATAGATGAAGAAGACCCTGTGGCGGTCTCCAGGACGTTCACACAGGGCTACGGCGTCGATGCCGGTATTCTCGCGTTTGGAGGCGATGGGACGGAGGCGTTCAAGACCCTCGTGCAGATGATGAAGCAGGCGCCCGATACGCACAGGATGGGCCGGATCGTGATTGTGGGGGGGGCGAAGATCGAGCATACGTTTGCCGCTGCGCTGGGCAACCTGGATGTGCGCAGTGCGGCCCGGACGGGGCCCGGGTACCACGATGAGGCCTGGGAACACGGAGCGGATTATCCTCCGGTGTTTGTGCCCTGGACGACGACGCGCAATCTGGAGGAATGCCTGCGGTTTATGGATGACGGGGGACTGGTGGTGGAGCCGCTGATCACCCACCGGGTGCCGATCAACGAGGCGCCCGATGCCTGTGAAGATCTGATTCAGCGTCCCAACGAGGCGCTGGGCGTGATCCTGAATTCATAAGGAGGCATTATGTCAGGGCAGAAGCGTTACCGGGCGGGAGCCATTGGCCGGACCGGAGGGGGCGATTACGGCCATGGCCTCCACCTGGGCTTTCTGGGAGCCGAGCAGGTGGATTTTGTGGGGGTGGCCGATCCGGACGAGGCCGGGCGGCAGAAGGTGGCGGAGGCGACGGGTGCGGAGCGGACCTACGCCGATTATCGGGAGATGCTGGAAAAGGAGGGACTGGACCTTGTCACCGTGGGGCCCCGGTGGGTGGACTGCCGCGAGGAGATGGTGACCGCCTGTGTGGAGGCGGGGTGCCATGTTTACTGCGAGAAGCCGATGGCGGCAAGCCTGGAAGCCGGGGACCGGATGGTGGCCGCAGCGGACCGGGCGGGGGTGAAGCTGGCGGTGGCGCACCAGGGGGTCTATCTGCCACAGGTTCAGGAGGTGAAGCGTCTCCTGCAGGCGGGCCGGATCGGAGAGGTGCAGGCGGTTTACGCCCACGGCAAACAGGACAGCCGCCGGGGCGGGGGAGAAGATATGATGGTGCTGGGCACGCACCTGTTCAACACGATGCGGTTTTTCGTGGGCGACGTGGCCTGGATGTCTGCGCACGTGACCGCAGGGGGGCGTGCGATCGGGCCGGATGACGTGCGGGAAGCAGGCGAACCGATCGGGCCTGTGGCAGGGGATTGCGTCAACAGCTATTTTGCGTTTCAAAACGGGGTGTCGGGGTTTTTCGATTCGAGGTTGAATCAGCCGGGAGAAGGCCGTTCCTACGGCATGGAGATTGTGGGGCGGGAAGGACGGCTGGCGCTGAGAGGCGGCGGTTTGGGGGAGGCGCTGGTCTATCCCTACAGTCTCTGGGCGCCGGAAGACAGGTCGCAGCAGTGGGAGCCGCTGTCTCTGGAGACGGCTGCACTGGGGGAGGGAAACCGGCTTGCCGTTCTGGACCTGATCGATGCCATAGAGGAGGACCGGGATCCCATATCCAGCGGGCGGAGCGCGGTGGCGGCCCTGGAGATGATTCTGGGGGCCTACGCGTCGCAGATCACCGGTGCCAGGGTGCGTTTTCCCATTGCGGACCGGAGACATCCGCTGGAGGCGCTTTTTTGAGCCCGGCCGATTTTACCATAACAGAGGAGCGGCTATGTCAGAAGAGAAAACCTACCGTGTGGGGGCAATCGGCAGGACCGGAGGAGGGGGCTTTGGCCACAGGCTCCACAAGAGTACGATTGGGGTGGAACGCGCCGATCTGGTTGCAGTGGCCGATCCGGATGGGGAAGGCAGACGCCAGGCGGCGGAAGAGACCGGTGCGGAGCGGACCTACGCCGATTACCGGGAGATGCTGAAGGTAGAGGATCTTGATATGGCGATTGTTTGTCCCCGGTGGGTGGACTGCCACGAGGAGATGGTGACCGCCTGCGTGGAGGCGGGGTGTCACGTTTATTGTGAGAAGCCCTTTGCGCCAAGTTTGGAAGCCGGGGACCGGATGGTGGCTGCCGCGGACCGGGCGGGGGTGAAGCTGGCGGTGGCGCACCAGGGGGTCTATCTGTCGCAGATTCATGCAGTTAAACGCCTGCTGGAAGAGGGACGGATCGGGGAGGTGCAGGCGATGTACACACAGGGCAGCCAGGACCACCGGGGTGGGGGGGAAGATATGATGGTACTGGGCACGCACCTGTTCAATATGATGCGGTTTTTTACGGGCGACGTGGCCTGGATGTCTGCGCATGTGACCACAGCGGGCCGGGACATTGAGGCATCGGATGTGCACGAAGGGTACGAGCCGTGCTACCTGGTGGCGGGGGATTGTATCCATAGCTATTTTGCGTTCCACAGCGGCGTGTCCGGTTTTTTCAGTTCCAGGGCCAATCACCCGGGAGGAGGGCCGGGACCCATGGGGACGGAGATTGTGGGCCGGGAGGGCCGGCTGTACTTCCGAAGCGCAGCGTCCAGGATTGCCATCTATTCCCACGGCCTCTGGGCGCCGGAAGACAGGTCGCAGCAGTGGGCGTTGTTGTCTCTGGAGATGGACGAGCTGGAAGACGGCAACCGGCTGGCCATTCTGGACCTGATTGAGGCGATTGAGGAGGACCGGGATCCGATTTCGAGCGGGCGGGATGGGTTGGCGGCCCTGGAGATGATCCTGGGGGCTTACGCGTCGCAGATTACAGGCGCCCGGGTGCTGTTTCCGGCGGCGGACCGGTCGCATCCGCTGGAGCGACTTCGGGCCGGGAAGGAGGGACCATGATCGGGATTTCGTACCATGCGGGCGGGATGAATGACCAGCCCCTGGAGAAGGTGGTGAAGATCCTGGGTGAGGTGGGCTACGACGGGATCGAGATGATGTGCGGCCCGGAGGCACACATCCCCTCCGGAGAGGTGACCGACAGCCTGCTGCGGGAGGTGAAGGCGATGGTGGCCGAGCACGGGCTGAAGGTTGCGGTGATCAACCCATTTACCGTGCCCAATCTGATGGCGATGGCCGATGAGGACATGGACGGCGCGATCAGGTTCTACACCCTGCTGCAGGATGTGGCCGTGGAGCTGGGGGCCGCCGGGGTCAATTTTTTGAGCGGGTGGTCCAAAAAAGGAGACCCCCACGCCTGGAAGGTGCTGGTTGAGGTCTTAAAGCCACTCTGTCAGCGAGCCGGTGAACTGGGGCTGACGATGAATATTCACAACCACGAATCGAATATTATCGATTCGCCCAACAAGGTGCCGCTGTTGATTCACCACGTGGGATCGGTGCATTTGAAGCTGCTGAACGATATTACCAATTTTTACCATCTGGGCGCGGATATCGCTGCCACAACAGAGCAGCTGGGCCCGCTTACCGTACACTGCCATGTGAAGGGCGTGCAGGGGATGTATCCCTACAGCCGATTCCTGATTCCCGGAGAGGAGGGTGACCAGCTGGATTTTCGCTGCTTCGCAGAGGCGCTGGGCAAGGTGGGCTACGACCGGTATGTTTCTGTTGAGACCTCTCCGCACATGCGAATGGAGAAGGCCCGGATCGCTTTTGGGATGATGGATACAACACTGCGGGAACTGGGCCTGAGGTAGAAAGCGTATGCGTTCCGGGTTGCAAAACCCGCAATTTGGCGGTGTGTTGATATATATTGGATTTTGGACCTTTTGTGATATATTATTTTAGAAGCTGTCTTAAAACCCCCAGCGGTTGACGATGGGAGGAGGCATTGCAATGAATCTGAGGATGCATCGGGATATTACAGGTGAAAGCAAGTCCCCGATTCTGCTGGCGGCGTGGCCGGGGATGGGGAGTGTGGGGGTTGGGGCGCTGGATTACATGCGCAGGAAGCTGGAAGGCGTACGCTTCGCCGAGGTGGATATGAGCGAGTATTTTACGCCTGAAGCGGTTGTGGTGGAAAATGGGATTGTGAGGTCTTTCACGGATCTGCCCTCCCATGTGTTCTACCACGTGCGGGATGCCGGGCTGGTGATCTTCGAGAGCGAGGCACAGATTTGGGGGACGGGCGGGATTCGTCTGATGAGCCAGATTCTGGACTTTGCAGAACACCTGAAGGTCGAGACCATCTATACGGCTGCGGCGCAGGCGATGTCGATCAGCCACAGGGAATCGGTCCGGGTTATGGGGGCAGCAAACCGGGAGATTCTGAGAGATGCGCTTGTGCCTCACGGGGTTGAGATCCTGCGGGAGGGCCAGATTTCAGGTTTGAACGGGCTGCTGTTGGGGTTTGCCGGGATAAGGAAGATCCAGGCCGCATGTTTGATGGCCACGATGCCCCTGTACGCACAGATGATGCCCAATCCCAGGGCGTCCCGGGAGATTGTCCGGGTTTTTGAGCGCCTTCTCGGAGTGCGGATCGATATGGCGGAGATAGACGACGCGGTTGCGCAGATGGAGGGGACGATGGCCGAGATTGAGGAGAAGATCCGGACGACGTTTTCGAGCATGGAATGGGAGGAAACCGAGGAGGATGAGATCGAACAGGTCGACGAGGAGAAGGTACCGCAGTATGTGATGGAAAAGATCGAACGGCTCTTCGTGGAGGTACAGGATGAAGGTTCTAAAGAGAAGGCGGCCCATCTCAAAAAGGAACTGGATCGGTGGAATCTGTACAGTCTGTATGAAGACCGTTTCCTGGGTCTGTTCCGTCGGGACCAGGAGGGCGGGGTATAGGCAACGCATTCAGGGTTGGCCCATCGGAGCAGGAAATTCCAAAACGCTTGAAGGAGATCCGGTTTATGTCTGAAGTTCGAATCGATCTGTATAGCGATACGGCAACCATGCCGACAGAGGGGATGCGGGCGTTTATGTGTGCGGCGGAGGTGGGGGATGAGCAACGGGGAGAGGACCCGTCGGTCAACCAGCTGCAGGAAATGGTAGCCGGGATGCTGGGAAAAGAGGCGGCGTTGTTTCTGCCTTCAGGGACGATGTGCAATCAGATCGCCCTTGCCGTGCACTGCCGGTCGGGGGACCTGGTTCTGCTGGATCGAACGTCGCACCCGCTGCATTCCGAGGCAGGGGGCGCGGCGGTGCTGGCGAGGGTCACGCTGTATCCGGTCGATGGGGAGAAGGGGCAGTTTACGGCGGAGCAGGTCGCGGCGGAGATCACGCCGTCCACCCGGTACTTTCCGGGATTCCGGCTGATTTCCGTCGAGCAGACCACGAACAGACCAGGCGGGTGTATCTGGCCGCTGGAGCAGATGCGGGCGGTCTGCGAGGTGGCGCACGAGCGCGGTGTGCTGACGCACATGGACGGGGCGAGGCTGTTTAACGCGGTGGTGGAAACCGGGATTTCCACGCAGGATTACGCCGAGACGTTCGATACGGTCTGGATCGATCTGAGCAAGGGGCTGGGGGCGCCCGTGGGGGGGGTGCTGGCCGGGTCGGAGGCGTTTATTCAGGAGGCGTGGCAGTGGAAGCAGCGGATCGGGGGGGCGATGCGGCAGGCGGGGATTATCGCCGCTGCAGGGGTCTATGCGCTGAAGCACCAGGTGGACCGGCTGGTGGAAGACCACCGCAATGCAAAACGGCTTGCGGAGCGGATTGCCGGGACACCGGGAATTGCGATCGATCCGGCGGAGGTGGAGACGAATATGGTGCGGTTCGATATAGGGGAGACGGGGGCGACCTCCCGGGAGTTCGCAGACCGGCTGTTAGAGGATTCGGGGGTGCGGGTGAGCACCCCATCGCCCACGGCGATGCGGGCGGTGCCCCACCTGGGGATTACGGAGGCCGACGTGGATGAGGCGGCCGATGCGGTCCGTGCGCTGGCAAAACGGCTTTTAGAGGAGAGGTGATGTCCTATGGGAGAGGCGTCCTATCGCATTGGCATCCTGGGGTGCCGCAGCCGGGGCACGTCCACGGCCCGGGCCTACCATGCCCACCCGCGGACAGAGGTGGTGGCCCTGTGCGATCTGAAGCCGGAGCTCCTGGAGAAACTGGGGGATGAGCTGGGGGTGTCCGCACGGTTTGCGGACCTGGATGAGATGATCCGTGAAAGCGAGCCGGATATTGTGGCCATTCCCACTGGCACGGAGTACCACTACGACCTGTGCATGCGGGTGCTGGAGCATGGGGTGCACATCGAGGTGGAGAAGCCGATGTGCGTGGATTTGGAGCAGGCCGACGCGGTGCTGGCGAAGGCGGCGGAAAAAGGGGTGCGTACGGCGGTGCACCACCAGGGGAGGACCGGCCCTGCCATGCAGGCCGTGCGCCGTGCGCTGCGCGAGGGGCGCATCGGCGCTATCCGCCACGTCGTCGCCAGCGGCAAGGGCTACTACGGGGGCTACGGGCTGATGAACATCGGCACGCACCTGCTGAACGGGGTTCTGGAGTTGACCGGACACTGCAGACGGGTTACGGCCAGCGCGCTGACGGATGGACACCCGATAACGCCCGAGGATGTGGTGCCGTCGCCCGGCGGGATGGGGACGATCGCCGGGGAGCACGTCACGGCGGTGCTGGAGTTTGAGGGGAATGTGACAACAACGCTGCTGCAGCACCGGTTTCACCCCGTGAATTCGGCGGCCTACGGGCTGGAGGTCTATGGGACCGGGGGACGGCTGTTCTGGAAGAGCAGCGGGGCCTGGTGGCTGCCCGCGCCCCACTTTGTGCCGGGGCGGGAGGAGGGACGGTGGGAGGCGCTGGCGCTGGTCTCTCCGGAGCATTTCGATCCTCAAAAGGGAGCCTCTGAGGAGGATTACGCCTTTGCCGATGAGTACGTCCGGGCGCTGGACGAGGGGCGGGACCATATCTGCAGCGGTGTTGAGGGCCGCCACGTGGTGGAGATGCTGATGGGGATCTTCGAGTCGGCCGCGTACGGGAGGCCGGTAGCGCTGCCACAGGAGGCTCGGGACCACCCCCTGGTTCGCTGGCGGTCAGAGGCCGGGCTGGAACCGCCTCCAGAGATGCCCCGGCCCTACGGGGAGTGGCTGGCGGCGGAGGATAAACGGCTGGGCCGGGGGTAAAGCACCCCCAACAGCCCGGACAATGGACAGGCAGGATTCCGATCGGTAACCGTATATGATGATTATCGACCCCCATGTGCACGTCTGGATCAACGATCCGAAATATCCCTGGCCGTCGGAGAACGAGAATCCGCCGTCGGAGGATGCAACGGTCGAGCAGCTGATGGCGGCGATGGCGGCGCACGGGACGGAGAAGACGGTTCTGGTGCAGGTGATGCACTACAGGTGGGACAACCGGTATGCGGCGGACTGTTTGAAGCGGTACCCCGATCGATTCGAGGGCGTCTGCCGGGTCAATCCGGAGCGTCCGACGGCGGCGGACGATCTGAGCCGCTGGACGGAGGACTACGGGTTCCGGGGGGTGCGGCTGAGTCCGTCGGCGGATTCGAGCGGGGACTGGTTTGTCTCTCCGGACCTGCACCCGCTCTGGCGGCGCACCCGGGACCTGAAGGTGCCGATGTGCATTCTGACGCAATCGGAACGCTTGCCGGACCTGGAGCGGTGGGTTCAGAGATACGAGGACGTTCAGGTTTGCATCGATCACATGGCCTGTCCGTCGGTGGACCGTCCGGAGGCACTGGAGAAGCTGCTCCGGCTGTCCCGGTACCCGCAGGTGTATGTGAAGATCTCAGGGACCTGGTCGGTTTCGAAGGAGGACTATCCCTACCGGGATACGCACGCAACGGTGAGGCGGGTCTACGACGCGTTCGGGCCGGAGCGGTTGATGTGGGGGACGGACTGGCCCCTGGTCGAGCGGCGGTGCGGATATACCGGGGCGCTGGACCTGGTCCGGAAGGCGTTTACGTTTTTGAACGATGAGGACCGGGCATGCATCCTGGGGAAGACGGTGCTGAAGCTCTGGCCGTTTGACAGGGGTCGGGAAAAAACAACCGTCGGGTGAGGTGTGCAGAGGGGTCGCAACCCGCGATGGGGAGGGTGTGCCGATGTTCAAGGTTTCCTACGATGGGAGCAACAGGAAAGTCCTGTGGCAGGAGATGTGGCGGCACGAGTTTGAAGAGGCGCTCAAGCACGATCCGGTGGTGATTCTGCCCACGGGGTCTGTGGAGCAGCACGGGCCTCACTGTCCAATGGACGTGGACGTGGCGGGGCCTTTTTATATGGCGGTGCGCACGGCGCAGCGGGTGGACGATTTTCCGGTGATTGTGGCGCCGCCGATCTGGTCGGGGTTTACGCACTACAACAAGGGGTTCCCCGGTACGATCAGTCTGCGGATCGAGACTTATCTGAATCTGGTGGGGGATGTCTGTCGGAGCATCTACGACAACGGGTTCAGGCGGATTGTGATCATTAACGGGCATGGGGGCAACAACGCGCCCAACCATGTGGTGAGGGACACGATTTCGGAAGAGAATATTTTCGTTGTGGCGTTCAGCTGGTGGCAGGCGGTGGCGGAAGAGATGAAAGCCTGGAGCGAGGCAGACAACGGGAGCGTGGGACACGGTGGGGAGTGGGAGACGTCGGTGCAGCTTTACCTGCGGGAGCATCTGATTGCGAAGGAGCTTATGAACGACGATCTGTTTCCGAATCCCTTTGCCCCCGAGCTCCGGCATTTTTGCGGATTTTCCGAACGGCGGCGGGATACCCGGGATATCACCGGGACGATGGGCAACGCCCTTGTGGCGAGCAAGGAGAAGGGGGAGCGGGTGTTTCACCTGGTGGTGGACCGCCTGGAACAGATGGTGCGGGAGTACCATGCCCAGCCGGTACGGGAGTACCGGGAGTTCGGGTCGCACTGTCTTTGAGGTGAGCAGCGGACAGGCAGGGGGTGATCGCAGAGGCGCATGGAGGAGGGCGTTTACGGAGGACTTTATCAGATTGAAGGCGCGGCAAAGCGGCCTGCGCCGGAGAAGGTTTACGGTTATTATGCAACGACGGTCGGCGGGCTGGAGGAGGTGGCGCTTAAGGACCTGAAGGTCCGGCTGAAGGCGGTGGGACGGGTACGGGTTGAGAGGGATGGGCGACACGGCCGGGTTTTTTTTCGGTACGAGCAGAGCCCCCGACGGCTGCTGGCGCTCCGTTCGGTGGAGAACCTGTTTGCCCTGCTGGCGGAGATTCGAAGGGTTACGGTGGGGCAGCCGGGACTGCTTCGGATTGCCCAGGAGGTTGCAAGGGTGGACCTGGCGCCTGCGGTTGCGCTGCACGATGCGCTATACGGGGAGAAGCCCGATGCCCGGTTCAGTCTGACCTGTACGGCCGGAAGGGGGCACCGGTTCTCTGCAAGCGAACTACACCAGGTGGTGCAGACGGTGCTGCGCATGAAGTACGGTCTGCAACCCGGGGAAGGAGGATACAACCTGCACCTGCGCGTCAGGGGAAAGCGGGCGCTGTTCGGGCTGCAGCTTTCCAGGCGGCGGATGCGGGACCGGGATTACCGGCGGGCCAATGTCCCGGGGGGGCTGGCCGGTTCGGTGGCTTACTGTATGGCCCTGCTGGGCCGTGTGGAGGGGCGAGACGTCTGCCTGGATCCCATGTGCGGGAGCGGGACAACGCTGATTGAGGCGGGACAGGCGTTTGGCCCAAAGGCGCTGGTGGGCGGAGACGTGCAGCCGGAGGCCCTGGATGCGGCCCGGGAGAATGCACGGGCCGCAGGGCAGAGGGTCGGCCTGGTGAGGTGGGATGCCGGGCGGCTCCCGCTGCCGAACGCGTCGGTGGACAAGCTGCTGTGCAACCTGCCCTGCGTCAAGAGGATGGCGCATGTGCGGCCACCGGAGCGAAAGGATATTTTGCTGAAAGAATTCGCTCGTGTGCTGTGTCCCGGCAGGACGGCGGTGCTGTTGACGGAAGATAAGGAGGCGATGCAGAAGGCGCTGGAGGCATCGGATGTTCCGTTCGGGTGCCTCCGGCGCCTGCCGGTGCACTTGAGGGGGATGACCGCCTCGATTTATCTGTTGAAGAAAACGTGAAGGGAGGCAAGATGTCGGATCTGCTCTACTTTGACTGCCATGCCGTGATCGGACAGCGGCCGATGAAACCGCGCCGCGCCCGGTGGTCCACCGAACACCTCCTGGAGGATATGGACCTGGCGGAGATTTCCGGGGCGCTGGTGGTGCACGGGGTGGCCCGGAGTTACGATGTGAGGTATGGGAACGAGCGGCTGAAGGCGGAGCTTGAGAAGGCGCCGGGGAGGCTGTTCGGGGTATGGTGTATTGTGCCGATCAGGGAGCCGGGTTTTTACCAGAGCGGGGATGAGATGGTCCGGGCGATGGAGGGTGCGGATATTCGGGCGGTGCGGGTGATGCCGGGTGGATTTTCGCTTGCTCCCGAGGTGATGGGGGAGACGTTTGAGGTGCTCCAGCACCACGAGGTTCTCACGCTGCTGGAGGTGGGGTGGAGCGGGGCCGATATTTTTTCGTTTTTCCACGATCTGCTTTCCAGGTACCCCAGGTTGCCGGTGTTGATGACGCACCACACATGGTCACAGCAGCGGCACATCCACCGTTTGATGGCGCTGCATGACAACCTCCACATCGAGTTTTCGGCGTATCAGATCAACCGGGGTGTTGAGCAGTACGTGGCCGATTTTGGAGACGAGCGGCTGCTGTTTGGTACGGAGATGACGGAGCGGTCGCCCGGCGCGGCCCGAACCTTTATCGATTATGCGCAGATTCCGGAGGCGTCCAGGCGAAAGGTGGCCGGGGAGAACCTGAGGCGGCTGTTGAAGGGACAGGGCCCCGGGAAGGCGGCGCAGCGGGAGGACGATCCGATCTTGATTGAGGCGCGGGAGGGGCGTCCACTGTCTGTGCCGGTGATCGATGCACACGCGCATGTGCTGCACGAGAAAGGACAGAGCGCCGGGTTGAATTACATTATGTACGACGGCGACGCCGAAGGGATGCTGGAGGTGAACCACTGGTGTGGGATTGATCGGATTGCGATGATGAGCTGGAACGGGCCGGTCTGCACCGACGCGCAGGATGGGAATGAGATCGTCTGGCGGGCAATGCAGCGGTTTGGAGATGAGGTGATCGGGGTGGCTGTGATCGATCCGACGCATATGACGCGGGAAGAGATGGACGCCGAGATCCGGCTGCGCTACCTGGAGCAGGGGTTCGTGGGGATGAAGCCCTACGTGCGGATGAACATGAATTACGAGGACGAGGCATTTATGCCCTGGTGGGAATTCGGGAACGAGCACCGGCTTTATGGGCTGATGCACGTGGCGGGACACACGGGTGGGGTGGCAGGCGTGGGCCGCCTGGCGGAACGGTTCCCCGAGGTGAGCTGGGTGATCCCGCATGCGGGTAGCAGCTGGCCGTTTGCCGAGGAGGTGGCGGCGTGTATCCGGGAGCATCCCAATGTGTATGCGGAGATTACCTATACGGCGGTGACGAACCGGTCGGTGGAGTTCCTGGTAGAGGCGACGGACGACGCACACGTGATTTTCGGATCGGACGCGCCGATGCGGGACCCCAGACAGCAGCTGGGATGGGTGCTCTGGGCGGACCTGCCGGTCGAGTCCCGGAAGAAGATATTGCGTGAGAACTTTCAGCGGATTCTGGACCGGGTGGATCCGCAGATTGCGGAACGCAGATTGCGGAACGTGGATTAAAACGCATTTTCCACAGTCCGTAATGGAGGGAGAGGTCAGGTTGTTGCTCTACTTCGACTGTTATGCGACACTCGGTCAGCGGCCGATGAAGCCGCGCCGCGCCCGGTGGTCCACCGAACACCTCCTGGAGGATATGGACCTGGCGGAGATTTCCGGGGCGCTGGCCGTGCACGGGGTGGCGGTGCACTACGATGTGATTTACGGAAACAACAGGTTGAGACAGGAACTGAGCAAGGCCCCGGAGCGGCTCTTCGGGGTCTGGTGTGTTGTGCCGATCGGGGAGCCGGGGTTCTTCAAGACCGGGGAGGAGATGATCGGTGCGATGGCAGAGGCGGATATCCGGGCGGTGCGTATCGAACCCGGGGGATTTTCACTACATCCGGAGGTGATGGGGGAAACGTTCGAGGTATTGCAAGCCCATGGTGTGCTCACCCTGCTGCCCGCAGGATGGGGAGGCGCGGATCTTTTTTCGGTTTTTCACGAGCTTCTCTCCCGCTACCCCCGGCTGCCGGTACTGCTCACGGGTCTGTCCTGGGCGCACCAGCGGCACGTGTACCGGTTGATGCAGCTTCACGAGAACCTCCACATTGAGTTCTCAGCCTATCAGGTCAACCGGGGGGTGGAAAAATATACGGCTGATTTTGGAGATGAACGGCTGTTGTTCGGGACCGGGATGACGGAGATGTCTCCCGGCGCGGCCCGGGCGTACATCGACTATGCGCAGATTCCGGAGGTGTCGAAGCGAAAGGTGGCCGGAGAGAATCTGAAGCGGCTTTTGAGAGGGCAGGGGCCGGAGGTGGCGGCGCAGCGGGAGGGCGATCCGATCTTGATTGAGGCGCGGGAGGGGCGTCCACTGTCTGTGCCGGTGATCGATGCGCACGCCCACGTGCTGCACGAGGGGGGGCAGTTTGCCGTGAGCAACCAGGATGCGCGTCTGATGTACGATGGGGATGCGGAGGGGATGCTGGAGGTGAATCACTGGTGCGGGATTGATCGGATTGCGATGATGAGCTGGAACGGTCCGTGCTGTACGGACGCACAGGATGGAAATGAAATCGTCCGGCGGGCGGCGCAGCGGTTCGGGGGTGAGGTACTGGGGCTGGCCACGATTGATCCGACCCACATGACGCGGGAAGAGATGGAGGCGGAGGTCCGGCTGCGGCACGTGGAACAGGGGTTTGTGGGGATGAAGCCCTACCACCGGATGGGACTGCGCTACGATGATGACGCATTTACACCCTGGTGGGAATTCGGGAACGCACACGGGCTTTACGCTCTGATCCACACGATGCCCTACACCGGCGGCGTGGCGTGTGTTGCGCGGCTGGCGGAGCGGTTTCCGCAGGTGAGCTGGCTGATTGCGCATTCGGGGAAGAGCTGGGCGTATGCCGAGGAGGTGGCGGCCTGTATTCGGGAGCACCCGAACGTGTACGCGGAACTGACGTACACGGCCGTGACAAACCGGGTGGTGGAATATCTTGTGGAGGCCACGGATGAGGATCATGTGATTTTCGGGACGGATGCGCCGATGCGGGATGTCCGACAGCAGCTGGGGTGGGTGCTCTGGGCGGACCTGCCGGTGGAGGCGCGGAAGAAGATTCTTGCCGGAAATTTTCAACGGGTTCTGGACCGGGTGGCCCTGCCCGGGAGACCAGAGGAGTGGACAGTATGAAAGCATTCGGGTTGACCCTGAACCTGAAAGATGATCCCCAGGTGATCGAGAACTACAAAGCATACCACCGGAATGTGTGGCCTGAGGTTGAAGCGGCGCTGCGGGAGGTCGGGATCACCACGATGAAGATCTTCCTGCTGGGAAGACGGCTGTTTATGTATATGGAATCGGGCGACGATTTTGTTGCGCAGCGGGACTTTCCACGATATCTGGAGCAGCACCCCGGATGCAAAGCGTGGGATGAGCTGATGCGTACCTATCAGGAGAAGGTCCCGGAGGCGGGCGAAGACGAGTGGTGGGCGATGATGGAGCAGGTTTACGATCTGGGGAGCGGTTTACAGGAGAGGGCCTTATGAGTCGTCCCATTCGTCTGAAGACGATGCAGGGAGAGGATGTGCGGCCGCTGGGGCTGGCCGGAAATCCGGATACGGAGAACCGGTTTGTGGAGGAGGCGTACAGAGCAGGGGTGAATGTTTATTTTTTTTACAGTTTTTCCTTTCCGGGGATGGTTGCGGGCCTGGAGCGGCTGCTGAGAGGGAAACGGGAGCGGGTGGTGGTGGCCACTGGGACCGAGTCTCGCGATCCGGCCCGGATGCGGGCGTATCTGGATGAGGTGCGCAGCAGGCTGGGCGTGGATGTGATTGATCTGTTTTTTGCGGAATATGTGTCACCGTCGGACACTATGGACGAGGTCCTGGGCAAGGGGGGGGCGATTGACGAAATCTGGAGATGGAAGGAGGCGGGGAAGGTTCGGTACGTGGGGGCGACGGCGCACAGCCGGGCACTGGCGGTCGAATTGATCCGGAGCGGGCGGGTGGAGGCGCTGATGCACCGCTACAACATGGCGCACAGGGGGGCAGAGGAGGTGGTGTTTCCGGCGGCGGAAGCGGCAGGGGTGCCGGTGGTGGCGTTTACGTGTACGCGCTGGGGGTCTCTGCTGAGGGGACACCGGGACTGGTCGGGTGCGGTCCCAACGGCCGCGGACTGTTATCGGTATGTGCTGCGCCATCCGGCCGTTCACGCCGCGCTGACGGCTCCGGCGACGATGGCGCATCTGAGGGAGAATCTGGCCATGCTGGAGGATGACAGCGGGCCCGATGCACAGCAGGTTGAGGCCTGGGAAGCATACGGCAGACTGATCTACGGAAAGGGGGACGATGCGTTTGAGACGAGATGGCCGTAAGGAGCGTGGAGGACAGGGGTTCACATTTTTCAACATGAGGAGGGTGTGAAAATGTTCAATGCCAGGATACCTGTGCTGGGCCAGACCTGGGTCGAGGTCGGCGGGGAGGCCTGTGGGGCGCAGCCCGGTGAGCAGGGTGCGATCGGTGGCGGGGAAGGCTATGCGAATCCGGTTGCGCCAGCTTCGGGATGCGTATCCACCCTGGACGAATTGCTGGAGGCGCTGGAAGGCGCAGGGGCCGGGGATGTGGTCTACGTGGACGGGAAGGCAGAGATTGATTGCACCGAGCGGGTGTATATCGAACAACTCGTGCTGGAGGTGCCCGGGGGGGTTACGCTGGCGAGCAACCGGGGGCAGGGTGGGGCCAGAGGCGGGATGATCTTCAGCGATACCTTCAGGACAAGCCCGTTGATTCGTGTGATGGGTGCCAACGTGCGCATCACCGGGCTGCGCATCCGCGGGCCGAATCCGAAGCCGTGTTTCGAACACCACCGGAGGTCGTTTGCGGAGGGACGGGGACATGGATATTACTACAAATTTCCCACGTCCAATGGGATCAGCACGGAGCATCCGGGGCTGGAGGTGGACAACTGCGAGCTGGGGGGGTGGAGCCTCGCTGCGGTCCGGCTGGGTACGGGAGACGGGCATCACATCCACCACAATTTTATCCACCACAACCAGTACAACGGCCTGGGCTACGGGGTGAGCCACAATACGGCCTTTTCACTGATCGAGTACAATCTGTTCAATTACAATCGGCACTCGATTGCGGGCACCGGAAGTCCGGGCAGCGGGTACGAGGCCAGACACAATGTCGAGATCGGGCATTCGGTGAGCCACTGTTTTGATATGCACGGGGGGCGCGATCGGAGGGATGGGACGACGATCGCGGGTACCTGGATGGTGGTGCATCACAATACGTTCCGGTGTCCCAAGGCCGCGGTTGTGATTCGCGGTGTCCCGGAGGAGAAGGCAGATATTCACAACAACTGGTTCTATCAGAGGCCCGACGACATGTCCGTGCGGTCGGACGGGAAGACGTCGGTCAGGAACAACGCCTACGGCCTGAAGAAACCCGAATTTCGGGGCCGGGTGGAGCTGAATGCTTAACACTGGACTTGACCGATGGCAAGCCTGGTCGAACTGAGCGCCTCAAGACGGCCGGGGTGCTGTCTGGCAATTCTGGTTGACCAACTAACTGTCAAATTTCTTAGCAGCCCTCACTCATAGACACAGAAGGTAGGTGCGATTTCCAACCGCTCTCTACACGAACCGCAGGTAACTAACCGCGGTAAGCCCCCGG
>JAAXHW010000050.1 GCA_012270675.1 Candidatus Latescibacterota bacterium | reverse complement strand
ATTCTTTTTCTGAAGACCTATAGTTCTGGGCTATGTGGACGAATTAGCCCGCATGGCAAATCGGGATTTGCTGAAGGAATCAATTCAAACGGCTCTGGATCAGGGGGTACACGTTTTCAGCTTTCTTCCGGCGCCACCAACCGTGTACAGCGATCTGTACACGGTGGCTCGGAAGAAGGGTCTGAAGATTGTGTATCCGAACGTCTCGCAGGGGGAGGTCCAAAACATCCTTCAGTACCCTCAAAAGGAACGGTCAGTGGATGTGCCCGTGCTGGGAGTGTTAGGGACCAGTTCCCAGCAGGGCAAGTTTACGGTTCAACTTGCCTTGCGGCGGAAGCTCCTGGAGATAGGGCATAAGGTAGCCCAGGTCGGTACGGAGCATCACGCCGAGCTGTTCGGGATGGATTTCGCCTTTCCGATGGGATATGCGTCTCCGCTGCAACTGCCGCTCCAGGTCTACGTCCCTTACCTGGATTATAAGATGAAGGAGATTTGTCAGAAGAAAAAGCCGGAGATTATGCTGGTCGGCTCCCAGTCCGGTACGATTCCATACGATATAATTGAACATAATACCCATTCGCTGCCAACTATCGCATTCTTGCTTGGAACCAAGCCCGATGCCTGCATCCTGGTGGTAAACAGCATTGATCCGGATGAATATATCCGGGATACGATCAACGCCATCCAGGCGCTGGGGAAAGCGCCCACGATCCTGCTGGCGATGAGCGACAAGGAAAAGCACATCCGTGCTGCGTATGGGCGCACGATGATTTCGCCCCGGCAGATGTCCCGGGAAGAGATCGACGAGAAGCTTCGACACTTAGAGGAGACTTTCGAGAGACCGGCCGTTGAAATTGTATCCGAAGCGGGACAGCAGCGGATGGTAGAGACAGTAATCAAGCATTTTGCGGCCGCGAATACAACCGGGACTCAGGAGGAGCCATGTCAGACGACGCAGGCATCCGTCGGCGAGTGAAGGAAGTGATTGTAAGGGCGCTTGGCCTCCAAGCCGACCCCGAAGAGATCCCTGATGGTGAGGCCATCTTCGCAGGCGGCATCGGCGCGGACTCTGGGGCTACTCTGGAGGTTATCTTTGCCATTGAAGAGGAATTCGGCATTGAGGTGGACGACGAGGATCTGCGTGTGGAACTGTTCGATTCGGTGGGTACGCTGGCGGAGTATGTGAAGCACAAGCAAGAGGAGATTGCTGGAGAGCCTGCGCCCGCATCGGCTGCTGGCGAGGATAGCTGACCATGGATTCTCACGATGCCTATCTGATTCTGGATCTGGCCCCCTATTTCAACAACGACGGGATTTCCTACGATGTCGACCGGACAGACGGGAATTTTGACGGCGATGGAGCGACATATCCTGCAGAGGACCTGCCGCCGTCCAATTCGCCGGTGGAGTGCGAGGGGATCGTGTTCCGGTTTCCGAGTAAGGAAGACGGCCAGAACAACAATATCGTTCTTGAAGGTCAGCGGATCGCTGTGCCTCAGGATGTGTTCGATGGCCTTTATTTTTTGGGTGTGTCGCTGGGTGGCTATCTGGAGGATGTGATCCGGTTTGTCTTTGCCGACGGCAGTAAGGAGGAGGCTTTCCTGGGCCTGAGTGGATGGAACAAATCCCACAACCTGAAATACGGGGAGCGTGTGGGGATGCTGTGCTCGGGATACCACTTTCCTTCCAAGCACATCTATACGGATCGGGTTGGCGTGGATTACGGCATCTGGATGCAGCACATTCCGATTTGTGTGACTCGCCCCTTGGTGGCGGTTGAGCTTCCGGATAATCCTGGGATGCACATTTTTGCAATGACCCTGCACCGAACCTGTGCGAGCAGAAATAAGGAGGAAACATGAGACGGTTGATTCCAAACGTGCCATTTTGCGACAACGATTACTATCCCTGCGGTCCTGTCGCTCTGGACGCGATGCTTCAGTTTTATGGGTATGCCACGCCCCTGCTTCTTCACGGGGAGTGGTTTTTTATGTATCAGCGGCAGGGCAACAGGGATGTGGAGGTTACTCCCCGTTTCACCTCCCTTTTCCAGGGCATGCAGCGGTGCGGCGTCCGTGTAACAGAGCATCAGGAGCCTGACGGCGAGACCGCCTGGGAGCACGCGAAATCGCAGATTGACATGGGAAAGCCGGTGCCGGCTCTGGCCGATACCCACTACCTGGAAGCTTACTATTATCCAGGTTTGGGGCATCATTCAGACCATTCGGTGATTCTGGCAGGTTATGACGACGGGACGGATACGGTGCACGTTGTCGATCCCTCGCCGGGCAAGCGGTTTCGGGGAGACCTGCCGCTGTCAGGGTTTAAAGAGGCCTGGGGGTCAGAGCATATACAGCGGTACACGTGGATGGAGTTCCAGGTCTCGGAGCCGCGCTGGACGCCTGAGGCCGAACAGGCCATAAGGACGATTCGACAGAATATTCGTCTGATGCTTCACGAAAAGGGCCCCCCATCCGGTATATTCATTGGCCTGCAGGGACTTCGGACACTTTCAGATGATCTGGCCCGGTGGAAGGATCTGAATGCCGATCAATCTCGGAATTATCTCAAGCAATTGTATGATCAGCTCAGGCCAATTCTTATGGAGAGGGATGGGCACGGCAAACACCTGAAGCTAATCGCGGACATTCTAAAAGAACCAGGGCTGAGTGAGGTGGGCGATCAGCTGTGGACGATTACGCAGAAATGGATTGTGTTTCGAAATCTGTGCTTTAAAGCACAGAAGAAGGCGCTAAAACAGACGCTTGAGAAGCTTCACGGCCGCCTCCTGGAGATTGCGTCTTTGGAAGAAAGGGCACTAATTCAGTTGCAAGCCATCATATCCGGGTCGTCTGTGGTGGTGTAAACGCAGAGGACGCAGGGGCGCATCACAGTGCGTCCTGCCATTCTTCGTCCTCATCCCCTTTACAGTCGTACAATGGGCAAAATCGGTGCCTATGATTTTTATTTGTATGAGAACTGAATAGGCTCATTTCGTTTGGAAGGCCATTGTTCCCTCTTCTCCTTTTACCGATATACCGCCTGAATCAACGCCTTAATATACCCGTTCGCATACGCATGCCCCGCCCTGCCCGTCGGATCGGCCGGGATGCCGGGGGTGTGGTCCAGCATAACCGGCCCGTCGTAGCCCACCGCCTTATAGGCCTCCATCGCCCGCAGCATATCGTTGTCCCCCTCGTCGATAAACACCTCCTGGAACCTGTAGGGCGTCCCCCGGATATCCCGGAAATGTACGAACACGATCTTATCCTGCGACCCGATCCTGTGGATTGCCTTGATCACATCCTCCCCCATCTCGGCCACGCACCCCTGGCAGAACAGCATTCCGTTGGACCGGCTGGGCGCCATCCCGAAAATCCGCTCGTAATTGTCCAGGCTCCCCACAATCCGGGCCGCGCCTCCCAGCGGGTCCGGAATCGGCGGATCGTCCGGATGCAGCGCAATCCGCACCCCGGCCTCTTCCGCTACGGGAACCACGCGCTTCAGAAAATACCCGATATGCTCAAACAGCGCTTCCGCGCCGATCACCCTGTCTGGAACACAGGGCGGGTCTTTCATCAGCGCCTCGTAATCGAACGTACTGTACGTGGCCCCGCCCCGCCCGGTCGTCGCGGGCGACCGGAAATGGCTGATCGCGTAAAACGTCGTTGCCGTCCTCGAAACCCCCGCCCCCCCAATCGCCCGCAGCACCTGCTTCCACACCTCGATCTGCTCGTCCCGCCCTGGCAGCCCCATCACGATCTTGTCCCGGGGAACATAATGGGAATGCAGCACCGCCAGCTCCAGCCCGTGGTCCGCCACAAACTGCTTCAACCGCCGGAAATCCTCCGTATGGTCCTTCCCATCGGCCATCTCCACCGGCAGGTGAACAATCAAACACTCCACCCCCACGGCCCTGTAAAAATTCAGATTCTCCGACGTCACATCCTTCCAGTTCAGCTGATCCATCAGTCTCATATCCATCTCCTTTGTAACCCTTCCTACGGATTATACACATCCCGTCCCTTCTCCCCTGCCAGTTCTCCCCCCGGCGTATCCGGTGTCTCCAGCCCGTAATCCGCCATCACCTGTGCGTATGCCCTGGCAAACCAGGTCGCCGTCAACCCGTTCTCGTACCGGTTGTGCGGATAGTCCCCCTGCTGGAACCGCATCACCAGGTCCTCCCGGCGCAGCGTCTCTCCAACGTCCCGCAACGCCCGGGCCTCCAGCCTGGCGCGAACCGCATCGTCCTGATTCTCAAAAAGTCGGACCCGGATCAACCGGTAAAGAAACCGGACGATGTGCCGGGTGTACCGGAACCTCCGGACATCGTCAACGAGCCGGCGAGCCACCGCAGGGTCCGTTGCGTCCAGGAACACCTGGTCGAGAATCCGCTCGGCCTCATCCAGTTTCTGGATCGTCTCCAAAAGCGAAGGCCCATCGTTCTTGAGCCTGTACGCGGGCGCATAGGGCAGGTGTTCGCTAGTAAAAATCGTCAGCGGAGATTCGGGACTCCCCTTCTCTCTCAGGATCTGAAACAGACAGTGCCTCGGCTTCTCAAGCCCGGCATAGTGTTTCAAAGGCTTGCAGTTCAACATGGCCTGTTCCAGAATATCGTAGAACCGTCCCATCTCTTCCGCATGGCTTTTATACCGGAACTTCAGATAATCTTCAACAAATGCCTGACAGTCCAGCCCGTGGTCCCACAGCTGAGCGGCGAACTGCGTATTCGTCAGAGAAAGCGTCCCCCAGTCGGCCGTCGGCACGTGCATATAGTTCATATGCCGCGCGCCCGTGTGATAATAAAACGGAATATCCACCGCCATCGTCCTGGAAAAGGGAATCGCAAGCGAGACAAAGCTTGAAACATTATAATATTCACCGATGGACATATCGCCCCTGAACAGGCAGTCGGGATTCTCCGTCCAGTCCTTCAAAAGCGCGGCCAGCCCCGCATTGATCTCGGTACAGGAAGCATCGTCCAGAGAATGGGCAAAACACCTCTCAATCGTAAAGAAAGTCACCACCGTACCTCCGTGGTCGAAGCCCTGTGGTAGCGCTTTTGTCGGAATCGGAAGCGTTTCGTGATATGCCGGAATACCAACGCGAACCTCCCGATTCAAACGTCCGTCTCTCCTTGCCTTGAGAATGGCCTGGCGACAGTCGTGGGCAAGCAGCAGCGTCTGGTCGGTCGGATTCCCCAGCTTTTGACAATCCTCGCACGCACACCATATCCCGTTGTCAAGAGGCCAGACCCGCATCGTATCCGTCCATTGATGTTCTCCCGAAATCAGGTCTTCCACCAGATTTTCAGCCAGGGTCTTTCTCACGCCCTCATTGGAAAAACAGATATTATACCCCACACCCCGGTTAATTTCGCCTTTCCGTTCTCCTCCCGAAAGCGCATACCATTCGGGGTAATCGGCAAAATACCTGGACGGCGGTACATACCGGTGGAAAATACTGTGTCCACCGGCTTCGAATTTCAAACACAGCTTGCGACAAAACGGCTTATTGGATTCGGCGGAGAACCACAGATTCAGTTTGTTTCGGACCATCCACAGCAGGAAAGCCTCTCCTCCCCGGTCCTCACTCCCATGAAACCCCCGCGTGACAAATGAAGGCGACCGGCTCATATCCAGGTCCGGAAGCGGACCGGGAAGCGCCTCGGGAATATGGGTGTCATACTCAGCGGGTCCCGGCCACCGAAACCCCATTTGCTCAAGCAACTCATAAACGCCGTACAGCGCCCCGGCCCTGTCGCTCCCCAGCACAAGATACCCGCAGGCATTCTGCTCCCTCACCGTCTTGATCACAAAAGACTGTTCCACCTCCGGAAGCGCTGCCTCTCCAACGCTGACCCTTTCGCGCGCCTCCGCAAAAGCGGAGGGCCCCAGAACCGCGATAAACGGCGCCTCCGGAAACACCCCTTCAAACGCATCGACCTCTGCCTGAACATCGGGGATCTTCGACAGAAATTCCGCAGCCTCCACCGCTGCAAACGCCAGCGTACAGGCCTCCTGTTCGGCCCCCTCTTCCGCTATCCAGTCCACCTCCCGTTCCCCCCGGGCCGCTTCCTCAACCGTCTGAAAATTCCCCTTCGGTGCCAGTATTTTCCAATCCATCCCTGCGTCTTCTGAAGGAGCCATCCGCAAAATCCTCCTATCGCCTCTTCAGCACCCCATCCACAAACGCATATGCCTGTTCCCGCACATCCGGCGGAAAATCGTGTCCCGCATCCGGGTACACCGCCACCAGCTGATCCCCCGCCATCAGGAGCGCGTAAACCGGCGCTGCCGCATCAATACAATCCCGCACCCCCGACACCTCAAAATTGCCGTCGTTCACCGGCGCATTCACAAAAACCGCCCGGGGCGCCAGCACGGCCACCACCTCGGTAAAATCGAACGGCATCCGCTTCACATCCTTCCCGTACGCATCGGCAATACGCGGCATATACCCCCTGTGGCTCCACCCCGTCAGATCTCCACCGTAATACTTGGCAAACGAATTGAACCCACAGCTGGAAACCATGACCCGAATCCGCGTATCGAAGGCAGCGGCGTACAGCGTATTGTGCCCCCCCAGCGAATGCCCGATGCAGCCGATGCGCTCCGCATCCACCTCTGACAACGACTGCAGCAGGTCCACCGCCCGCATGTGGTTCCAGATTCCCTTCATCGTCGCGCTCATATAGCCCTGTTCGTACGGGTCGAATTCATAATCCCCGAAATTCGGATAGTCCGGCGCCAGCGTCACGTACCCCCGTTTGGCCAGCTCCAGCCCATAGTGCAGATTCGGCTTGCCCCCCACACCCGCCGGCTCCCCCTTGCCGATCTCCGTCGTCTGGTGCAAACAGAGCATCGCCGGCGCCTTTCCCTCCAGCCCTTTCGGAATCAGCAAATAGGCCGGTACCCGGTCCCCCGGCTCCGAAACAAACCTCACCCTCTGCCGCACCACCCCGGGCGGTTCCTCCGTGTCGAGCACTTCCATATCGAGCGGCGCAAGACGCGACCGATCGGGCAGCGGCCCCATCACAAGCTGCATATTGGCCAGAATGTGCGCCCGCCGTTTTGTCCAGTCCCCGGCCTCTGCAATCGCCTGCTCCCTGCCGTCGCCATCCAGATAAACCAGCATCCGCGTCTTATCCGGGTAGAACGGCGGACCGGCCTGCTGTGCGCCAGACACGTCCATCACCACCTCCAAAAGAACAAGAACCCAAAAAAGAGCACCCTCAGATTGCGAAAGAATGCCTTCCAATCCGATCGCAATCTGCCTTTACTGCGCCGTCCATCCCCCGTCCACAAACAGCGAACTCCCCGTCATATAACTGGACGCGTCGCTGGCTAAAAAAACCGCCGCTCCCTGAATCTCGTGCAGCTCCGCCCACCGGTTCATCGCCGTCTGGCCCACGACCGCCTGCACCTTCTCTGGCTCCTGTAACAGCGGCCGGTTGATCTCTGTCAAAAACGGTCCCGGACACAGCGCATTGCACCGAACCCCGGCCGACGCCCACTCCAGGGCCAGCGTCCGGGTCAACCCCAGAATGCCCGCCTTGGAAGAACAGTAAGCCGTTCGCTCGGCCAGCCCAACCGCGCTCAGTGCGGACCCCACGTTGATCACCGATCCGCTCCCCTGTTCCACCATCACCCGGCCAGCGGCCCGGCAGCAGAGCCAGGTCCCGGTCAGATTGACATCAACCACCTGCTTAAATGCGTCTGTTGGAAACGCCTCGATCGGATGGCGGAGGTTGATCCCCGCGCTGTTGATCAGCACATCCACCCGACCGAACCTGTCCAGCACCGACTCAAATAGCGAGTCCACGTCCGTCTCCACCGTCACATCCGCCGCCACCCCGATGCTCTCCTGCCCCGTCTCCGATGCGATCTCTTCGGCAGCCTCCTTGCAATCCTCCAGATTCCGGGAACAGATCACCGTCGTCGCGCCCGCCTGCGCCAGCCCCAGCGCCATCGCGCGCCCCAGCCCCTTCGACCCGCCGGTGACAACGGCGACCCGGGCGTCCAGCCGGAACAGGTCCATCGTATTCACATCAGCCATAAAATTCTCCCTTGGAAGCTGTTTTAAAATTCCTGGTAAGTTCCCGAGCGCGAGCGAAAACGTGGCGGTCCAGGCGGGCGAACCCGCCCGTATCCCAAGATACGGGTGGGTTTGACCAACGCCGACCGGCGCTTTTGCAGCCGNNGGGATTTTAAGACAGCTTCTTAGAAGCACAGAATAAGCGAACCCGCAGGGAATGTCAAGCAGACCCGCGAGCCGTCATCTTCGCACAATGGGAATTGACTTGACGCGGTCCTCAGGCAATTTTATACTTATGCAATCGCCAGACGCTTTTGCAGGGCAGTCTACCCTACGCCTGAAAAGGATCCCTTGATGGTATCCGATCTGGATATCTACCTGTTCGACCTGCGGGGCTACCTGGTTCTAAAGCAGGCGCTGACACCAGGGGAGGTTGCGGACCTCAACGCATGCCTGGACGCCATACCTCCCCTGAAACCCGGCGAATGGTATGGCCATATCCACGCGCACCACTACGGCGACGGCACATCCGGCCTCAACCTCCAGCAGATCTACGAGGCAGGCGAGCCTTTTGAAAAGCTGATCGATCACCCCGCCTGGATCGACAAAATGAAATACTTCGTGGGAGGAGAAGGAACCTTCGATTTCCACCACGGCCCCCTCTTCATCGACGAGAACTTCGCCAACTTCCGGCAACCGGGAGAAGCCATCGGCCTGCACTCCGGCGGCCACCCTCCCACCCTGCGCGGCCAGTTCCGGTATCACGGCGGCCGGTTCCTGTGCGGGCAGGTCAACATCCTCGCCGCGCTGACCGACATCGGCCCCGGCGACGGCGGCACCATGCTGATTCCGGGCAGCCACAAATCCAACTTCAAACACCCGCACTACGACAGGCACCGGATGGGAAAGGGTTCTTCGGTGGAAGGGCTTGAGGGTGCGGTCCAGGTTCCCATGGCGGCCGGAGACGTGCTGCTGTTCCTGGACGGGATCTCCCACGGCTCCGCAAAGCGGGTCAACCCGGGCGCCCGGCGGACGGTGGTCTACCGTTACGGGCCTTCCTGGGGCAACTTCCGCCACGGGTACCAGCCCTCTCCGGAACTCCTGGAGCGCCTCACCCCCCAACGCCGTCAGATCGTACAGCCCCAGCGACTGCTGCCCAGAGAGCCGAATCTGAAAGAATAGCTTAAAAAAACAGAAACGGCGGCCGCCATGGCCGCCTGTAACCTGCCTGGTCGCACTTCCTTCTACTACAACCTCTCGATAAACCCCAGCTCGGCCTCCAGTTCTTCCACCGAATAAAAATGCTCCAGCAGGAGCGTAGCATCCAGCCCCTTAACCGCCCGGTGAAACGCCCGCGGCAGCGTATCGGCGCCAATGCACATGTGCATATCCTGCCGTCCCTTCACAGATTCCAGATCGTTCCCGTTCCAGTGCACGTGCCGCAGCGCCTCTCCCGCGTTCAGAAAAGCCATCATCCTCTCCCGTCGCTTCTCCACCTCCACAAAGGTGTGGGCGTACGTGCACGCATGGCTCGGGTCCAGACAGAGGAACACATTCGACCGGTCCACATCCGCCTGGATCTGCATCCACTCCTCCGGCGCTGTTCCGAAGTACTCGTTCTGTGCCTCCCGATTCACCCGGTCCGCCGGCACACGCCCGGGCACCCCTTCCCAGTATGTCCGGTTGTTCTCCAGGACCAGCTCCAGCCCGTACCGGCCTGCAATTCCCGCCAAGTGGCGCACCCCGTCAATCAGCCGATTGTAATCGCCCACCAGCGTTCGACCTCCGCTGACCCACCGGCGGGGCGAACTGTGCATATTCACCTTCTGCAGGTTTGGAAATAGCGTCGCAGCCGCCTCAATATACCGCCCGAGTTGATCGATCGACACCTCCCGAACCGCATCGTCCAGATCGGCAATGCTCAAACGGGCGCACCCCGTGCTGTACGGCGCGTGCGCGCTTACAACCCGATCCGCCACGACATCAACAGCCTCAAGAACAAGCCGCGTGGGTGCCTCGGTCATCATCCCGAACCGCTCCATCACCTCCCGCCCTGCCTTGAACTGGATACTCAGCGGATATCGAGTCATCAACAAAAGGCCTCCTGAGAAGCTGTTTTAAAATTCCTGGTGAGTTCCCNNGACCAACGCCGACCGGCGCTTTTGCAGCCGTGCGAAGACCGCTGGGGATTTTAAGACAGCTTCTGAAAAGCCTGCTGTCCCTGTCACCGCTCCTGCCCCCTCGCCCCCAGCATCTTCCCCACCAGCCGCCCGCTCGTCATCGCCCAGGCGATGTGAAGCCCGTGGCTCCAGAGAATTTGTCCTCCAAGCCCATTCTGCCCAACCGCATAAAGCCCCGGAATCGGCCGGTCGTTCTCGTCCAGTACCTGAAATTCCTGGTTGATCGCCGCGCTTCCCTCGGTGGTGGTAAAATACGCCTTCGCCGGTCCGAAGAGCACCCAGCGGTCGCCTTTAAGCGGGGGCTGACCCGTGCCTGCCCGTTCCCGGTTGCAGGCCTCAACGGTAAACTGAAGCGCAGCCGCAGGAATACCACGCCGGTCGGCCACCGCCTTCAACGGACCCGCTGTGGTCACATCCGGTCGGAGCTTCAGGTAGTCCGCAACGTACGCATAGGCGATCTTCGGCGCCGTCGAGATGAAGTGCGGCCACCGGCTGTAACGCTCACTCATCCGTTCGTCCAGCAGGATATAGCACACCTTGTCCGGCTGCTGTGCAACCGCAATCTCCCGGTCCGGCCACGTGGTCTCGTCGCAGAACCGTTCGCCGTCTGCGTTCACCAGAATCGCCCCGTCGTCAAACAGCGCGTCCTCCGGGTGCTGCCACGTCACCAGCAGGCGCCTGATCATCATAACCATCACAAACTGCGGCACAAAGGGCGTCAGCTTCCCCACCAGAGAGGCAAAGGGTCCGCGGGTTGGCAGGAGCTGTTGAAACGGCCGCCCCTCCGGAGCGACAAACCGGATCTCCGGGCCGTAGGTAATATCCATATTGACCAGCCTGGCCCCGGCCTGTTCGGCAAGCACGTGCCCGTCCCCTCCGGCGTGGGGATTGATCCCTTCGATTCCGGTGAATCGGTCCCCCTTGAACCGCCCGATCAACTCCGGAGCATTGGCATAATCCCCCGCGGCAAGCACCACGCCGCGCACGGCCCCGAACTCGGCACGCACGCCCTTTACACTGGCCACGACACCGGTCACGCCCGAGTCGTCCTTGAGGAGTGCTTCAACCGGCGCGTCGCAGAGCGTCGTACCCCCTTCGCGCAGCAACCGGGCCTGAAGCGTGGCAATGTAGGCTTTGGCGCCGGGCACCACATTGTGCATGCGCGACACCCGGTTGGGCGGCTCCGGGTTCGGTCCTCGAAAGCGCAGCCCCATCCCCATCAACCAGTGCAGCGTCTCCGCGCTGTGGCTCAGGAAGAACCGGCGCAGCGTCTCCGCGTTTCGGGCCTCAATGTCGGCCGGCGCAAACTTGCCCGCGTCCTCGGCGTGAGCGTCCACATCGTCCCGGATGCCGGCCTGTTGCTGCAACCGCGTGCGGTTGGCGCTGAACGACCCCACTGCAATCCCGGTTGTGCCGCCCGGTTGGGACTGCTTCTCCAGGAGCAGCACGGACGCGCCGTGCTCCGCCGCACTCACCGCCGCTGCCAGCCCGCTGCCGCCGCCCCCAATCACGATGACGTCATAGGTTGGTCGCATCAACAAGACCTGTTAATGGCCGTGCGTCAGTGCCTCGTCAACTGCATCGCGCACATCCACAACCTCAACATTGAGCGTCTCCCCGGCCATCAGCTTTCTTCAATCTCAACCACTTCCCTCAAAATCTCCGCAAACGCCTCCCGCTCCGGCGCCGTCCCCACCGTCACCCGGAAACAACGGTCCAGCGGCGGCGCGCCCGGCTTCCGCACAAACGCGCCCCGCTCCAGCAGCGTACCCACCATCCACTCCGCCCGGTCTGCGTCCCCTGCGTCGAACGAAACAAAGTTGGTCCCCGACGGCAGCGTGGGCAGCCCCAGTTCACGTCCCAGCGCCTCGTATTCCCGCCTCCCCTCTGCTACGGCCTCCACCACGCGCGCTACAAAGTCCGGATCCCCAAGTGAGGCCAGCGCGCCTGCCTGCGCGATCCGGTTCACCCCGAAGTGGTGCCGCACCTTCTCAAACGCGTTGACGATCTCTGCCGCTGCAATCGCGTACCCGATGCGCGCTCCGGCCATTCCATGCACCTTGGAAAAGGTGCGCATCCGGATCACGCGCGGGTCTACCGGATCCAGCGGGAGAACCGCTTCATCCGTTGCAAACTCCACATAAGCCTCGTCTAAAATCAGAATACACCCTTCAGGCAACCGGTCCACAAACGCCTCAAGGTCTCTGGAAACGTGCCACGTCCCCGCCGGATTGTCCGGATTGGACAGGTACACCAGCCGCGCCCCGGTCTCTGCTGCGGCATCGGCCAGGGCCTCCAGGTCGTTCCGGTCGTCCCGATAAGGCACAAAATGCAAACTCCCGCCGAACCCCGTCACATGGTAATTGAACGTCGGGTAAGCCCCCAGCGACGTCACCGCAGTCTCTCCCTGCTCCATAAAAATCCGCACCACCAGCCCCAGCAGATCGTCGATCCCGCTTCCGATGCCCACATTCTCGAAAGGCATCCCATGGAATGCCGCCACCGCCGCTCGAATCTCGTAGTTATCCGGATCGTTGTACCACGACACCCGCTTGATCGTCTCCCGCATCGCCTCCTGTGCCTTGGGCGAAACCCCGAACGCGCTCTCATTCGCCCCCAACCGGACCTTGAAAGCCCGTCCGCTCCGCCGCGCCAGCGTCTCGGGCCCTACGAACGGCACCGTCGTCGGCAGGCTGCGGACAAGCCGGGTAAAAAAAACCGGATCGTTCATCACAAAATCTCCAGCGATGCGTTGGTTCTCAAGTGTTCAGACTTATCCCAAGATATCGGTATTCATCATACGATCAAAGCAGAAAGTGATTGCGCCCCATGCTTTCCACAGCACCCGGCTGGCTGGACCTCCCGACCCGGCAATCCCCCCGAAGACACCGGCGTGCTTGAAAAAGGCTTGCATCCGGCGTTGTTTCCAATTTACTTAATTGCCCGCTGGAGGTTTTAAGACAGCTTCTTAGAAGTTGTTTTAAAATTCCTGGTGAGTTCCCGAGCGCGAGCGAAAACGTGGTGGTCAAGGCGGGAGAACCCGCCCGTATC
>JAAXHW010000049.1 GCA_012270675.1 Candidatus Latescibacterota bacterium | reverse complement strand
TATTAAAATTTTGTCCGACCCTCTGTCCAAAGGGAGTGAACCTTGTCCAAAGGGCACGTACTGATCATCGACGATGAGCCCACGTTGTTGGAGGCCTGCGAGGAGACCCTCTCCTATCACGGCTACGATGTCCGCCTGCAGGCCACGGCCCGCGATGGGGTCGAATCGGTCCGGCAGGAGACGTTCGACCTTGTGCTGATCGATCTGAGAATCCCCGACACAGACGGCCTGCACATCCTGCGTGAGATCAGGTCCATTGACGAAAACGTGATGGCGATTATGATCACCGGTTTCCCCACCATCGCCACCGCTGTGGAGGCCGTCAAAGAAGGGGCATTCGACTACCTGCCCAAGCCGTTTACCCCCGACCAGCTGCTCATCGTGGTGGACCGGGCGCTTTCGCAAAAACGGCTCGCAGAGGAAAACCTGCTGCTGCGTAAAACGCTCAGGTTCCGGCGGGGATTTGAAGGCATGGTGGGCAAGAGCCGCGCCATGGAACGGGTGATGGACCTGGTGGAGAAGGTGGCCGACAGCGACGTCAGTGTGGTCATCGAAGGGGAGACCGGTACGGGCAAGGAACTGGTCGCCCGAAGCCTGCACAGAAACAGCTCGCGCCACGACCGACCGTTTCTTCCCATCAACTGCGGAGCATTGCCGGAAAATCTCCTGGAAAGCGAGTTGTTCGGCCACGAGCGGGGGGCGTTCACCGGCGCCCATACCCGGAAGCCCGGGCTTTTGGAAACGGCTCAGGAGGGAACGGTATTCTTAGATGAGATCTCGGCGCTTAGCCCGAACCTGCAGGTGAAACTGCTGCGCGTGCTGCAGGACCGGCAGGTGCGTCGGGTGGGTGGACAGGAACTGATCGACATCACCATCCGGGTGATTTCGGCCACCAATGAAAACCTGGAGCAGATGGTCGCCGACGGCCGCTTCCGGGACGACCTCTACTACCGGCTCAACGTCATCACCATCCCCCTGCCCCCCCTCCGGGAACGGGTGGAAGACATCCCCCTTCTGACAGAGCACGTGCTTAAGAATCTGAACAGCGAACACGAAAAGCATATTCAGGGCATATCAAAAGAGACCATGGACCTCCTGCAGGGCTACGCCTGGCCGGGAAACGTCCGGGAGCTGCAAAACGTGATCGAACGGGCCTTCTTCCTCACCGACGCCGAAGAGATCACACCGCTCGACCTGCCCGCCCATCTGACCCGTCAGGAGACGCTGGCCCTGTCTGTGGACACCCAGCTTCCATTTCCGCAGGCCAAAAGGGCCTATCTTGAGCCCTTTGAGCAGGAATACCTGGCAAAACTCCTGCTGGGCTGTGGGGGTAACGTGTCCCGGGCGGCCGAACGCGCGCAGGTACACCGTTCGTCCTTTCAGCGCCTGTTGAAAAAGCACGGCATCCGCCCCAGGGATTACCGGGGCGCTTGAGAAGCTGTCGCAAAGGGTAGTACGTTGATGCAACACAACCGAGGGCGAAGCGGTTTACAGGCAGTACTTCTATGTTGACTACGAAGTCTACGACGTCCCCCTGGCAGACGACACCGCCTACTTCCACGCCCAGTTCCGGCGAAGATGGCCCGGCGAGAAAATCGGTTGACAGAACCCCTTCCTCCGACTATCCTCATGGCCGATCAAGGGTGAATCGTGAATCGTAAAAATGCGAGACCCAGCCTATGCCAACCTCATCCGTAACCGTCCTGGGTGGCGGCAACACCGCCTTCTCTGTGGCTGCCAACCTGACGCTGAAAGGTGTTGACGTCACCCTCTACGAAATTTCGGGCTTTGAAGGCGCACTGAACCCGATAAAGGAATCCGGCGTCATCCACCTGGTCGGCGTCGGCAAACAGGGTGCGGCAAGAATCCACCGTATCACGACCGACGTTGGCGAGGCCTTAAACGCCTCCGACCTCGCCCTCCTCATCGTGCCGGCCTATGCGCATAAGCCCTTCGCCGAAGTCTGCGCCCCTCACCTCCGGGCCGGGCAGACCGTTGTCCTCATGCCCGGCACCCTGGGCACCCTCGAATGGGCGCGCATCCTCCGCGAGGCCGGAACCGGCGGCGTCACCCTCGCCGAGGTGGACACCGCCCCTTACGTCTGCCGAAAAACCGCCCCTGACACCGCCACCATCTGGGGCATCGTCTCTGGTCTGGGCCTGGGGGTGCTGCCTGCCACACAGACGGAACGCGTATTGGAGCAGATCGCCCCCCTCTTTCCGGGTATCTCCCCTTACCCCGACGCCATGGCCTGCGGTCTGGCCGCCATGAACCCGGTGGTCCATCCCGCAGGCGTCCTGCTCAACGCCGGGCGCGTGGAGTATTCGCACGGCGAGTTCTACTTCTACGAAGAAGGCGTCACCCCCTCTGTGGCAAAGGTCATCATGCAGGTCGACGCGGAACGCCGGGCGATCGCCAGTGCCCTCGGCTACGACCTCTGTGCCGCAGACGAGGCCTTTCACAGGGCCGGATTCGGGCCCAGGGGAGACCTCTGGGCCACCATCAACGGCTCCTACATGCTCACCCGCCTCAAGGCCCCCGGCTCCCTGGACAGCCGTTGGCTCACCGAAGACATCCCCTACGGTCTGGCGGCCTGGAGTTCGGTCGGCGCTCAGTACAATGTAGAAACCCCCACCATGAGGGCGCTGGTGGACATCGGATCTGTTGTGATGGGACTGGACGGCTGGACAGCCGGCCGGGGTGTGGGTGAACTCGGCATCGCGGGAATGGACCGCCAGGGGTTAACAGCGTTCCTTCAGCGTGGGGAAACGGGATAGGGGTGGACCAGAAAACCGATAGGTGTTATCCTATTTCCACCGCCCGCTCCTCTTCTGCCGAGCGATAGATCGCGTCCGTAATCTGCTGTACCACCAGCGCCTCCTCCAGTCCCGTCCTGGGCCGGCGGTTCTCCCGGATCGCCAGGGCAAAATCCTCCACCGGCCCCGCGTGGACCAGCCCTGAGTCTTCGTCCCCTTCCCAAATCGTCTCCGAAACCACGCCTTCCTCCGATGACGCCCGGTTGTAGACGATCCGCTTGCCTTTTTTAACCAGCATATCCAGCTCCAGGGACCCCTCTGTTCCTACAATCTTCCACGCATCCTCTGCCCGGGCCGCGGTCATCTCCCCCCGTTCGAAATGGATCACCGCCCCTCCCTCGCAGCGGACGATCGCCGCCGCGTGTGTCTCGGCATCGGACCCCGGCGCGGTCAGCGCCTCGAACTTTGGCGGCACCGTCCAGGTCTGCCCCAGCACCAGCTTGGGCCTGAGCGACCAGCCCGTAACCCCCAGCAGGTAATCCAGGTCGTAACACCCCCAGTTGGACATAATCCCGCCTCCGTTGAGCTTCACCTTCAACCGCCACTCCGGCGGCGGCGTCTGAGGAGGGCCGCTCCCCGGCCGAATCGCCCGGCACTGAACCATCCTCAACGCGCCCAGGGCGCCCGTGGCAAGAAACGCCGTCACCGCATCGGCGGACGGCAGAAACCGGTACCGCGACGAACAGCACCCCGCAACCAGATCCCCCCGCGCCCGGATCAACTGCCGGACCTCGTCCGCATTCATCGCCACCGGTTTCTCGGTCAGCACGTGTTTGCCCCGCTCAAACGCCCGAAGCCCCAGCCCGGTCCGGATGCAGGCCGGCATTGCCAGCACCACCGCCTCAACCCGGCCGTCCTCCAGCAGATCATCCCCCCGGGCATACACCGTCTCCACCCCGTACTTCCCGGCCATCTGCCGGGCAACCCCCTCGCGCAAATCGGCCACGGCCACCACATCGATCGCCGTCGAATCCGCAGCCGCCTCCAGGTGCCTCCGGCCGATCACACCGCACCCGATAATCCCCAGACGCACAGGTTGCATTGCCATGTCCTTTCCGTCTCTCCCGAAGGGGTGTTTTACCGCTTTATGGATTATGACAGATGCGTGCCGGGGGTTCGGGTTCTCTCGTATTCTACGTTTGGATCGGCATTTCGGATCGGGTCTGGAATTTCTCCTTTCCACCAGGTCGGCGGATTGGGGAAGGGGAAGACCGAATGCCATTGCAGCAGGAGGGTGCGACGCTTATCGGTCCGATTCGGCCAGGCTGCGTGGAGCACACGGGCGTCTGCGATCACCAGGTCTTCGGACTTGACCGGAACATCCACAGCACCGGGGTGGTCCATAAAGGCCGGATGCGATAAATCTTCGACCGCCTGGATCTCCTCGCCGTGCGCCGCGGGCAGGACATCGTGTAGATCGATCCGCATGTGATGCGTACCCGGAATCACCCGGAGGCACCCGTTTTCCCGCGTCGTATTCGTCAGATAATAAGACAGGAAAATCCGTGTGGGCCACCGGGACGCGGCCTCAGGGTGGTTCCAGTTTGTAAAGTCCTGGTGCCAGTACAGGGGCGGGCCGTGAGGGGATTTGGATAACAGGATGATTTTGTCGTCGGCCCGCTGGCCTTCCAGCCCGAGCAACCGGCATGCTTCCCACTGTTCTGGAAGATCGATAATGCGTTCTACAATCGGATCGGAAAACTGGCGCTCGTCCGGTGTCTGGCCTCTGGTGGTGTGCCATTTCCGCCGGGTGGACACGTGGATGTCGCTTCCCTGGTAGCGGTATTTTGGATCGACAGACACGCGGTCTAAGATGTCTTCAGACCAGTGGCGTAATTCGTCGAGCAACGGGTTCTGCAAAACTCCCGGAACGACGGTGTATCCCAACTCCACCAACTCCTGCCGCTTCTGCAGTGCCTCCTGGGGGGTAAGCATCGACATCATATCCTCATTCGTCCTGGTTTGAAAACGGCCTCTCCCGAATATCTACCGGTTGTCATAATAATTCTTCAAACATTCGTCCATGACCCACGCTGTCCGCGCCCCGCTCTGCCCGGTCGATTCACAGACTCCTTTTCTCAAAAGCTGGTCCACCACCGTCTGGACCAGCGGCTGGTGTACGTGGAGCGGATTTCGGAACTCCAGAATCTCCTCTTTGCCGTCCTTTTTAAGCGTGATCCCCGTATCTGAAAAAACCGGACACTGCAGTTCTCCTTCCGACCCGGTGAACGTGATCCGATCTTCTTCGTGGTCCGCATTGAAATTCCAGACTCCCGTACCCACACTTCCCGGCTCGAACTCGAAACAGGCCGCCGTCACATCCTCGGCCCGATACGCCCCTCCCGTATTCACGGAGAAGCCCTCCACCGCCTTGATGGGGCCCACCAGAAAATCGAGCAGGTCCAGTCCATGAGATCCAAGATCCATAAACAGCCCGCCGCCCGCAACAGAGGGGTCGTAACGCCAGCCCAGCGCCTGCTCGCCCGTATCCAGCGGCCCGTACTGGACGATATGCACAGAACTCAACGTCCCCAATACCCCTTCTTGCAGCAGTTCCCGAACCTTTAAGAACCGGGGAAGGCCGCGGCGGTAATACGCCACAAAAAGTGGTGTCCCTTTCGCCCTGAACGCCTTCACCATCCTGGTGCATTCCGCATGGGTTATCGCCATTGGCTTTTCAACCAGGCAGGGCTTGCCGGCCTCTGCCACCTTCAACGCCAGTTCGCAGTGGGAAGACGGAGGCGTGGCAATATAAACCGCATCCACTTCAGCATCGGCAATCAAATCCTCCGTCCGGCCGTAGGAGCGGGGCACGCCGTGCCGCTGCGCATAATCGGCCGCCTTCTTTTCATCCCGCCGCATCACCGCCACAAGCGCCGAACCTTCCGCCTTCTGAAACGCCGGCCCGCTCTTCACCTCCGTCACATCCCCGCATCCGATAATCCCCCATCTGACAGTTTCCATTTTACCTTCCTTTCACCACTTCATGTGAAACTGGCATGTTTCTCCACACAGCCAGTGTCCAAGATAATGCTTTTGCGACGGATTTCCAAGCGTTCCACACCTCCGGGAAGAAGAAACGCATCTCCACCATCAGGAAGAGAAAATAGACTGGATTTAAGCGTCCCAAAATGGTACCTTGGGTTCTACAGGGTGGCTCTTGACCCCGGGTTTTTCCCTCTCTCTTGTCTGTGTCTACCTGTGTTCATCAGTGGTCGCTTTTGCTTTTCTCTGCTGTCCAGCCCACTCATCAGAAAGGAACCGAGATGGAAACGTCCGAACCAACCGTCCAGCAGCTATTCGACCTGACCGGGAAAGTCGCGCTCATCACCGGCGGCACAGGCTACCTGGGCTCGACCATGGCCCGGGCCCTGGCCGAAGCCGGCGCATCGGTCGTCATCAGCAGCCGGGACCGCAGCCGGGCGCAGGCCGCCGTGGAGACGCTGCCCAGGGCAGGCGGCGCGGAGCACTTCGGCGTCCTGCTGGATCATATGCAACCGTCCTCCATCGAATCCGGTTTTGCCGAAGCGATCGAGTCCGCTGGAAAGGTCGATATCCTGGTCAACAACGGGAACGAAGCGCAGGCCAACGACTGGACCAGCGTCACGCACGAACAGTTCACCCGCCAGCTCGCCAACGCGTCGGGATATTTCACACTTGCCCGTCTTCTTCGAAACCACGTCGTCGAACGCAGCGCCCCGGCAAGCATCGTCATGCTTGGCTCCATGTACGGTCAGGTTGCCTCCTACCCCGATGCCTACGAAGGGGTCTGCAACGCCAGCCCCGCCGGTTACCATGCGCTCAAAGGCGGGATCATCCACCTGACGCGTCACCTGGCCATCTACTGGGCCTGCGACGACGTACGCGTCAATTGCCTCAGTCCCGGTCCATTCCCCAAAAACCCGGGGGTCCAGCTGGAATTGGTAAAACGCCTGTGTGTCAAAAGCCCGATGGTGCGCATGGGTCTTCCCTATGAACTCAAAGGCGCCATCCTGTTCCTCGTCAGCGATGCCAGCAGCTACATGACCGGCCAGAACCTCACCATTGACGGCGGCTGGACCGCCTGGTAATAAGAAGCTGTCTTAAAACCCCCAGCGGTCTTCACGCGGCTGCAAAAGCGCCGGTCGGGAACGCACCGGGAATTTTCAAACAGCTTCTAAGGAGATCTCACCATGGCAGAACAGATTGCCGCACCGGTACAACACCCGGTAAGACGTTCGATGGCAGTCTTCGAAAGGGCACAGCAGGTGATCCCCGGCGCCACCCAGTTGATCAGCCGTCGCCCGACCCGTGCGGCCTTGGGCATCAGCCCCATCTATGCCGAACGCGCCAAAGGGTGCCGCATCTGGGATATCGACGGCAACGAATACGTGGACTGGATGAGCGCCGTCGGCCCCATTATCCTGGGATATGCGGATGATGTCGTGGACAGCGCCGTGAAAGAGCAGATCGCTAAAGGGTCGATTTACAGCATCGTACACGAAACCGCGGTGGAACTGGCCGAGGAACTCGTGCGTCTCATCCCTTCCGCCGAGATGGTGCGCTACGCCAAGGGAGGTGGGGAAGCCTGCACCATCGCGGTGCGCATCGCCCGCGGCGTTACCAACAGAGACAAGGTCCTCTTCTCCGGCTACCATGGCTGGCACGACTGGTACCTGGCGGCGAACCTGGGAGGTGAAAGGCTGGACACCCATCTCCTGCCCGGCATCGAACCTATCGGCGTGCCCAGCGTCCTGGAAGGCACAATCATTCCCTTTCGATACGGCGATCTGGATATGCTGGAAGACCTGTTAAAGCGACACGACGGCGATGTCGCCTGTATCATCATGGAACCTATGCGCACGGAATTGCCCCCTGAAGGCTATCTGGAAGGGGTGCGCGAACTGGCCACGCGCTACGGCGTAGTCCTCATCTTCGACGAAGTCTCCAGCGGCTTCCGAATCGCCCTGGGCGGCGTGCAGGAATATACCGGCATCACGCCGGACCTGTCCGTCTTCGCCAAAGCCATCTCCAACGGCTATCCCATGGCGGCGGTCGTGGGAAAACGGGAAGTTATGGAGAGGGTATCCCGCATGTTCATCTCCAGTGCCTACTGGGACGACAACATCGGCGTTGTGGCTGCGCTCACCACCCTCAAGGAACTCCAGCGCCGCAATGCCGTGGCCCATTTCGAAAAGGTCGGATCGTCGTTCAGTGAACGGATCAACCGGGTCGCCCGGGAAGTCGGACTGGATGCAAAGTGCGTGGGCGTCGCCGCGCATCCGGGCATCCGGTTCAACGTGGAGGGTGCGGAAACGGCCAAAAAGGTCAGCACCCTCTTCATCCAGGAGAACGCCCGCAGGGGCCTCATCCTCTCCACCGGCTTCTTCTTCAACTGCGCCCACGACGACGCGGCACTGGATAGGACAGAAGCAGTGGTTCGGGAGAGCTTTGCAGTCGTCAAAGACGGGCTGGAAAACGACCGGCTGGATGGGCTCCTGGAATGTGAGATGCAGGAGAATTCGTTCAGGCGGATGGTTCGCTAAGAAGCTTCTAAAAACCCGGGGGCGAGATCACCTCGCCCCCGGGCTACATCAGGACCTTATGTCCTGCCGGGCGACCGGTCTGGTCGCCCCTGCACCATCGATGTTCATCGGTGGTTGCTTTTCACCGATCCCTGACTCCCGAATCCTGTCTTTTCACGCCTTCTCCATCTTACGCCGCAAAAACGTCGGATACTCCAGGTCGTCCAGGGACACATCTTCTAAGATATTACCCCCGTTTTCATGCGCCGGGTGCGTCTCTCCATTCCCACCACCCTGCCGCATAAACGCCGGAATATCCCGGCTCACCTTCTGGTTGGACCCCTGGGCCTCCTTGGTGTTCGTGTCCTGGCGACCCTCCACGATCGAAAATCCCGTGGCAATGACAGTCACCTGGAGCCCGTCGCCCAGGCCGTCGTCCAGCACCGTTCCCCAGATAATATTCGCCTCGCTCCCCGCTGCCTCGGTAATCACCGAAACCGCTTCGTTGACCTCAAAAAGCTTCAAATCGCTTCCCGCCGAAATGTTCACGAGCACCCCCCGGGCCCCATCGATGCACACGTCCTCCAACAGGGGGCTCTTGATCGCCTTCTGTGCGGCCTCCACCGCCCGGCTCTCGCCCACCGCAGCCCCTGTGCCCATCATCGCATCGCCCCCCTCCAGCATCACGGTGCGCACATCGCTGAAATCCAGGTTCACCTCTCCGGGGATCGTAATGAGATCCGAGATCCCCCGCGTCGCCTGCAGCAGAATGTCGTCGGCCATTCGGAATGCGTCGCGCAGCGTCGTATCTGGTGAACTCACGGCCAACAGGCGCTGGTTCGGGATCACAATCAGCGTATCCACCGCCTCCTTCAGTTCTGCAACCCCCGCCTCCGCATTGCGCATCCGGGGCGTACCCTCCATCGTAAACGGCTTGGTCACAATCCCCACCGTCAGCGCCCCCGCCTCCCGGCTGATCTCGGCCACCACAGGCGATGCGCCCGTGCCCGTGCCTCCTCCCATGCCGGCCGTTATAAAGACCATGTCGGAACCGGCCAGGAGTTCGGTCACCTGTTCCCGGTCCTCCTCAACCGCCTGGCGCCCAATCGCCGGGTTGGCCCCCGCGCCCAGCCCTTTGGTCGCATTCAGCCCGATCTGAATCCGCCGGGACGCCTCCGACAACTCCAGGTCCTGTATATCTGAGTTGACCGCAACGAACTCCACCCCCTGCAGGTTCGCTTCAATCATCCGATTCACTGCATTGCCCCCCGCGCCCCCTACCCCGACCACCCGTATCTTGGCCTGACTCTCGCTATCTACAATCGAAAAAGTAACCACCTGATGACCTCCTCTTTGATGACGAACTGAAAGAAGCAGAAGCACGCTTTTTCGCTCGCGCTTGGGAACACACCGGAAATTTTAAAACAACTTCTTAGAAAAAGTCCTTTACCCAGTTTTTCATACGACTCAAAATCCCCTCAAAGGAATCGTCGTTGCCTACCCGCAGCGAATCTTTTCGGTTTTGATGGTGCCCTCCGAAGAGCACGAGCCCCACGCCGGTGGCGTAGATCGGCTGGTTCACGGCGTCCACAAGTCCGACAATCCCCCCGGGTGTGCCAAGGCTGACCGGCATCCCGAAGACCTCTTCTGCCAACTCCACGCATCCCTCCAGCATCGCGCCCCCCCCCGTAATCACCACACCGGCCGCGAGCAGGTCGGCGTAATCGGTGCGGCGGATCTCCCGATGGACCAGGGCGAAGATCTCCTCCATCCGCGCCTCAATAATGGCGGTCAGCTCCGCCCGGGGAACGTGGTACGAGGGTCGTCCGGCCAACCCGGGGACCTCGATCACTTCCTCTTTGCTCACCAGCGAGCGGAGTGCACAGCCGTGCGTCCGTTTGATCGCTTCGGCCTGCTTCCAGGGGGTGCGCAGCCCAATCGATACATCGTGGGTCACATTCTCTCCCCCCAGGCCCACCACCGCCGTATGCCGGATGCTCCCATCGTAGAACACGGCCAGATCGGTCGTGCCGCCGCCCACATCGATCAGCGCCACGCCCATCTCCTCTTCCTCTGGAGAAAGCACCGCATAGCTGGATGCGATGGGCTCCAAAACCAGGTCCACCACTTCCACACCTGCACGCCGGATGCTCTTGCAGATATTCTGGGCGGATGTAACCGCGCCCGTTACAATGTGCACATCCGCCTCCAGGCGCACGCCCGACATCCCGATGGGGTCTTTCACCCCAGGCTGATCGTCCACCACAAACGATTGGGGCAACACGTGGATAATCTCCCGGTCCATTGGGATGGAAACCGCCTTGGCGGTCTCGATCACCCGGTCCTCGTCGTGGGTCGTAATCTCGTTGTCAGGGCTGGATACCGCAGTCACGCCCCGGCAGCTCAGGCTCCGGATGTGATCGCCGGCAATTCCCGCATACACCGCCACAATCCGGGCATCGGACATCAATTCGGCCTCCTCAATTGCCCGCTGGATCGACCGGACGGTCTTCTCCACATTCACCACAACGCCCCGTTTTAACCCATCCGAAGGGCTGCTCCCCACACCGGTGACCTTGAGCTGGCCGCTCTCTTCCATCTCGGTCACAATCGCACAAATCTTGGTGGTCCCGATATCGAGTCCGACAATCCGATCGACTTTGACCATTTGCCATTGTCCTTTCAAACGGTTACCAGAACAAACCGCGTCTCCCATGCGGGAGGTGGTTATCGTTTCCCGATAACCACCTGGTCCCAAAACCGGAGGTCCACGTAGGTCAGCGCCTCCGACTGGTGCGCCCCCACCGCCAGGTAGGCCTGAAAGTTTCGGACCTGGTGGTCTGCATTCTCAAGCCGCATCCGAAGCTCCAGTCCATCCCCTACCATGTAGATCCGCGCCTCGTCTGGAGACTCGATGTGGATCTCGGAAATATCGTCCAGAAACGCGGGCGAATGGACGTTCAGGGTCTCTAAAAAACCGACCAGGCGGGAGAACACCTGCCTCTGCTGGTGGCCCGTAGAATCCGATACCGCCGTCTCAATGCCCGTTATCACCGGCAGATCGAGCGAGACTTGCGGCAGGGGAACGAACGTCTCTTCCCGGTCTATTCCAAAAAGCCCCTCAGACGTAGAAACCAGCGCAATCGGCTGGCGTTCCTCCACCGAAATGACCAGGGCCTCCGGGGGTTGGCGAAGCAGCAGGGTCTCTCGAATCAGCGGATGGGACCTCAGCCGCCTGGTGGCCGCTTCAAGATCGGCCTCAAACAGATTGCCCCCAATCTCCAGCCCCGACCGGACCAGTACATCACGCGGGGTCAGCAGCCGGTTGCCCACCACGGAAATCTGCTCCAACCGGAAGAGGTCCGATTCGATAAGGGCCGGGTAGGCATTCTGGATACCAAAGAACAGCAGCCCCAGCAGGAGCAGGAGCAGAAACCATCGCAAGACCCGTGTCGGTCTGTGGAGCGCCCTGCTGTTGGCAGCCTTTTGTACAACCCGTTCTTTCTGAGGGTAAACGCGTATATGTCCCGACATAAAACCTCCAATCCCCTGAATCGATTGTGGATTGCGGAATAAAGGCTTTTCAATCCGCAATCCGGCTCACGGATTTTCAACGCCGTGTGTTCCAACAATACGAACTTCGGTCTCCAGCTCAACGCCGTGCGTCCGGCGCACCCGCTCCCTCACCTGTTCAATAAGGGCCAGCGCCTCCTCTGCGGTCCCCCCGCCTGTGTTCGTCATAAAATTGGCGTGCAGATCCGACACCTCCACAGCACCGGCCGAAAGCCTCTTGCACCCGGCCTGGTCGATCAGCAGCCCCGCCGATCTCCCCGGTGGATTCTTGAAAACGCACCCCGCATTGCGCTTCCACAACGGCTGGGAGGCTTTGCGCCGGGCCAGCATCTCGTCCATCCGCCGCTTCACAACCTCCGGGTTTTCTTCTGCCAAATGGAACGCCGCGTCAACCACCACCAGCCCGGCGGGCAGATCCGTATGCCGGTACCCGAAGGAGACCTCGTCCTGTCCTAACCTGAGCATTTCACCGGACCTCAGATCGATCCCCTGCAACCAGATCAACCGCTCTACGGTCTCTCCTCCCCAGGCGCCCGCGTTGCCCCGGATCGCCCCGCCCACCGTCCCTGGAATGCCACACCCGAACTCCATCCCTGTCCGGCCTGCGCGCTGGCAACGCCGGGAAAAGACCTGCAGGCTGGCCCCTGCCTGCGCCTGCCCCAGGTCGGCCTCTACCCGGGTGCGGGTCAACCCGCTGGTCAGGCAGAGCACCAGCCCCCGAAAACCGGCCTCCCGCACCAGCATGTTCGTCCCCCCCCCCAGGGGCAGCACCGGCAGCCCGGAATCCCGTACCAGGGGAACCGCCCTGCCCAGGTCGTCCAGGTTCGCAGGCAGGAAGAAGAGGTCCGCAGGACCGCCCATGCCAAACGTCGTATGCCCCGACAAGGGCTCGTCAACCCTCAGTTCGCCGCGGCAGCGCGCCCGGATTTCACGGGCCAGCAGGTCCTTCTTTGAGCTTTTCATAGACCTCATACGCCACCTGCTCCACATCTCCCGCGCCCATCACAACCACCAGGTCTCCTGCCACTGCATCCGCAACCAGGGCCGGTGCCAGATCCGCCAGGTCGGGCACATACCGCGCTCTGGTGCCCCGCACGGAGGCCGCAACCAGGGCACCGTCCACCCCCCGAATCGGCTCTTCGCGGGCGGGGTAGACATCGGCCACAAAGACCCGGTCAGCCCTGCTGAGGGCCTCGCCGAAATCTGCTGCGAAATCCCGTGTGCGCGAATACAGGTGGGGTTGAAAAACTGCTACGATCCGACCTGCCCAGCCTGCTCTGGCCGTCTCCAGCGTCGCGCGGACCTCTGTTGGGTGGTGTGCGTAGTCGTTGATCACCACCACCCCATCCGCCTCACCCAAAACTTCGAACCGCCTGCGCACCCCCCGGAAGGCCTCCAACCCGGCCTTTTGCGCCTCCCAGGAAAGCCCCAGCGCTGTTCCGACCCCCACTGCCGCAAGCGCATTGGACACATTGTGCAGACCCGGAACCTGAAGCCGAAGCTCCCCCAGTTCCCGATGCCCGTCAAAGACCCGAAACCGGCTGTTAAACCCCTCCTGTGCGATTTGATCCGCGCGGATGCGCACATCCGGTTCAAGCCCGTAAAAAATCCGCGCAATACCACCCTTTACCGCTAAGTTTCGCACCCGATCCGCGCCCCCACACAGGACCGCATGCCCGCCCGCAGGCACCGATGCCAGGAACTGCTCAAACGCGCGGTGGATCGCCTCCAGGTCCCCGTAGGAGTCAAGGTGGTCCTCCTCTAAGGACGTCACCACAGCCACCGTCGGAGTCAACGCCAGGAAGGAGCGGTCGAACTCATCGGCTTCCACAGCCCAGAACGCCCCTTCGCCCACCCGCAAATTGCGCTCTTCCCCTCGAACCACGCCCCCCACCAGTACCGTCGGGTCCAGCCCGGCGGCCTCCAAAACCGTGCCCACCATCGCCGTGGTGGTGGTCTTTCCGTGGGTGCCGGTAACGCCCACAACCCGATGTCCCTCTGTCAGGCGCCCCAGAAGTTCTGCACGCTTTAAGGTTGGAATCCCCCGCTCCCGCGCTGCCTGGAGTTCTGGATTGTCGAACGAAACGGCGGCGGTATAGATGACCCCGGCCACGTCGCCCACCGCCCCGGCCGAATGCCCGATCTGCACCGGAATGCCCAGTTTGACCAGATGGTCCGTCAGCGCGGAAGCCTGACGGTCCGAACCCGTAACCAGACATCCCCTCTGGTGGAGGAACTCGGCCAGAGCGCTCATCCCAACGCCTCCGATTCCAACAAAGTGTATTCGGCTGCCCGCCCTCAATTTGACCATGAGCGGTGTGCTGCTTTTCATATGTTTGCAATTTGCGGTTCCCAACGAATTCATTCCCGTCTGAGTAATCCCACCCGCGACATCCCCGCCACGATCCGCTCCGCCGCATCCGGCACCGCCAGCCTCCTGCTTCGGGCCCGCATCTGCGCCAAAGCCGCTTCATCGTCCATCAGTTCCACAACCGTTGATGCCAGCCTGGCGGCGTTCAAATCCGACTGTCGGACCATCCGGGCGGCCCCGGCCTGCGCTGTCGCAAGCGCATTGTAGTCCTGGTGATGCTCGGAAGCCGTTGGCAGTGGTACCAGCACCGCCGGCACGCCCAGGTGGGTCAACTCGGCCACCGTCATCGCCCCCGCCCGGGTCAACGCCACATCGGCCGCACTGTAGGCCGCTTCCATATCGTCGATAAAATCCTTTACGACCACGTGCCCCCGAAAGGCCCTGGCCTCAGAAACGGCCGTTTCATAACCCGGCTTTCCCGTCTGCCAGAGCACCTGTATCTCCCGCTCTACCAGCGCCGGCAGTGCCCTGGCCACCGCCTGGTTGATTCCCGCTGCCCCCTGGCTTCCTCCAACCACCAGCAGCGTCGGTCGGTCCAGCGTCAGTCCACAGCGCCTGCGGGCCTCAGCCCGTTCAACCCGCGTCCATCCACTCCGGACCGGATTTCCGACCACCAGCCGTTCGCGCCCTCCAAGCCGTCGAGCAGCACCCTCAAAAGCGAGGTAAACCTGCACGGCAACGCGCGAGAGCACCCGAACCGTAATCCCGGGGAAATTGTTCTGTTCGTGTAAGACCAAGGGGATGCCCAGCAGCCAGGCCGCCATACCGATCGGACCGCTGACGTAGCCGCCGGTGCAGATCACAGCGTGGGGACGATACGTGGAGAGGATATGTAGAGAGCGAACCATTCCTTTGACAAGCATCCAGGGGAATTGGAGCAAGTCGAGGTGGAGGTGTCGGCTCAGGCCGATCACCGGAATGGTTTCCAAACAATAACCCGAACGCGGAACCAGCCTCGCCTCCACACCCTGCGCGACTCCGGCAAACCGGATCTCCGCATCGGAATACCGCTGGCACACCGCCTCGGCCACCGCCAGTGCGGGAACCGTGTGCCCTCCCGTCAGCGTAACGGCGAATAAGAGGCGTGGCGCCATCACAATCGCCGGCCGACCGGACGGAGGCGCGCTTCGGCCCGCCGGGGAAGCGTTGTGGCTGCGCCGGCCCGGCCGATGTTGATGAGAATTCCGATGGCGATCAGGGTGAGAAGCAGTGAGGATCCACCGTAGCTGATAAAAGGAAGGGGAAGCCCTGTGGCGGGCAACAGCCCGGTACAGACCCCCATATTCACAAACGCGTAAACCAAAACCATGCAGCTAATGCCCGACGCCAGCAAAAAACCGTGCAGATCGGGTGCCCGCCGGGCAGTTTGAAACCCGAGCCGCCCCAGGATCAGAAACAGGACCAGCAAGCCTCCCGTGCCCACCAATCCCAGTTCTTCTCCCACAATGCTGAACACAAAATCGGTGTGGGGTTCCGGCAGGAAAAAATATTTCTGCAGGCTCTGCCCCAGTCCCACCCCGGTCACTCCCCCGCTGCCCAAAGCCAACAGCGACTGCGCCACATGGTAGCCGGTCCCCTGAAGGTCATCGGTCGGGTTTAAAAAGGCGAGGATGCGCTCCTTCCGGTAGCCAAACACAAAGACCCCCAGGTAGAGCAGGGGCGCAAGCGCCATGCAGGTGCTGAGAAGGTGTAAGACCCGAACCCCGGCCAGGTAAAATATCAGCGTACATGTCAGCCCAATGGCTATGACCGTCCCCAGGTCGGGCTGCAGGACAATCAGCCCCATAGCCGCACCCACAATGGCAATGTGGGGCAGATACCCCTTCCGAAACTCCCGTACCAGACCCTGACGCCGGCTGAGCGAATCCGCCAGGTAGATCACCAGGGCCAGGCGCATCAGATCCGATGGCTGGAACGCCATGCCGAAAAAATGAATCCATCGATAGGCGCCCCGCACCTCCCCGACCCCCGCAAGCTTGAATCCCATCACAGCCACCAGCCCTGTGAACCCCAATGCCAGGATCACCCGCGAGAACCGTGCCCAGAAGCGGTAGTCGGTCCGCATCACCAGGTACATGGCCACCAGCCCGACCAGCGCTCTAAAAGCCCAGCGCTTCAGAAAAAAGTGGCCGCTCTCAAACCTGACCTGGGCCAGCGCCGCGCTGGAACTGTAGACCATCACCGTCCCAAATCCTACCAGGCCGAACACCAGGAGCATGAGCAGATAGGCCTGTCGGTCTCCATGTTCTGTCTGAGTCGCCATCGAAAGCTATCGTATGATCTGGAAGAAAGGGGAGAAAAAGGAGATTCTTCCAGGGAAAGTCAGTCATTCCGCTTCAAACCCCAGCGCCCGGGCAACCTCCTCCATCGCCAGCCCCCGCGATCCCTTCAGCAGCACCAGGTCCCCCGGCATCAGGAAGTCCTCAAGCGCACTCACAAGGGCGTCCCGACCGGTAAAAGCCCGCGACCGCTCTGCTGGAAGCCCCCCTTCCACGCCCCCCTCAGCCACCTTTTGGGCCAGGTCGCCCAGCGCAAACAGGGCGTCTATACCCCGGACCGCTGCAAAGATGCCCACCTCCCGGTGATTTCTCCTGGCGACCGATCCCAGTTCCAGCATATCGCCCAGCACGGCAACGCGCCGTCCCCCTTTTTTGGGCGGGGACATCTGCGAAAGTGACTCCAGCGCCGCACGCATCGAAATAGGATTGGCGTTGTAGGCATCGTTCAAGAGGCGAACACCGCCCTGTTCTACAACCTGGCTGCGTAGCCTGGAGGGGTGAAAAGATGCCAGCGCAGCGGCCGCCTCGGCAACCGGGACGCCCAGCGCCGCCCCCACCGCAGCAGCGGCCAGGGCGTTGTAGACATTGTGGCGCCCCGGAATCGAAAGGTGAAAAGAACGGCCCTGTAGAGAGAAATGACCGCAACCCTCCTGATCCAGGATGAGTCCCTCCCCACGAAACTGACATATCTTCTCGATGCCGAAGTCCAGGAGTCTCCCCTTTAGTCTTGCTCTCTCCTTGGACGTCCACAGGTCATCGAGATTTAAGATAGCCATTGAAGACTCATCCAAATATTCCAGGAGTTCCCCTTTGGCCTTGGCCACCCCCTCTACAGAGCCTAAAAACTCTAAATGTGTGGGTCCAATATTGGTAATTATGCCGATCGTAGGATCGGCGATCTCGCACAGATCGCGCAGGTCGCCCTCTTCGCTGATTCCCATCTCAATCACGGCAACTTCATGCTGGCTCGAAAGCCGGAAGAGCGTCAGCGGCACCCCCAGGTGGTTGTTCAAATTTCCCTCGGTGGCGAGTACCCGGTAGCGGGTGCCAAGCACAACGGCGGCCATATCCTTCGTCGTCGTCTTCCCGGTGCTTCCCGTGATCCCCACCACCGGAATCTCGAACCGGCGTCGATAGACCCGCGCCAGGTCGCCCATCGCCAGGGCGGAGTTGTCGCTTAGAACCAGCGCCCCCCGGGGCCGGTCTTCCACTTCCCGGTACCACGCCCGGGAGACCACAGCCGCCGCCGCCCCCTTCTCAAACGCGGCCCCCACAAACCGGTGTCCGTCGGTATGCTCTCCTGCAAGCGCGAAGAAGATCTCCCCGGTCTTCAGTTTTCGCGTATCGATACACCCGCCGGTCGGATACACCTCCGACGCATCCTCCCCGGCCACCAGCTCCCCGCAGACCGCCTCGGCCACCTCCACCAGCGTCATCCCCTCCATAGACACGCTCCTCTATCCCCCCACAGCCCGATTGTAGATTGCGGATTGGAGACTTTTTATTCCAGGGAGGGAAAACGCTCGGGTGAATCGTCCGAAGTGGGACTCCGAAATCCGCATTCCCCCATTGCACTCAGCACCTCTCGTGCCACCTCCCGGTCGTCAAAAGGGATCTTCTCCCGCCCGATATCCTGATAATCTTCGTGTCCCTTCCCGGCAATCATCACCAGGTCCTCAGGGCCTGCAAGCCGGATCGCCGCCTCAATCGCGCGTCTGCGGTCCGGCTCGATCCGGTAAGGCGCCGATCCCAGGCCGGGCAGAATCTCTTGAATGATCGCCTCCGGGGCTTCCGTCCTGGGGTTGTCCGAGGTCACGACCGTCAGGTCGGCCCGTTGGGCCGACACGCGGCCCATTTCCGGCCGTTTTCCCCGGTCCCGGTCTCCGCCGCAGCCAAAGACGCAGATCAGCCGTCCTTCGGTCAGCGCCCGTGCCGCCTGAAGCACGTTCTCCAGGCCGTCCGGCGTGTGTGCATAGTCCACAATTACCCCAAATGCCTGTCCCTGGTCAACCTCTTCAAACCGCCCCGGCACCCGAACTTCGCGCACCGCCTCTACAATCACATCCGGTGCAACCCCCATTGCCAGCCCCACAGCCACCGCAGCCGCAGCGTTCCAGAGGTTGAACCTGCCTTTGAGCGCCAGGCTCAGGTCCAGTCTCCCCACCGGCGTCTCAAGGCTCAGCGCTGTACCCCGCCAGGTCGTCCGACCCTCCAGGATGCGCACCGCAGCTCCTTCGGAAGCGCCATACCCCATCACGTGTGCAGGGCATTGCGCCAGCAGGGTCTCCACCGCCGGATCGTCGATATTGACAACCGCCTGTGCGTTTGAATCCAGATTATCAAAGAGCAGGGCCTTCGCGGCCAAATAGGCTTCAGAAGACGGATGAAAATCGAGGTGGTCCCGGGTTATATTGGTGAAAACGGCCGTTTCAAACCCAATGCCGTAGACCCGGCCCAGCGCCAACCCGTGGGAAGAGACCTCCATCACCGCCGAGCGGCATCCTGCCCCGACCATCTCCCAAAACATCCGCTGGAGGTCGTGAGCCTCCGGTGTTGAATTTGACGAGGGCAGGCGTCGTGCACCCAGGTGGTGTTCAACGGTGCCGATCAGTCCCGGCTGCCAGCCAGCCGCCTCTAAAATCGCGTGAATCAGATAGGCTGTTGTGGTCTTCCCATTGGTGCCCGTTACCCCCACCATCCGCAGCGAGCCGCAGGGGACACCGTAAAACCGTTCTGCAAATACCGCAAGCGCCCGCCGCACTGAGGGCACCTGCACGGCCGCCTCTGCCACTTCAACCGCCTCTTCCACCACAGCCGCCGCCGCCCCCTTCTCAAATGCATCCATCACAAACCGATGGCCATCGGTCTGCTCCCCCCGCAGGGCGAAGAAAACCTCCCCCGGCTTCAGCCCCCGGGAATCCGTGGCCAGCCCCGTCACCTCCACATCGCCGTCTCCAAGCAGCCGGGCCCCGGGAAATCCGGAAATCAGCTCCTGCAGCCGCATATCCTCTCTTTCCCCCCGCACACAGCACCCCGTTCGCAAGTCCCGAGTCTCCCCCTGCTGCACCGCTTTCAACGCCAGCTCGGCCATCACAACTCGTTACTCGCTACGCTCCTTCCCTCAATCCGGCAGACCGTCCCCCGCTCGACGGCCGTGCCCGCTCGGGGCGTCTGTCCCACCACACGCCCGCTGCCGGATGTCTCCACCCTGAGACCCGCGGCTGTAAGCCGGTAAACTGCCTGACGCAGGGGAACGCCAACCACATCGGGCGTCCGGACCTCGCCCTCCACCTGCCCAGAACTGTCTGGAGCCACATAGAGGAGGACCTCCTTCTGTTGAACGGCCTGGTCCAGCACACGGGTGTCGCTGCCCAGCACACGGGCCTGAAATCCACGTCGGTCCAGCACACGCAGGGCCGACTCCCGCGAGAGCCCTTTCAACACCGGAACCTGTTTCTCGGAGCGTCCATCACCCTCCTTGCCGTCCACAACCGCCCGGTGCCGTAGCCGCGTCTTCCTCAGGCTCAAAATCCGCTGCATAATCCGGCTGAAAACCGGGGCTGCGACCTTGCTCCCCCAGCGGATACCCTTCGGGCTGTCTACAATCACCAGACAGAGGAGTTCGGGACGCTCGGCCGGCAGGTATCCGATAAAAGAAGCGTTGTAGTCGTTGGGTGCATACCCCCTGCCACCTTCCAGCGCCTTCTGTGCCGTGCCGGTCTTGCCCGCCACCTGGTAGCCCGATACCCGGGCATTGCTGCCGGTACCCCGCGTAACGGCGCCTCCCAAAACCCCGGTGACGGTCGCCGCGGTCTGGGGTGAAATCACTTGCCGCACCACCTGTGGACGCTGCACCGAGACAACGCTGTCTCCCCGCAGGGTCTTGAGGAAAATTCGGGGAGCCAACAGACGTCCTCCATTGGCAACTGCGCCGTAAGCCGTCACCATCTGCAGTGCCGTCACCCCCAATTCCTGTCCAATTGCGATCGTTTCTAAGGACCGTTCCGACCATTTTGAGGGGTGCTTCACGTCCCCTGGCACCTCCCCCGGCAGGTTTCCTCCTGTCAGGCTGCCGAACCCGAAAAGGCGTATATACCGGAAAAACTCTGCCTTTCCCAGCGTCCGGGCAATCTTGATCGTCCCGATATTGCTCGACGCTTCGATAACCTCCCGGACGGTCAGCCACCCGTGTGGGTGGGTATCGCGGATCACGCCTCCGGCAACCTTCATCGTGCCGTTCTCACAGAAAATCCGGTCTTCGGGTGCGTAATCCTTCTCCTCCAAAGCCCCCGCAAACGCAACCACTTTAAACGTCGAGCCCGGTTCGTAAAGATCGGTCACCGCCCGATTGCGGCGCACCTTCGGATCGTAGCGGCCAAAAGCATTGGGATCGTAGAGAGGCACATTCGCCATCGCCAGGATTTCCCCGGTATTGGGCTGCGTCACAATGGCAATGCCGCTCCGGGCTTGAAAGCGCGCAACGGCTGCCTCCAGTTCCTCCTCTGCAATCGACTGGTAGTCGGTATCGATCGTCAGCACCAGATCCCCCCCATCCTCAGGCAGTCGGAGAACCGCCCCCAGCGCCCCCAGCGCCTTTCCCCGTGCGTCCACCCTGGAGACCATCTCCCCCGGCTTTCCCTTGAGGAGGGCATCGAAATGGTGCTCAATCCCATCAATCCCCACATTGTCGATGTCGGTATACCCCAGCACCTGGCCCGCCAGGGTGCCCATCGGATAGGACCGGCGCATCTCCACCATCCGGCCCACCCCCTCCGGCACCCGGTCCTCAGGAAGGCCGTCCATCACCTTTCGAGCCAGCCACACAAAAGACCGCTTTCCCCGCAGCCGCTTCAGCACCTCTGCGCTGTCTTCTCCGTCACGCCGGGAAAACCGTACGGCGATTGCCCGCAGGTTGTCGAGTTCAGATATATTACTGTTGAGAAAGAACGATTGCGCTTCTAAGTTCGTTACCAGCACCCGTCCGTGCCGGTCCAGGATGTGCCCCCGGTTGGCCTGCAGCACGGTCCGTTTCTCGTGCTGGCTTCGCGCCTGGGCGGTGTACGCCTCACCCGCCCAGAGCTGCAAGGAGGCCAGCCTGAAGGCCAGCGCCACGGCGAATCCGATCCCCAGCAGAGAAACCAACTTCAGCCGACGGGTATGTCGCGCTTCAATCCGCATCCTTACTTTCGCGTAATGACGGGCTTCAAATAGAGGTTGCGGGGCGGGTCCGACGGAAAAACCATCCCCAGTTCTTTTGAAGCAATCTCGCGTATGCGGCTGCTCCGCACAAGCCCGGCGACCTCCGCCTTGAGGCGGTCCTGTTGACGGATCAGCGTCTGCCGCTTTGCCCGAAGTTGCGTCAATTCTTCCCCCTGACGCATCGTCTTCACATGCCCCCAGAGGTAAACCAGCAACCCCAGCACCAGCAGCACAAGAGCGCCAAAATACGACCGGTAGAAGCCCGATGCCACCCGCTGCTCCTCTCCCAAAATTTCAAAGCCGTTCCGCCACCCGTAGCGTCGCGCTCCGGGCCCGTGGGTTGCGCTCCCGCTCCGCCTCCCCGGCCCGGACGCCTCTGGAGGTCAACACCGCCACCGTCCCGACCCGGCCGCATCCGCAAACCGGCAGGTCAGGGGGACAGATGCACCCCCGGGCCTCGGATCGAAAGACCTGTTTAACCGTCCGGTCCTCCAGCGAATGATATGAAAGAACGGCAATACGCCCGCCCGGCTGAAGAACCTCAATCGCCCCCTTCAAAACCCCTTGAAGGTGGGCCAGTTCCTCATTCACCTCAATCCGGACGGCCTGAAAGATCCGGGCCAGGGTCTTCTTAAGGTGGGGCCCCCGGACCACATCAGCGATCAGGTCGGCCAACTCCAGCGTCCGCGTCAGACGTTTCCGTTCCCGGTACCGGCAAATGGTCCGGGCAATCCGGGCCGCAGCCCGCTCCTCCCCGTAAACCCTGAAGATCCGCGTTAGCGCCTCCTGCGAATAGGTACTGATGACCTCCTGCGCGGAGCGGAGCGCGTCGGGTCCCATCCGCATATCCAGGGGGCCGTCCTGCCGGTAGCTGAACCCCCGTTCGGACCGATTGATCTGATGCGAAGAAACCCCCAGGTCGAAAAGCACCCCATCAACCCGGGAGACCCCCAGGTCAGCCAGGATGCGAGGCAGCTTCCAGAAGGGTGCCTGCACGACCTCGGCCCGGCCCCCGAACCGGCGGAGGCGCCTTAAAGCCTCTCGAACCGCATCCGGATCCCGGTCGATTCCGATCAGCCTCCCCGCCTCACCCATCCGCTCCAGCAGGCATTCCGCGTGGCCTCCTCCCCCCACCGTCCCATCCACGTACGTTCCCTGCGGGTCACAGACCACCCACGCGGCTGTCTCTTGCCTCAGAACCGGTATGTGAAACGCCGGGGCCTCCTGTCCCATTATCCCTTTGAAGAAAAGTCGCAATAAGCTTCAGAATAAATATTCAACCTCAGAACCGAATAAATATTCCTGAACTGAATATTCAACCTCTGAACCCTAAAGTATATCCATCTCCTCCGCAATCTCTTCCAGCTTCTGGTCGGCCTCGTCCATATAGTCGGCATACCGTTCGGGATTCCAGAGCTCAATCCGGTCTACCGCCCCATTGATCGTGGCCCGGTCCGTAATGCCGGCCCTGTCAAGCAGCTTACGCGGGATCAGCACCCGTCCCTGCCGGTCGATCCTGGCCTCTACGGCCCGCCCGGCCACCGAACGGATCAATTGCCGGGACTGTTTCTGCCCGCCGTCCAGCGTTTGAAGCTTGCCCAGAACGCGCTGCCAGCCCTTCGGATCGAAGCCGGCCAGGCATCCGTCGAACCATTGCGCAATCACGAAGGTCGTCACACCCATAGGCAGCGCCTTGCGACAGGCAGAGGGAACAATCAGACGCCCTTTGGGATCTACCGGCACGTCCTCATATTCGCCTATGAATTGAGGCGTTGCTTCAGACATTCAAAGGTCTTGTTTTTATTCTGGTTATCTTCAAATCACCCCAATCCCCCACTTTTCTCCACTTTTCCCCACCAAAGTTAGGACCAAGGGAGGGAAAAGTCAAGGATTTTCTAACCGTCGGTTTTGCGTTATCTCTAAAAAAAACAATATGGTGCCCAAAAGAGCACCATTGTTTTCTCACCCATAACCGCGCTTGACCCAGGGCCGTCTACACTGTATCTTGTAGTGAGGTCCTCCTCCCCCCCAACCCGTCCGCTTTATGCCTGAGAAGCTGTCTTAAACCCCCAGCGGTCTTCGTGCGGCTGCAAAAGCGTGGGTCGGCGTTGGTCAAACCCACCCGAGAAACCACCCGATGAAACAAATGCCCGCCTTTGTCCTCTTCCTGTGCAGCCTCCTGCTGTGGAATATCCCCGGTTGCAGCCGGAAGCCCGTCGCAGAATCCGGTCTCTCCGACCGGCAGTTTGCCGAACTCGCCGTGGAGGTCATCCACCTCCATCGGCGCTATGCCGGCCAGCCCGATAGCCTGACGCTCCGGAGAGAAGCCCTTTTCCAGCGTTACGCCGTTTCCCCAGAAGCCCTCGAACGCTTTATTGCAAAACGCGAGCAGCACCCGGACGCCTGGAAGCAGGTGCTTCAAATTGTGGAAGAAAAACTCGGAGAAAGGGGGAAAGGCTCACAACCCGGAAGCAATGGAAGATACCGGAAGGGAGAAGGCGATACGGCCAAAGTGAAAAATAAGTGAGGCATTAAAGGCAGGAAAATGCGTTAACCCACAGAGGCGCAGAGGCAAGGGTGGTTCGTCGTTCGTGGCATTTTGCCGATCTGGTCTTTCTCTGCGTCTGCACCATCCCGGACGATTGGCTGGCGCCTGTCTCCGGGGTGCGTTTTTTTTAATTAAACCACCCGAATATGCGGCTGATATCGCCGAAGGTTACATAAAGCATCAGAAAAAGGAGAAAGGCAAGTCCGACCTGCTGGAGGACCTCCTTCTGCCGTATGGAAAGCGGGCGCCTGATCGCTGCTTCCACTGTCAAAATCATCAAATGGCCCCCGTCCAGCACCGGAATGGGGAGGAGGTTCAGTACCGCCAAGTTGATGGAAAGCAGGGCCATAAACCCCAGGAGTCTTTCCCAACCCTGCTGGGCCTTTTGCCCCGCCATCTGGGCAATGGCCACCGGACCGGCCAGGGCACGGCCCGATACCTTTCCCAGTATCAGATCCTTGATAAACGTATAGATGAGGGTGGTAAACCGCACCACATCCTGTCCGCTCCGCCCAATGGCCTTTACAACCCCCACCGGCATTCGCACCATCGACTCCATCGGCGGGCCGATGCCGATCAGGCCGACCGTCTTATCTTCCACCTGCTCCGCCCGGGACACAATCTGCGCCTGCATCTCTACGCCATCCCGCACCCACCGGACCTCGATCTCCTGCGCCGGTCTGGCGGAGATCTTCTCCTTCATCTGCCACCATTGCGTCACCGGCTCCCCGTCTATGCCCACAATCCGGTCGCCAGGTTGGAGGCCCACCCCTTCGGCCGGATACCCTGACAACACCGATCCTGCCGTGGATGAAACGAACGGATCGATGCCCAGCGTCTGAGATCGATCCAGAAACACCTGCAGGGAGAGGGGGGTGCCATCGCGGATGACATCAAGCGAAACCGTCGAATTCCGGGCCCCTTCGAACGCGCGAATCAGCGCATCCCAGTTCTCCACCCGCACCCCTCCAACCGAGGCCACCCGATCGCCCGGCTTCAGCTCCCGCAGCGGAGACGCGGCCTCAATCCGCCCGATCTGCGTGGTATTCAAAACGTATTCGCCCACGATCAATCGGACCCCCAGAATAATGAGGAACCCGAGCAGGAAATTCATGGCCGGTCCGGCGGCGAGCACCGACATCTGCACCCACCTCGGCCTGGACTGGAACTCCCACGGCTCTCCCTTCACCTCTTCATGCCCGATGTCGGCCATCCCCGCCAGTTTCACGTATCCCCCAAAGGGAAGCCAGGAGATACAATACTCCGTCTGTCCAACCGTAATGCCAAACGCCCTGGGCCCAATTCCCAGCGAAAACCGCTCGACCAGGATTCCCGCCCTTTTGGCCACCCAGAAGTGTCCCAGCTCGTGCACAAAAACGAGCACGCCCAGGACAAACAGAAAAGAAAGAAGCGTTGTCAAAGGGATTCAACTCCATCTTTATCAGGTTAAACCTCTACCGCTCCAGCCTCCGCACAATCTCCCCCGCTTTTTCCCGTCCCCATCGGTCGGCTTCAAAGACCGCTTCCAGGTCCAGTCCAAAACCGTTCCCGTGGGCATCCAGCGCCCGGCGCACCACTCCGGGAACGTCTAAAAAACCGATGCGGCCTTCTAAAAAGGCGTAAACCCCGATCTCGTTGGCCGCATTGAGCACCGCTGGCGCCGTCCCCCCCGCTTTCACTGCCTCATAAGACAGGGCCAGACAGGGAAAGCGTTCAAAATCGGGCGGGTAAAAGCTCAACTCGCCCACCTGTGTCAGGTCCAGAGGACACACCCGCGTGCACAGCTTCTCGGGATGGGTCAGGGCCTGCTGGATCGGCAGTCGCATATCGGGCGTGCTCAGGTGCGCCGTCAGGCCGCCATCTACAAACTCGATCAGACAGTGGACAATCGACTGCCGGTGGATCACCACATCGATCTTGGAGACCGGCAGTCCCAAAAACCAGTGGGCCTCGATCACCTCGAAACCCTTGTTCATCAGCGTCGCCGAGTCCACCGTGATCTTTGGGCCCATCTTCCACGTCGGGTGGTTCAGCGCCTGCCGGGGGGTGACCCGGGCCATCTGATCCAGGGAAGAATCAAAAAAAGGCCCGCCGGACGCAGGCAGGAGAATCCGCTTCACATCCTGCCCGGGCGTCCCCTGTAAACTCTGCCACAGCGGTGTCAACTCACTGTCCAGAGGCACCAGCTTCACCCCCTGCTGCGCCGCCAGTTCGGTCACAATGCGGCCGGCAACCACCAGAGTCTCCTTGTTGGCAATCGCAACATCCTTGCCCGCCTGCACCGCCGCCAGCGTTGGCCTCAGCCCCACACCGGCCACCAGACCGTTCACCACCAGGTCGACATCCGGGTCCGTCGCCAAGTCCAGAAGGCCCTCCGGACCGTCTAAGACCTCAATCTCCAGCGGCTTTAACCGGAAGGCGGCCTCCTGCGCGTCTCCGCTTACACACACCCGCCGGGGTCGGAATCGCATCGCCTGTTCACAGAGCAGGTCCAGGTTGCGCCCGGCGCTGAGGCTGACCACGTCAAACCGGTCGGACAGTCCCTGGAGAACATCCAGGGTGTTGGTGCCAATAGAGCCGGTAGACCCCAGGAGTGCAACCCGTCTCATCGCATATCTCGGCCGTCAGATCGCCTGCAGGAGTGAGAGGTAAAGATAGACCAGAGGATAAACAGCAAGGAAGCTGTCGAAGCGGTCCAGAACACCGCCGTGACCGGGAATTATCGCTGAGGCATCTTTAACCTCCGCATCGCGTTTCACCATCGATTCGACCAGGTCACCCAGAAGCGCGCCGATCCCCACCACCAGGCCCACCCCCAGTCCCTCCCAGAAACAGAGCAGCCCAAAGGCCCGGGCCCCGGCCGGGACCACGACCAGCGCGCCCGCCAGCCCTCCCACAAATCCCGCCTCCGTCTTCCCCGGACTGAGGTGGGGGAAGGGGTGACGCCGCCCCAGAAAGCGCCCACAGAAATAGGCCGCGATATCGGCCGCCCAGATGCCTATCAGGATCAAAACAGCAAACGCTGCGGCCCCACCTTCAGACATCTCAGCCTTTGAAAAGTTCCGCACCAGCAGCGCAAAGCTGCCCAAGAACCCGACGTAGAGCACCCCCATCAGGGTCGCCTCTGCATCGCCCAGCCGGAATCCCCCTGTATCTCCCCTTCCCAGGGCCAGGACCAGCAGACAAAGCACCAGCCCGGTGAGGGGAAAAAGCAGGGACGTGCTCCCAAATTCGTAGACCCACACACACCAAGCCAAAGAGGCCGCAACCCCAAACCGTGTCCAGGGGTGCAGCCCCTTCTGCTCCTGCATCCGATAATATTCCCATGTACCCACCCCCACTACCCCGGAAAGACCCACCAACAGGGGCAACCCCCCGACCCAGAACAGGACCAGCAACACAGGCCCGAAAACCGCCGCGGCCAGCACCCGTTGGGTCAGATTGGATCGTGCCGCCAAAGCGCCTCATGCCCTCCAGAGCGTGGTAGGGACGTGGTTTCCGCGTCCCGATTTCCACGCCCCCAATGCGGCCTCTACGCCGTAGACAGCCCCACCTTTTTCAACTTCCCGTTCCCCACCCTCGCCTCTTTTCCAGAACGGACCTGAGCGCTGGTTTGCCCGAACCGTCGCTCCCGGGACTGGTAACTCCGGATGGCCTCGTAGAGATGTTCCCGGCGGAAATCGGGCCACAACACGGGCGTAAACCAGAGTTCGGTGTAGGCACACTGCCAGAGCATGAAATTGCTCAGCCGCATCTCCCCACTGGTCCGAATCAAGAGGTCGGGATCCGGCAGATTCGACGTATAAAGCGCCCGGGAAAAGCAGGCATCGTCGACCTGGTCGCACCGGAGCCTGCCCCCCTCAACCTCTGCCGCGATCTGCCGGACCGCATGAACAATATCGCTTCGACCGTCGTAGCTAAGCGCCAAGTTAAGGGTCAGACCGGTATTCTGGACCGTCTCTGAAATCGCAAACATCAGGGCCCTGCGCGCCTGTTTTGCCAGCCGGTCCGTCGCTCCCGTGGCCACCAGCCGGACCCTGTTCTCCTGGAGTTCGTCCAGCTCCTCCACCGAGGCGTCTCGAAGGAGTTGCATCAGCGACAGCACCTCCGTCCAGGGGCGGCTCCAGTTGTCGGTACCGAATGTGAACAGGGTCAGAATGTCGACCTGCAGTTCTCCACAGGCCCGAACGATGTCGCGAACAACATCCCGAGCCGACCGGTGGCCTTCACTGCGGTGGAGGCCCCGCTGCTGCGCCCACCGGCCGTTTCCATCCATAATAATGGCGATATGCCGGGGCAGGTTGTCCTGCGCCTTCAGCGCATCCTGGATTTCCGCGTCCTGGGGGTCCAAGTTCCCTCTCCGGGCAAAGCGTCATTGCCTTCGTTAAAAAGGTGTAGCTATTTAATTTATGGTTCAATATGGGCAAAGTCAAGCGAACTTTTCCGCCCACCTGTCTCTGATTCCCTTGACATCTTGCCACAGAGGGCCTATTATCCCTGCGAATCTGGAAAAGGAGAGGCGCCATGCACCCCCAAAAGCAGGACATCCGCCGGCGCATGCTGAAGCAGCGTTTTGCGCTGACGCCCTCGCAGGTCCAGGAGGTGGGAGACGCCGTGAGGAACCGCCTGGTGGAAACGGACCTCTACGGGCGCGCCCGGTGTCTTGGTTGTTACGTGTCGGTCAAAAACGAAGTGGACACCCATCGGCTCATTCAGGTCGCCCTGGAGGGGGGAAAACGCGTGGGCGTGCCAGTCACGGGCAAAAAGCAGTCCCTGGTCCATCTGGAGATCCACACGCTCTCATGCTTGCGGTCCGGCCCCTTCGGCCTGCTGGAACCGGCCGGAGGCGACCGGATCGAGATTCCGCCCGGTGACTTCGACCTGATGCTCGTACCCGGCGCTGCGTTCGACCGTCGGGGCAACCGGATCGGCTTTGGCGCGGGCTACTACGACCGCTTCCTTGCCCGCACATCTGCGCCAAAAGTGGGACTCGCCTACGCCTTCCAGGTCCTGGGCCGTCTGCCTGCGGCCCTCCACGACATCCGCCTCGACTACCTGGTTACGGAAACGGCGGTCTACACCTGCGGCTCACCTTAACCCATGAACGCCTCCACAGACCATCCCCAGGATCGTCCGCCCGGCCAGTCCTCCGCGCAGGTTCTTTCTCCCGCGCAGGTGCGGGAAATTCTGGCTGTCCATCGAGCCTGGGTGGCATCGGGTGGTGCGGACGGGCAGCGGGCCGAACTTGCGGGCGTCAACCTGAGCCGGGCCGAACTCCAGGGCGCTGTTCTCAGGCAGGCCGACCTGCACGAAGCCACCTTGAGCGGCGCCAGGCTTCAGGAAGCCGACCTGTCCGGTGCCAACCTTCAGCGGTCCAGGCTCTACCAGGCCAACTTCCGGGGTGCGAACCTCGAAAGCGCCGACCTGGCCGGCGCCAGCCTCCAGAATGCCGTCTTTCAGAATGCCAGCCTGAAAAGCGCCGACCTCGCCCCGGCCGACCTGGGGCTGGCCGACCTGAACAGGGCCAATCTCACCGGGGCGCAGCTGCGAGGAGCCAACCTGCAGGACACAAATCTCCGCGAGGCCGACCTCACGGGCGCCGACCTGCGCAAGGCCCGACTCCAGGGCGCCAACCTCTTGAGAACCGACCTGTCCGGTGCCAACCTGCAGGGCGCCGACCTGTCCGGTGTCAACCTGCAGGGCGCCAATCTTGAAAACGCCGTCCTGCAGGGCGCCAATCTTGAAAACGCCGACCTCGTCCAGGCCGTCCTGCAGGGCGCGAACTTCCGCAAAGCCAGGCTCCAGAACGCCGACCTGTACAAGGCCGACTTCCAGAACGCTGATTTTCGGGGTGCCGACCTGAGGAACGCCGTCGGCTTCAGCAGAAAACATATCGACATGGCGCAGACAGATGGAAAGACCAGACTCCGGGATTGATCTCCCCCTGTCCGCCATCCGACTTTAAAAAACGGTCAGAACAGAGCCTTATGCAAACCCCAAACAACGAAATCTACGACCTCATCGTCGTAGGTGGAGGACCTGCCGGTGCCACCGCAGCTCTTTATGCCAGACGCCACGGCCTGAAAACCCTCCTCCTGGACAGGGCCAGATTCCCCCGTGACAAAATCTGCGGCGATGCCCTCTCCGGCAAGGCCGTCACCGTCCTTCGGGATCTGGGCCTTGTCAATAAAGTCAGCGACCTGCCCGGTGCCGTGGTCCACACGGTCACCTTTGGAAGCCCGGACCACACGGAGGCCGCCGTCGACCTCACCCGGTCCAACCGCCGGGACCTCCTCACCGGCTTTGTCATCCGCCGTCATATCTTCGACGCGTTTCTCTTCAGAGAAGCCCGAAACGTTGCCGATACCTGCATCGAATCATTCAACGTCCGTGACCTGATTGTGGAAAACGGACAGGTCTGCGGCGTTCGGGGCAAGCAGGCGGGCCGCCCGGAAACCGTGGACTTCAGGGGCCGCATCGTCCTGGGCGCGGACGGTTTCAACTCCATCGTCGCCAGAAAGACCGGGCTTTACAAACACGAACCGCGCCACTGGATCGTGGCCCTGCGCTGCTACTATCAAAACGTCAGGGGGCTCACCGACCAGATCGAACTGCACTATGTTGACGCCGTCATCCCCGGCTACTTCTGGATCTTCCCATTGGAAAACGGCTGTGCCAATGTCGGCATCGGCATGGTACACAAGTACCTCAAACGGCAAGACGTCGACCTGAAGATCGCCCTGGACCAGACCATCCACAGCCCCTATTTTAGAGGCCGTTTTGCAGATGCAGCCCCCCTGGAAGCGCCCGTGGGCTGGAACCTGCCGGTGGGCAGCAAACACCGCAAAACCTACGGCAGCGGCTTTATGCTCATCGGAGACTCCGCCGGCCTCATCGATCCCTTCACCGGCGAAGGCATCGGCAACGCCATGTACGCCGCCCGGTATGCCGTCCAATGCGCCAAAGAGGCCTGCGACGCGGGCGACTTCAGCGGGAAATTCCTCTCCCGCTACGACGACCGCCTCTGGGACGACATCGGCGACGAGTTAAAAGTCAGCGCCCGGCTGCAGCAGATCGGCCGCCTCCGCTTCCTGGTCAACTTCGTCATCCGAAAAGCCGAAAAAAGTCAGGAAGTCCGCGACATCCTCTGTGGTATGATGGCCAATGAAGTCCCCAAAAAACAGCTCGCCAACCCCCTCTTCTACCTCAAGCTCTTGCTGATGTGAACGTGGACATATACCACATCAACACCACGGCCCCGAAGGTTTCTCCTCCGGAGCTGCTTCTTGTTCTGGGGGACCGGGTTCCTGCCTCTGTTCTGGAGTATTGTCGGTAATGTTCCCGTGGAACATGTGCAGGAAATTAGGGTATATTTATCTACACATCCCGGTCGGCTGTTGACGCTGTTGGGACGACGAAAGTGAGGTTATGTATGCGTCCAGACACTTCACCGCGTTTGAAGAAGCGGACCATCCCCGGCATTCTGATCGTGCTGTTGGGGGTGCTGCTCCTGTTCAACGGTTGTGCAGAGCAGAAGGCAGACCGGATGCAAATTTCCCATCCCGTAGAAACGGCAGAGTTGGTCAGCCATGTCACGTCCGGTATCGTCTCCTCCACCGATGAGATCCGGGTGCGCTTTGTCGAGCCTCAGGTCAAGCGGAATGTGGTCGGCCAGCCCCTGAAAAAATCGGTATTCTCATTCACCCCTTCCATTGACGGCATCGCGCAATGGGAAGACGAGCGCACCCTGCTGTTTCGCCTCAACAGGCCCCTGCCGCTGAGAGCAAGGTATCGGGGCAGGCTGGACATGGCTGCCCTCCTCTCCCGGCAGGACCTGCGGCCGTTGGCCTTTCGGTTTGCCGTGGCCGGACGGGAGATCGCTTATGTCGGGGGGGACTTTGAACTGCAAAAAGAGAACGATCCCCGCACCCTGTTTTACAGGGGAACCATCCTGTTCACGGAAAAAACGACGCTTGAGGCAGTCAAAAAAGCCACCAGCCTGCGCCTCAAGTCCAGGGCATTGACCTTATCCTGGAAAGCGGAAGAACGCGGGAAAAAATTCACCTTCACCAGTCCGGCCATTGAAAGGGGAGATACGGAACAACGCTTCGTGCTAACAATAGATAAAACAGGCCTGGATATCTTCCGGCATTACCAGAAAAAAGAGGTGCTTGCGCCTCTGCAGGACATGAATGTCGTGGACATCGACACACGGGAAGGCGGAGAACACCCCCGCATCAAAATCGAATTTTCGGACGATCTGGACAGGCGTCAGGATATTACGGGACTGATTACCGTAGAACCGCCGCTGGAAATCCGGCTCAAGGCCGCCGGCAAAACAGTAGTGGTAGACGGAGAATTTCACTATGGGCGGACCTACACGCTCAAAGTACACCCCGGTATCCGGAGCCGCTGGGGCACCGCCGTACAACAGGAATATTCGCAGGAGGTGGAATTTGAAGACCTCAAGCCGCAAATCCGCTTCGCCAGCGACGGCGTTTTTCTGCCTTCTGTCAACCAGCGCCGGGTGCGCTTTATGACCCTCAATCTGAGCCGGGTGCGGCTGGAGATCAAAAAGGTTTTCGACTCGAACCTGGGGCAGTTCCTGCAATCCGAACGGCTGGACAGCGGCAAAGAGCGGAGAGGAGCTTTCAATAATTACTATGTCAACCGGGTGGGGACAGGCGTTGTGGATACCACACTGGAGATCGGCGAGGACCGCAATGTGTGGCTGCAGCACGAACTGGAGTTGGAGAAACTGATGCGGCCGGACGCGAGAGGGCCGTTTTTGATCAGTCTGAGTTTTCGTCATGAGGATATGCTGTACGGCTCGCCCGAGGAACTGGAAGAGGCCAGGAAGCATCCCAACCGGTATTTTCGCAGAGGGGACCACGGTTCCCATCCCTACTCACGGAGATACCTGTACGCCCGTGGTCGGGTTTACAAGCCGGTCATTTTGAGCGACATCGGGCTGACCTACAAGAAGGCCCACGAACGCCATCTCATTTATGCCACGCACATCAACACCACCGCTCCGATAAGCGGGGTGACCGTCACCTTGCGGACCTACCAGAACCAGATCGTGGCACAACAGATCACAGACGGAGAGGGGAAGGCGGATTTTCGGGATATATCACAGGACGTTTTCCACATTGAGGCCGAAAAGGACGGCCAGCGCAGTGTGATCAAGTCCAACGAAATGGCCTGGAACCTCTCCACGTTCGATACCGGTGGGGAAGTGGTCGTTCCCGATGGGATCAGGGCGTTTATCTATACGGAGCGCGGGGTATATCGTCCGGGAGATGAAATCAATCTTTCGGTGATCGCCCGGAACCAAGACCACACGTTTCCGGACGACCATCCGGTCAGCCTGAAAGTCTATACCCCCAGGAAGCAGCTTGTTTTCGAGCAGACGAAACGGGAGGGCAAAGACGGGTTCTACAGCTTCAATTTTGAAACCGGTTTGGACGATCCCACGGGCAACTGGACGGCGCGGGTGATGGTGGGCAGCCGGAGGTTCGACCATACGTTGAAGGTCGAGACGGTGGTGCCCTACCGGCTGAAGGTTCATATTGAGCCGGAGAAGGAGGCCTTGACCTGGAAGGATAAGGTTCTGAACCTGAATATCAGCAGCACCTATCTTTTCGGGAATCCGGCGGCCGGACTGGATGCGGAAGTTCACGTGACACTGCAAAACGCGCTGAAACGGTTTTCCAAATACCGGAATTTCAGTTTTGTCAACCAGACCGTGGATTACAAGACCATACAGACTCGCATATTTAAAGGGAAGCTGGACGCTGAGGGGAAAATCCGGGTGAAATGGCAGCTGCCCTCTTTTGAAGGGGCCCCTTCGGGGATTCGGGCCGATGTCGGTGCCAGGGTATTTGAGAAAGGAGGGCGACCCAACCGGAATGTGTTGCCAGTGCCGATCGATCCATATCCCTACTAATCAATGGTGCCAGTTCGC
>JAAXHW010000048.1:1755-8610 GCA_012270675.1 Candidatus Latescibacterota bacterium | reverse complement strand
GATTCTTTTTCTGAAGACCTATATTTGGATTTTTGTGGCAGTTATTGTCTGTGTTGTCGGTATGATTTGGCTTGCCGTTGTAGAGAGTAGGGTCTTATGGGTAAGAGCGGCTCTGGATATATCCGATGTCTATGAGGTGGCCGCATGCGCTGGTTTGGTCCTTCTGTCTCAGTGCCTATTTCGCTATAAAGTTGAGACCTATTTTCGAAGGGCGGATCTCGTCTGATTTGTTGTGCATCGACGTCGTCCATCAGGAGACCGTGTGATGGGGTTCTACGCGCTATTCCGATTGCTGTGGCGTCGGGTGAGCATCCTGTCCGTGCTTGGCCTGGGATTCGCTATCGCATGGAGTCTATTTCTATATCAAAATCAAGATGGGACTTTTTTGTTCCAAGTTCCCAGACTCGGGGGCCTCAACCTGTTCATTCTGGTGTTTTCGGCAGTCGTCGGCTCCTTTGTTGGGCAAAGCGTGGACGAACTTCAGTACAAGCTGTTTTCGTGGATCCTGCCTTACCTTCGAAGGCGACTTTTCTGTTCGGTGCTTTTTGTCGGCATTGTCACAGCGTTTATCGTAACGTGGGTTTACAAGTGGTTCGACGGTCCTGCTCCGTGGGTCCCGATCTTCACATCTGCCCTCCTGTGGTACAGTATGGGAATCGTCTCCAGCACGGGGGACGTTCGGGATGGTTCAGATCGCTCCAGACGTCCTCACGGAGTCGCGTTTTTTACAATGTCTGCGCTTGTGGTGGCGGGTTTCTCGATCAATCGAATCGCTGATTTTTACGCTACTCATCCCCTTCTCTGCGTCCTGCTGACAGTGGTTGGTGCGTCGCTCTGTCTGTATCGTAGTATCCTTGATGTCAACACCACGAGAAAAAAATCGCTTGCGCTTGTTCCGATAGTTCTTATTGATCTGGCTACGGGAAGGTCCTGGGAGAAGGAGGTGATAGCCTGGAAGAGAACAGCCAGGCGGAAATGGCAACATACAGGCCCGATCACCGGCCTCTTCAACTGGATTCGAGCCGGTGAGTATGAAAACTTCGCCTCAAATCGGGGAGGATGGGCGGCCGGAGTCGTCAAGCTTTCAGGTATCGCAGTGCTTATCGTGATGGCCCTCCCATACCTGGCGGAAGTGCAGGGGCCCGCCTTCCTGAAGGCGTACCAGAAGGTGTACCAGTTGCTCGCACCCGGCATCCCTGCGTTTTTGGCCATGTTTTATTGCACGGACGGTTCGTTTTTCCTGCAAAAGGGCTGGCTTTATCCGCTTTCCCGTACCCAGTTGGCCAGGCTCACGTACTGGGGTAGTCTTCTATACAACGTGGTTATATGTGGGATCATGTTACTGGTGTTTCTCTTTTTGGAGAGCCTGATAAAGCTTGATGCAGGATACGACTTTATCCGTCCTCTAACCATGATGTTTATCTTCATCCCTGTCATCCAGTGGCTGCGCCTGCGTTACGGACTTGTTTTTACTCAGATTCCTATTGCATTTGTGCTCTTTTTGGGCGTTATATGCGTTGTGGCATTGAGTGGGTTCTTATGGGTATTAGCGGCTCTGGATATATCCGATTTGTATGAGGTGGCCGCATGCGCAGGTTTGGTCCTCCTGTCCCAGTGCCTCTTTCGCTATAAAGTGGTGACCTATTTTAAAAGAGGCGATCTCGTCTGAGCTGTCAAATGCGAAAGCTCATTCTGGTCAAACACGCCCTGCCGGAAATCGTCCCCCACCTGCCCGCCCGCCAGTGGCGCCTTTCAGAAGAGGGCCGTCGCCAATGCAGCACTCTGGCGGACAGGCTGGCCCCCTATCAACCGGCTCTTATTGTCTCCAGTGGTGAATACAAGGCAGTGGAAACGGCGCAGGTTGTGGCAGACGCACTGGGAAAACCGTTTGAAATCGCCGATGGATTACACGAACATGACAGGAGCAGCGTCGTTTTTCTTTCCAGTCAGGAGTTCGAAAGCGCCGTTGCCCACTTTTTCGAACAGCCCGAAGCGCTCGTTTTTGGAGAGGAGACGGCGTCTCAGGCGCAAAATCGGTTTCAAAACGCGGTCGAAAGCCTGCTCGCAAGATATCCGAAGGGCAGCATCGCCATTGTCGCACACGGCACGGTCATCACCCTTTTTGTCGCGGGTTGTGCAGGAATCGATCCCTTCCCATTCTGGCGGCGGCTCAGCCTGCCGTCGTTTGTCGTGCTCTCGCTTCCGGACCTGAAGCTGATCGAAACGGTCGAAAATATAGAGTAGGAATCCGGCAATGTAGCCCGAAAGGACGCTGTTGTGCGAATCGATTCCCGGTATATCTTCAACTTTGTCGGACCTGAGGGGAAAAAGTACCACAGGCAGATATACTGGGAAAGGCTCTACGCCTTCTTTCCGAACCGGGATACTGTCCTTGCAGTCGCCAGAATCGTACCCCATCACAACATGCACTATGCCCTCTTTCAGGCTTTAAGGAGGAAAGGCAAGGGGATTCATCGAGCGCTGCTTCCCGAAGTGTCCAGAGGAAGGGAAACGACAGATTTTATCAGCAGTGTAACGGAAATGATCCACTACCGCACCTCATCCCCTCCCGCAAAGGTCGTTGCAGACGCTCAGGAAGGGCTGGGGGAAACTTTTGAACGGGTCATGGTGGAATATGGAATGAGGAATGGGTTGGACTATGTACCGGAGCCGGGTGGGGCTTCACCAATACAGAACGCGTTTTCCCCTCCAACGGCAATCCTGGACTTGCTGGCGGGTATCACGGAAGAAGACGCCGGATGGTTCAGGCTGAGCTATAAGGTTGATGCCTTCCTCAAGGAACAGATTCAGCACATGGAGGAAAATTCCGAAGGCAGTCTCAAGAAAAACGCACTGGTTCGCCGTCGAGACCTGGAAGACGATATATACAGACGGCTCTACAGCAATCCCAAATACCTTGAACTCGTGAAACGGGTTATGGACGCAAAAGGAGGGTATGCCTCTCCTGTTGTCAGCCACTTTCTTTCCTTCTATTCCAGGTATTTGAACCAGAAAATGGAGGAATACACCCGGCGGGAAAACGTGGACACCGCGTTGTTGAGGGAACGGCTGCAGGGCATACTGGGAAAAACAGAAGCGGAGTCGCTGCACATCCTGCCCGCTCACAAAATCACCATCCTGGGCTATGTCCGAAAAGGAGCACTCTCGCCAAACGAAAAAGACCCTGAAAATACGGGGCAGAGCTACCAGGTAGATCCCGATGCAGGGCTGCGAAAGATTGTATTAAAAGAGGCCGAAAACAGGTTGTCCAGAGCGTTCATAAAGGGCTTTGTCCGATATGTCTTCGGCAAGACCCATTACATTAAAGGCATCGGCTATATCGACAGTCCGGAGCGTTGAAGGGTGCTTTCACGCCCCGGCGGGGGAGACGACCGAACCCCTATGGCAGCGCCTTAAACTCACTCCAGACCGCGCCTGCCTTCCCCGCCTCCAGGCCCGCAGTCGGCAACAGGAAAAAGAGGCCCTCGATCCGCTCGCGGGGGAACATGGACCGGTCCAGGTTGCCTTCAAGCAGGCACCCTTCGTCGCCCACGGCGCCGCCGCTCGCCTGTACCCCCTCTCCCTTTGCGCTTAAGAACAACACCTCTCCGTTGTTCCCTACGATCCCCCCCCAGTTCCAGCGTCCGGCCCAGGACCAGTGGGGCGCCGCCAGCACGGTAATCGACTCATGGGTCGCGTTGTAGAACGACGCGGTCCCGGGTGAGGCGGCGAATCCGGGCCAGACGTGGAAGCCCACGTCCCCCTGAGCGCTGATTCCGAGTTCGTCGCGACAGCTCACGAGAATTGCAAGCACATCGGCGCCGGGGGCCAGCAGGTACTCGAGTGCGATCGACTGGCCGCGGGCGTGTTCCTGCGCGATGCGACAGTGGACGCGCACCCCGCGCCATACCAGGCCCTGGCGCCCCTTCCGTTCAATTACCCGGTAGCGGAACCGTTCCTTGTAGAGCGTATCCTCCAACCGGTCGTACACGGGCGAGATGCCGCCGTGCCAGGGATTCATCCAGCCACGGGGCGCCGTGTCCGGATAGGAGCTGTTAAGATACTCCCTGCCCTCCCGCTGGAGGGAGATGACGGATCCCATGAAAGAAGGCGCGACCTTCGCCGTCAAAATTCCGTTGTCCACAACGATCACGCGCCCTTTCTCCTGGCGCGACACCTGGACCTGGCATGCGTTCCGGGGAAGGATCAACGTCCTTCCGGAAAAACGGTAGACCGCCTCCCCGGTCTCAAAACGCACACCGATATCCTCCGTTTCCGGCCGGGCCCGCTCCGTGGGGCGAAATTCCACTTTCCGCACGACCGGATTGGACTCGCAAAGCCCTGAAACTTTGACGGAGGCAACGTCCGAGCGCAGACCGGTGGATTCTTCCAGAATGAGTTCCCCGTTGAGTTTGTACTCACCAACGTGGCTGAGGCGCAGGGTCGCTTCGGCCTTCCCGCCTGCGATCAGCAGCGGACCGGGCTCGATTCCGAATTCAATCGGTCTGTGCGCTGGCGCGGGGGACGTCTCGATCTCCGGAACGCTGCCAAACAGGGTCTGCCACCAGGCCCGGACCGTCTGCCAATTCCCATCACCTGCAAAGGCGTAAATCGGGTGCAGTTGTTTCGACTCGCCCGGCTTCACACGTCCAGCCCGAAGTCGCACCCAGGTGCCGGGCCCCACCCTCTCGGCCCGATCCCAGAGCATTCCGGCGGCGCAGCCATCCTCTTTTTCGGCGCAGATCCATCCCTCGGGCCACGCCTCCCCCTCTTCGGGAAGCCTGAGGTCGTCCAGGTCGCGTCCGCCCGAACCGGCGGCCTGTCGGTATACCCCCTGCTTCCGGGGCACGACAAACGACGCGCCTATTCTTATCCCCCAACCCTGTACCAGGGACAGGTCCAGCGGCAGGGTCGACCCGTTGATCACCGTATCCGACACACGGACCAGCGGGCCCTGCCCCACGGCGATCCGCCTGTCCAGCATCACACCGGGTCGAAGCACGGACCGGGTGCGCAGACGGAGCACAACTCCGAAGGCATCCCGTTCGACCGATGCCTCGGCCTTCTCCTGAAACAGATCGTCTCCTGCAAAGGGCGGTCCGAGCTTCGGGCTGTACAAATCCAGCCTGCGGGACCTCAGCGCCCGCAGCCTGTGGAAGATCGAGATCTGTCCGTTGCGCAAATTGGCGCTGACCATCAGTCCGCCTCCGCAGAGCAGGGCGCCCTGCTCCCCAACGCCTCCGGACACGCCGCCCCGATCAACGGCCAGGAGGTCAATCCGCCTGGTTTTAACCGGGATTGCCTTCCTGCCCACCACGGCGGTCGTCTCAACGTCCAGCGCAACGGGCCCGGCGTGAGGGGCCGTCACGGGCGCCGATAATTCGGCTCCGCCCTTCGGATCAAGCGCCACCCGCCGCTCGCCCGCGTTGACGTTGACGCCTCCCGCCGGTGTCACCCGCAGTCGCGCCGTACACGCCTCGTCCAGGTTGGAACGCAGTGTCAGCAGCGCATCCTGCGGCGTCCCGGACGTCAGGGTCGAGCGAACGGCATCTATGGAAATGTCCACCGCCTGGCGAACGGCGATCCCGGCCGTGAGTTCGATCCCTACGCCGTCGATTACCAGGTCGGTCCGCAGCACCGCCGCTTTGGGTTCGTGTGTTTTCTCTTCGATATTCGGATTGATTACGAACGTCCCCTCGAGTTCGGCGGCGTCCGTTACTTCCAGTGCCTCGCGCTTTTTGACCTCGACACCGGGATCGGCCGAGGCGGTGAGAGAGATGCGAACCGGGTCCGGCTTTTTGTTTACAATACGCCAGCGGACCGGGTGAGGGACACCCGCAACCAGCTTTTCGTCGGGCAGGCTGCATGATGCCGACAGATCGTTGTTCTCAATCTCGATGATCCCCCAGCTCTGGCGGTCGAACACCAGTCTGAGGAAATCGCCGTCTGTGGCCCGCCAGAGATACTCGTAAATCTTCACTTTCCCCCGTGTCATCACATCCTCTTCCAGACTGAGTTCCCGGACGTGGGTCTCGTACCAGTCGTGTTTGGCGAAAAAGACGGCAGCGAGCGGATGCCGGCGGGCGGCGGGCGTGAAATTCTCCATGTGTACGGACGAGTCCGGCCGCCACATGAATCCCATTTTCTTGTACAGGGGCACTGCCTTCAAGTTTCCCGGCCACGTGTACAGATCGACGCGCTGGAACCCCGCCTCGTACGCGCGGTCCAACGCGGCCCAGAGTACGGACTTCCCGTGCTTCTTTCCGTGGTAATCCGGGTGGCAGTTGAGGTACGGAATAAACGCATGCGCCTTCTGTCCCGGCTTCGCCCGGATTGTGCAGATGCTGATGATGCTCTGTTTGTTCTCCGTGACAAAGGCCCCCAGGAGGTTGCTCTCGCGGATTTCTCGCTCCTGTTCGTCCGGGGTCGTCTGCCACCCCCCGCCCCCCGGCCAGGCGATATCCGCCTCCATTTCCAGTGTGGCAAGCTTCTCCGCGTCCCCCTTCCGCCAGTCTTCCACGAGATTTCTGGTTTTGTGGAGCATAGCCTCCTCCTGCTGTTTCTGACTCGCCGCATCGGCAAAATCTCAGGATGCAATTCCCATCCTTCCGGATGTTTATAAGTGGGACGATGCCGTCTCGGTCAAGGTTTCAGAATCGGGACCTCCACCCGCTATGGAGAGGTGCCTGGGGGATCTGCGCGGAAAAGCCCACTTCCCTCATTACTCCCCCCTTGAGGGGGAGTCGCAGAAGCCGAGCCGACAGGCGGCGGCTGATGCGGTGGGGGGCTTGTGGTGGCTGCTGCCCGCGCAACAACCCACAGACCCTCCCCCCGCCCTTCCTCCCCATGCCTTCG
>JAAXHW010000048.1:0-1719 GCA_012270675.1 Candidatus Latescibacterota bacterium | reverse complement strand
CCAGCGGACGTTTGGAGCGTTTTTGGACGGAGTGCTTGAGGGATCTGCGCGGAAAAGCCCCTTCCCCTCCGCAGCGGAGGTGGAGGAGGCGAGGCGCTGGATGGAACCGCGCGGAAAAGCCCCTTCCTCCCCGCAGCGAAGGTGGAGGAGGCGAGATATGGCTTCGGCTATATCGACGATTCAGGGCGTTGAGTGGTCCCTTCACATCCCGGCGGCGGAGACGGCCGAAGGGTGGGGAACGCAGATCTGCCCCCTGTCCGCCAGTTCCGTCAGGCGCATCAGGTCTTCCTGTACGGCAGGTTTGTCCTGCCGGCCCTTTTTGAGGTACGACACGAGCCACTGCTTCAGATCCGTGTTGGGCGGGGTCAGGGCATAATACATCCAGACGCTGTCCCGCCGGTCCGACACAAGCCCGGCGTGTTTGAGCGTTGAAAGGTGCCGTGAGACCTTGCCCTGGGGCATGTTGAGTATCGAAACCAGTTCGCAGACACAGAGTTCCCGTTCCGAAAGCAGAAATAGAAGCCGAAGCCGGGTCTCGTCGGAACAGGCTTTGAACACCGCAAGGTCGTCTTTCAGTTCCATCACATCTACTCCTCGTTAACAACACCCTTTCACTTCACTGCCCGGGTCGGGGTGGCATCGAATAAACTCATAGAAAAACGCGCCGGTTACAGCCCCCAGTACCGGCCCGGCCAGGTATGCCGGAAAGTACGCCCAGTTTCCGGAGACCAGGGCAGGCCCCAGGCTGCGGGCCGGGTTCATAGACGCCCCGCAAAGGGGTCCGGCAGACATGGATTCCAGCCAGATTGTCCCTCCAATGGCCAGTCCGGCGGCCTGTCCCACGGCCCGATGGTCGGTTGCTACGGACATGATCACCACCATCAGAAAAAACGTGAGCAGAAATTCCCAGACAAACGCGGTTGAAAAGGCATGGTCCATCGGCTGGGTAACGCCGAAGTTGAGCGACTGAGCCGGGAATTTCTGTTTCAGAATCGGAGCCAGCGTAAAGAGGTGAATGGTGCTCGCCACAATCGCTCCGGAGCACTGCGCAGCGATATAGGGGATGATTTCCCGCTTTGGAAAATGGCGCGTGCAGGCAAATGCGAGGGTAACGGCAGGGTTGAAGTGGGCGCCGCAGATGTGGCCTGTTGCATAGACCATTGTCATTACAGTCAGACCGAACGATGTGGCGATACCGACATGGGTTATCCCGCCTCCTGAAAGCTGGTTGATCGCAATGGCGCCGCACCCGACCAGCACAATCGCAAAAGCCCCCAGGAACTCTGCCGCACATTTCCGGAGTAGATTCATACCGGAGCTCCTTATCTTAGAAGTTGCTTTTGTATTGTAAAAAACTTGTTGTGTTTCTTGGGTTTAAGCGGTCCGTGCGGCGCGAGCGAACCCGGTGGATGGGTTGCAGTATCGTGACCTATCCCCCCGGCCCCCTTTCCTGAGAGGAAAGGGGGAAAAAGGGGGATCAGGTTGACGTTCGTTGCGCGCCCAGGAAAAAGGCCGAAAAAGAAGGGCGCCGCTCAAGCGCCGCGGGGGCTGCTTTTCCGCGAATTGCCCTGTGGTGGCAGGGGCGGTTCGCGAACCGCCCCTACGAAAAAAACCCGTGAATTCCGTCATCGAAACCGGTACCTTTTCGCTCGCGGAGGTTTATATTTGTATATCCGTATATACGGTTGTATTAATATAACTCAAGTTGTGTGGTATAAA
>JAAXHW010000047.1:5148-5862 GCA_012270675.1 Candidatus Latescibacterota bacterium | reverse complement strand
GATGTGATGGACGGCCACTTTGTGCCAAACCTCACGTTTGGGCCGATGGTGGTCGAGGCGGTTCGAAGGGTGACTGAGTTGACGCTGGATGTGCATTTGATGATTGCCCACCCGGAGAAGTACCTGCAGGCGTTTGCCGACAGCGGGGCGGATATTCTGACCGTACACGTGGAGATTGACGCGGACCTGCCCGATCTGCTCGGTCGGATACGCAAGGCGGGGATGAAGGCCGGGGCGTCGGTGAAGCCGGCTACGCCGGTAGATGCCCTCTTTCCTCTGCTTCCTGAGCTGGACCTGGCCCTGGTGATGTCCGTGGAGCCGGGGTTCGGGGGGCAGGCCTTTATGCCTGAGTCCCTGTCCAGAGTCGGGGCATTGAAGGCGGAGATCGAGCGGCAGGGGGTGGAGGTGGAGATCGAGATCGACGGGGGGATCAATACGGACAATGCGGGGCAGGCGGTGGCCGCCGGGGTGGAGGTGCTGGTGGCCGGGTCTTCGGCGTTTCGGGAGGGGAGGGTGGCAGAGAACGTGGCGGCGTTGAGGCGCGCGGCAGAGGGGGCAGGGTAAGACCCGGCAATCGGGGATTTCCTGCTTGCACAAAATTAACCGTTCTTATATATTTACAGGCTTTGTACAGAGTTCGGCCCATCCGGTTGTTCGCAGTGTTGCGGGATTGTCCAGAATTTGGTATACTTAGAAGCTGTCTTAAAACCCCCA
>JAAXHW010000047.1:0-5112 GCA_012270675.1 Candidatus Latescibacterota bacterium | reverse complement strand
GGAATTTTAAAACAGCTTCTTAGAAGCTCTCTTGTCTTTTTGACTACGCGGTGCGGTAAGGGCATTTGATGTTCGATCGTCTGACCGAAAAGCTGGAAGGGGTTTTCAAGAAGCTCCGCGGCCGCGGGAAGTTGACCGAGGCGAATATCGAAGAGGCGCTCCGGCAGGTCCGTCGGGTGCTTCTGGATGCCGACGTCAACTACAAGGTGGCCAGGTCTTTTGTTGCGCGGGTGAAAGAGCGGGCCGTTGGTCGGGAGGTGCTCCGGAGCATTACGCCGGCGCAGCAGGTGATCAAGGTGGTCCACGATGAGCTGGTCCATCTGATGGGGGACCAGCATCGGGGTCTGGACCTGCCGGGGCCTGTGCCCAATGTGGTGATGCTGGTGGGGCTGCAGGGGTCCGGGAAGACGACGACGGCGGCCAAGCTGGCCCGCCTGGTCAAATCGCAGGGGCGGCGCCCCCTGCTGGTGGCTGCGGATGTGTACCGCCCGGCTGCGGTCGAGCAGCTCTGTGTGCTGGGCGAGTCGGTCGGGGTATCGGTGCACCGCGCCCCGGAGGGGACCGATCCGGTGGATATTTGCACCGGGGCGGTGGACCGGGCGCGTCTGGAGGGGCTGGATCCGGTGATTCTGGATACGGCCGGGCGCCTGCACGTGGATGAGGAGCGGATGGGGGAGGCGGTGCGGATTCGGGAGGCGGTGTCTCCGGTGGAGGTCCTGTTTGTGGCCGACGGGATGACCGGGCAGGACGCGGTCTCTGCGGCGTCGGCCTTCTACGAGCAGGTCCGCTTTACGGGGGTGGTGCTTACCCGGCTGGACAGCGATACGCGGGGCGGGGCTGCGCTTTCGATCCGCGAGGTGACGGGGGTTCCGATCAAGTTTGTGGGGGTGAGCGAAAAGGTGGACGGTCTGGAGCCGTTTCACCCCGACCGGATGGCGTCCCGCATCCTGGGGATGGGGGATATCGTCACCCTGGCTGAGAAGGCGCAGGAGGCGGTGGAGGTCGAACAGGCCCGGGCGTTCCAGAAGAAGCTGCGCACCGCGTCCTTTACGTTTGACGACTTTTTGGAGCAGATCGCGCAGGTCCGGAAGATGGGGCCTCTGGACCAGATTTTGGAGATGATGCCGGGCACGGGGAAGGCGTTGAAGGGCATGCAGGTGGACGAGGACGCCTTTGTCCACATTGAGGCGATTGTCCTTTCGATGACGCGGGCGGAACGGGCAAATCCCCAGATTTTGAATGGGAGCCGCAGGCGGCGGATCGCCCGGGGCAGCGGGCGCAGTGTGCAGGATGTGAATCGGCTTGTCAAGCAGTTCAATTCGATGCAGAAGATGATGAAGCGAATGGGCCGGATGGAGGCGGGCGGGCGCGGGATGTCGATGCCTTTTTTCGGATAACCGCAGGAGGATCGGTTTGGTCAAGATTCGTTTGAGGCGCCTGGGGGCCAAGAGTGCGCCTTTTTACCGGATGGTTGTTGCGGATGTTGCTTCCCCTCGAGACGGACGGTTCATTGAGACCCTGGGGCACTACGATCCCTCGAAGCATCCGCAGGTTGTGCAGCTTCGGGAAGACCGTGTGATACACTGGCTGTCCAGGGGCGCCACGCCCACCCGGACGGCCCGGAGCCTGCTCAGGCAACAGGGGATTCTCAAACGGTGGCACGAGATGCGCCATCCCGGGTGCGGGGGCGCTGGTGTGGCCGAAGGGGCGGAAGAGGCTGCCGAGGCCTGAGAAGCTGTCTTAAAATCCCCAGTGGTCTTCGCGCGGCTGCAAAAGCGCCGGTCGGCGTTGGTCGAACCCACCCGTATCTCCAGGATACGGGCGGGTTCTCCCGCCTTGACCACCACATTTTCGCTCGCGCTCGGGAACTCACCAGGAATTTTAAAACAGCTTCTGAGGGACCGTCGGATTTGGAAGCGTTTGTCGCCATTGGGCGGATCCAAAAGCCCAGGGGGGTGCGGGGGGAGGTTTTTCTCCTGCCTTTGACGGATTATCCGGAGCGGTTTGAGGGTCTCACGGAGGTTCTGCTCGAACGCCCGGACGGCGTCCGGGTCTCGCTTCGGATCGAGGCGGTTCGGGCCTATGGAAAACGGCTGGGAATCAAATTTCGGGGTTTTGAGACGCCCGAAGCGGTTGGCCGTTTGAAGGGAAGCGTGCTTCTGGTCTGCCGGGAAGCGGTTTACCCGCTGCCGGAAGATACGTTTTACGTTTTTGAGGTGGTGGGGTTGAAGGTGGAGACGGAGGCGGGAGAGGCCGTGGGGAAGGTGGTGGATGTGCTCTCGTTTCCGGCCAACGATGTCTATGTGGTGGACCGGGACGGGGAGGAAGTCCTGTTGCCGGCTGTGCGCGACTTGATCCAGGTGGACCTGGCGGGCGGGCGGGTTGTGGTTCGAGACCTTGAAGGGCTTCTGTGATATGAAGGGACACCGGGGAATGCGCATCGATGTGTTGACGATTTTCCCCGATCTGATCCGGCAGGCGCTTTCCTGCGGCATCCCGGGGCGTGCGGTTGATGCAGGTCTGGTGGACGTGCGCGCGCACGACCTGCGGGACCACACCGACGATCTCCACCGGACGGTGGACGATGCGCCCTACGGCGGGGGTGCCGGGATTGTGTTCAAGCCGGAGCCGATCGCCCGGGCGCTGAGGGGGATTGCGCTGGAGCGGCCCTCCGGGAAGGTTATTTTCCTGACCCCGGAGGGAAAGCGGCTGGACCAGACGATGGCGAACCGGCTGTCGCTGGAGGCGCACCTGGTGCTTTTGTGCGGGCGCTACCGGGGGATTGACGAACGCATCCGGGAGCGTTATGTGACCCACGAGATTTCGATTGGCGACTATGTTTTGAGCGGGGGCGAATTCGCGGCTCTGGTGCTGATCGACGCGGTTGTGCGGCTGATTCCCGGGGCGGTGGGTGATGCGGAATCGGCCCTGGAGGATTCGTTTCAGAACGGCCTTCTGGATTGTCCCTGGTATACCCGGCCGCCGGTGTTTGAGGGGCTTTCGGTGCCCGAGGTCCTGCTGGGTGGGAACCACCGGTTGATTGCACAGTGGCGGCGGGAGGAGGCGATGAAACGCACCCGGGAGCGGAGGCCGGATTTGCTGGAGGGCCAGGATGTGGAACGTGAAAGGTGAAATGTGTTCTCCAGGTCCGGAAGCCGGGGTGGTGTGCTGTTTGCGATTTGATCTTTCACGGTTTTTCAGGGAGTGCGTGTTATTATGGACGCTTTGTTGAAGTCGTTGGCCGGAGACCGGATTCGTCCGGATGTTTCCGAATTTGCAGCGGGGGATACGGTCCGGGTGCGTGTTCGGGTTATCGAGGGTGAGAAGGAGCGCATCCAGATTTATGAAGGGGTGGTGATCCAGCGGAGGGGCAGCGGAATTCACGAGACGTTTACGGTCCGGAAGATTGCGGTGGGCGGGGTGGGGGTTGAGCGGATCTTTCCACTGCATTCGCCCCGCGTTGCCGGGATTGAGGTTGTCCGGCGCGGTAAGGTCCGGCGGGCGAGGATCACCTACCTGCGCGAGCTGCGCGGCAGGGCGGCCCGCATTGCGGAGAAAAGGACGGCCAAAACAGCGCAGGTGGCAGAGGCCGGGAAAGCGGCGGAGGCAGAAGAAGCGGTACGTCCGGAGGTGTAAGATGGCTGCTGCCCGTAGAGAGGCGAGATCCCGTGCGCAGAGACGGCGGTCCGGGCGACGGGGCCAGCAGGACCGGAGGGGGCGGGCGTCGCGCGGTCTTCCGTATACCCGGTGGAATGTGGTGATGTTCGCAGTTGCCCTGGGGGTGATTGTGATCGGTTATATTTGCCTGTCACGGCCGCCGGTGGACGGGTTTCTGTCTTTGACCCTGGCGCCGGTCCTGCTGGTGCTGGGCTACTGCGTGTTGATCCCGATCGCGCTGTTGATGGGAGGAACTTCCGGCAAAGAGGCGTCCACAGAAGCGTCCGGAGAGGATGTGGGCGGTTAGCTCAGCTGGTCAGAGCGCCTGCCTTACAAGCAGGAGGCCACTGGTTCGAGTCCAGTATCGCCCACCATAAAAAAACGAGAGGTTGCGACGATTTGCGCGTGACCTCTTTTTCTTTCACTGTTCACACAGAGGAGATTTCTTATGCCATTCACCGATGCGGAACTGAGACAATACGAGGAGGAGGGGGCGGTCACGATCGACAGTCCCTTTACCACCGGGGAGCTGGACCGGGCCGAAGCGGCGTGGGACCGATTGAAGGAGAGCGGGCGCCCTCCGTACGAAGACCCGGACTATGTCGACGTGGTCCAGCATCCCTATTTCGAGGCGGTGGCCAGGAAGGTGCTGGGCGCCGATGCGGTGCACCTGTGGTGGGGGCTGGCGCCCCACGAGCGCGCACCGGCCAAAGCCCCTTTCGCCAGTGCCCGGGACCAGTGGGCCAGCGGATGCCACATCGACATCCAGGCGACGTGGGAGGATTTCCAGGCGACGCCCCGCCGGATGCGCGCTGAGCTGTGGTTCTGGCTCAATGACGTGCCCGAGCATCGGGGGGCGATGCGCATCCTGCCGGGCAGTCATCGCCCGATTATGGAACACTGGAGCCGGGTTCTGACGCCGGAGCACAAGGCGGAACTGCCCCGCGTGCACGGGGTGCGCCCGGACCCGCCGGATACCGCGCCGGCCTATCCCGAGCACGTGCCGACGCTGGGGGATACGCCCTGGGTCGAGCAGGAGCCGGTTGCCGCGGTCGCGCGCCGGGGGCAGATTCTGATCCTGTGCAGCGCGGGACTGCACTCTGCCTGGCAGAATGAGGACACGGTGTCGCGCAAGGCGATGGGGACGTCGTGGGTCGCCGCGGGCGTGTCGTGCGGACTGCCGAAGAACCAGCGCGATGCGGTGATGGCGTTTTTTCCCCGGTTGCGCCGGAAGCTGCGTGCCGAGCGTGCCCACATTGTGCCTGAGGATTTCGATTGGCTCTTCGAGAGTGACTACGAGCCGAGGTGGTCTGAGGCTTTTTTGGGCAGGTAGCCCGTGTTTGCAGAAAAAGGCAGTAGTTTCCGGTTAGAAAATTGCTTGTTAGAGGAACGTTTAATAAGGCAATTAGAAACAAAGATTTAACTCAGGAGCCTTTCTTGCCATACTACCCTAAC
>JAAXHW010000046.1 GCA_012270675.1 Candidatus Latescibacterota bacterium | reverse complement strand
ATCACCGCCACCCCGCCGGCCAGCTTGGCCAGGCGCTCCTGGAGCTTCTCCCGGTCGTAGTCAGAGGTCGTCTCGTCGATCTGACGCCGGATCTGGCCCACCCGGCCCTGAATATCGGCCGCTCCGCCCGCACCCTCGACAATGGTTGTATTGTCCTTGTCGATGGTCACCCGTTTGGCCTGACCCAGGTCGGCGGTTGTGGCATTTTCCAGCTTGAATCCCGCATCCTCCGACAACACCCTCCCGCCGGTCAGGGTCGCGATATCTTCCAGCATCTCCTTCCGCCGGTCGCCAAAGCCGGGCGCCTTTACACCCGCAACCTTTAACGTACCGCGGATCTTGTTCACCACCAGCGTGGCCAGGGCCTCACCCTCCACATCCTCGGCAATAATCATCAGCGGCCTGCCCGTCTGCGCGATCTTTTCCAGGATCGGCAGCAGGTCCCGCATCGCCGAAATCTTCTTGTCGAAAATCAGGATGTGGGCGTCCTCCAGCACCGCCTCCATATTGTCCGGATCGGTCACAAAATAGGGCGAGAGATACCCCCGGTCGAACTGCATCCCCTCCACCACGTCCAGCCCGGTCTCGATGCTCTTGGCCTCTTCCACCGTGATCACCCCGTCCTTCCCCACCTTCTCCATGGCCTCGGCAATCAACTCTCCGATCGCCTTGTCGTTATTGGCAGAAACAGTGGCCACCTGGGCGATGTCTTTGTGTCCGGAAACCGGCTTGCTCAGATCCTGGATCGCCCTGACCACAGCCGCAACCGCCTTCTCAATCCCCCGCTTCAGGTCCATCGGATTGGACCCGGCGGTCACATTCTTCAGGCCCTCCTGGAAAATCGACTGTGCCAGCACGGTCGCAGTGGTGGTCCCGTCTCCGGCCACGTCGGAGGTCTTGGAAGCCACCTCCTTGACCATCTGCGCCCCCATATTCTCATAGGGCTCTTCCAGTTCGATCTCTTTGGCCACCGTCACGCCGTCCTTGGTGACCGTGGGCGAGCCGAACTTCTTGTCCAGGACCACATTTCGGCCTTTCGGACCCAGGGTCACCTTCACCGCATCGGCCAGCTTGTCCACGCCCTGCTTCAGCGCATCCCTGGCCGCAACATCAAATTCAAGCTGCTTCGGCATATCTCTTCCTCCTTATGAAATCCACAAAATCCCGGTTAGCTTTCGATAATTGCCAGAATGTCGCCTTCCGACATAATCAGGTGCTCCTCATCGTCCAATTGTACCTCGGTGCCGCCGTACTTTCCATACAGCACCAGATCCCCGGGCTTGACCGAAAGGGCGATCCGCTTTCCCGAATCGTCGACCTTACCCTCCCCCACGGCCACGACTTTGCCTCGCTGCGGCTTCTCCTTGGCCGTATCGGGAATGATAATGCCGCCCTTGATCTGCTCTTCCTCTTCCTCAGGCTTGACCAAGACACGGTCGCCCAGCGGTTTAACATTTACTGCCATGTCCCTATCCTCCTTTAGATACGGGAAGTTGGATTAACATCGACCGAATCATACCATGTTGCCATGTTGCCATACTTTGTTAGCACTCTCTATTGTTGAGTGCTAATACATGCACAATATATAAAAGCACCCTCTGTTTGGCAAGAGAAATCTACTTTTTTGCTGGCGCAAACGCCCTTTGCTTTCACAAAAATGAGGGCCTGTCTCGAAGCGATGAGACAGGCCCGTATACCCTCCGCACAATTTCCTACTTCTTTTCGTAGAGACGCTGGAACTTGTGCAGCAGATCGTGAAGTTTCTTCACATGTGTCAGATCGGTGGTCTGCTTGCACTTCATCGCGGTGACGATCATCTGGTGCAGCAAGACCAGCTTCTGCGTGTAGTCCCCATAGGCCGCCTGATCCTCCGTGGACGGAGCCTTGATCCGCTGTGCCAGAAAGTACTGAGCCACGACCTCGCGGATACGATCGGCGTGGCTTTCCTTGTTCTTCACCCAGCGCACCAGCTGGTTCATATTCGTCTGCGAGTCAGCCGAAAGCGCAACGATCATCTTCATCGACTTCTCAATCGTCGTGAGGTCTTCGGTAATCGCGGCAAAACGCATATCGTCGCCGTATATGCCACAGGGAATCTCACAGTGGGCAAACAGGGGCGCGTGAAGCGACAGGACAAACGCCGACAACAGGACAGCAACGATCAGACGTCTCATAGCAGCCTCCTCAAAATTAGGATGAGCACCGATATATCGTGAGAATCGAACCCTTTCTCCGCTACCGCCTCGTTCACAGCTCGCTACCCTGGCCTTTTACATTGATTTTTCTCACCGTTTTTTTATATTTCAAATGTCCTGCCTTTTTTTAAGGTAAGGAAATTTCGCCCCCCAATCAAGCAAAGAGCGCATGGCATCGAACGTCCAGGAATACGACCTCCCCCTGTGTTTCCCCCATACAATCCCCAAAGCAGAGATCCAGACAGGCCTGAGCCTCCAATCCCAACGCCAGGAGAATCCATGGACCCCCATGTGAAACACCACTGCGGCATCTTCGGCATCTATGGACACCCCGATGCGGCCCGGCTGACCTCGCTGGGGCTGCATGCGCTCCAGCACCGGGGGGAAGAGAGCAGCGGCATCGGCACGGGCGACAACAAACATGTGCACGTCCACACGGGCATGGGCCACGTGGCCGATGTCTTTATGGAGCCCGAGGTCCTGGACCGACTTCCCGGCCACCTGGCCATTGGGCACAACCGCTACTCCACCACCGGTTCCGATACCCTGTCCAACTCTCAGCCCTTTTTGGCCGAGTGCAGAGACGGGTACATCGCCGTGGCCCACAACGGCAACCTGACCAACACCTCTCAGCTTCGCAGCCAGATGCAGGAGGACGGCGCCATCTTCCAGACCACGACCGACAGCGAGCTGATCCTCCACCTCATCGCCCGGTCTAAGGAAGAACACATCGTAGACCGCGTCATAGACGCCCTCCAGTACATACAGGGGGCCTACTGCTTTGCCCTTTGCACAGAGGACAAACTCCTCGCCGTCCGGGACCCCCACGGATTCCGCCCCCTCTGCCTGGGTCAGCTTGGGGATAGCTGGATCATCGCCTCCGAATCCTGTGCCCTCGATATCATCTCGGCCCGGTACATCCGCGACATCGAACCGGGCGAACTGGTGGTCATCGACGCCAACGGCCTGCGCACCTTTTCTCCTTTTGAAGTCCAAAGACACGCCTTCTGCATCTTTGAGTACATCTATTTCTCACGCCCCGACAGCATCATCTTTGGGGACACCGTGGACAAAACCCGGCGGAAGCTGGGCAAACAACTCGCCATCGAACACCCTGCCGATGCGGACATCGTCATCCCGGTTCCCGACTCCAGCAACACAGCAGCAATGGGATATGCCGACCAATCGGGTATCAAACTCGAAATCGGACTCATCCGAAACCACTACGTCGGACGGACCTTTATCACGCCCAGCCAGGACACCCGCACGACGATGGTCCGCCTCAAATACAACCCGGTGCGCGGCGTCCTCAAAGGCAAACGCGTGGTCGTGGTGGAAGACTCGATCGTACGGGGCACCACCCTGCGCTACTTGGTCCGGATGCTCCGGGAAGCCGGCGCCCACAAGGTCCACATCCGGGTAAGCTGTCCCCCCATCATCTCCCCCTGTTACTACGGCATCGACTTCCAGACCGAAAACGAACTGATCGCCAATGAAAAAAACATCGCACAGATTCGGGAACACCTGGGCGTAGACAGCCTCAGCTACCTCTCCCTGAGCGGGATGCTCAGCGTTGCGCCCAATACCACCAACCAGTACTGTACCGCCTGTTTCACCCGGAATTACCCCATCCCCATCGAAACCGAAGTCAACAAACTGATCCTGGAAAGGTAGGAACGCATCGCGGCGCGCCCTTAGACTGTTCCCTCTGGAGCAACCTTTTTCGCTTTCAAACGTAGAAAATAAAGGCCCTGTTTCCCGTTGTGTGTTTCGTCGCTCTCCAGAGGAGTCCGCCTATGTCTCACCCGCCCGTCCATCGCTTTCGTCGCAGCCTGCTGGTCATCTGTGCGGTCTTCGCCGCCGGCCCCCTCGCCGCTGCCGACCTGGAAGACCTGCTGCACCCGGACAAACTGGCAAAACACCTCAAAGCGAGGGAGGACCAGAAACCGGTCCTGGCCGGGCACGTCCAGAGACTTCGACAGACCATTGCCGACTACCAGTGGGAACGGGGAAAACAGACCTGTGAGGCCCGGCTCTGGCAGGCACATCGGATTCGTCCCGATATCCGTGAACTTCGCGAACTCCGGAAAAACACCCGAAAAGCGGTGGATGCAATTCTCGACACCCTCAAGACCGGACTCGACCCAAAACAGACCGGTCGGTTGCAGAAACTCCTGAAAAAGGATGGCAACATACTCGACCTGCCCGTTTCCGAGACGCCGTTTTCCCACATCAACAATACGCCCCTCTTTCCCCAGTTTCAAACCGAAGCCAGAGCTTACAGCGTGACCCTGCCGGGGTCCCCCTCTTCCAACGACACCTGGACCTATGCCGATTATCTGCGCACCTGGACCGTTCGGGGCTACATCCCCACCCAGCGCCCCATAGATGCCATCAGCCGGGAACAGGCAATAGAGACCAGCCACCCCGGCATGCAGGTCCGAACCATGTCTGGCCGGTCCCGGGCGCGTGTCGTCAACTCTCCCCTCCTCCTCGCAGCTACCCTGATGGTCCCCGACCTGGGCCGGGCCGAAGCCGAACTCCTGTGGGATTACTACGCCCGAGAATCGGAAGACAGGAAAACCGCCTGGGCCCACTACCGGACGCAAAATCGGCTGGATGACGCCGTTCTGGTGCGCCTGAAGCTGAGCACGCCCTTTGCAGAAGGCTATCTCAGCCTGGACCGCTGGATCATCTACCTGGAAGACAGTGAGGGCACCGGTTACGAACCGGTGCAGGTCGACCAGGGCGCTTTCTACCCTCTCGAAACACTCGAAATCTCCCTGCCCGGCCGGGAGGCTGAAGTCACCGACGTCTTTGGCACCTACTACCCCTACATCCCCGGCCACAAGGAACGCATCTATCTGGAGGCCCCGGCCAGAATTGTCTACGCCGGACACGAAAAACTCCTCAAACTCTTCTTCCCCGGCAAAACCTATCAGGGCCAGCCGGTTGTCACCGAAAAAACCGAATACCTCAAGCTCATCGTGCAATCCCAGGAAGACGAATTCGGCCGCGCCGAACTGATCTGGGACCTGAAACCCCGCAAACCCGGGGCCCCAAATAAGGATAGAGAATGAAATCGTCCTTCCGTCCGATCTTCCCCATCCTGTTCCTTGGGGCAGGCCTGCTGGGCTGCGCAGCCTCGCAACCCCCGCCCATCGTCCTGCGGCCTGCCCGCAGGCCTCCGCCAGCCCCGGAGGCCCTGGGCTACTTTATCGACGCCAAACGCTTCGAGATGAAGGGAGAGAGAGGTGCGGCCGTCAACGCACTCAAGGCCGCCATTGCCATCGACAGCACATCTGCCACCCTGTATGGCGCCCTGAGCCGCAACCTCAACGCGCTCCGGCGCTTCTCCGAAGCCGTCGCCCCTGCCCGCCGGGCCGTCCGCCTGGCCCCCCGCAACCTTGAGAACCGGCGGCACTTCTACCACGCCCTGATGGAAGGCCCGAAGGATACCACCGCAGCCGTCAAACAGCTCGAAGCCATCACCCGCATCGCGCCCAACCCGCTGGCAGCCTACGACATGCTTCTGAAAATCTACGCCGCACAGAACCGCGGGGACGACATCCTCCGAACCGTGGACCGCGTCCTGACCGTCCCTGAGTTAAATACCCGGGGGCGGATCTTTGCTGCTGAAACCTACATGCGCGCCAATGTCCCCGAACGCGCATCGGCCGTTTACCGGCAGGTCCTCGCGCAAAACCCCCGGCAGGCAAACATCTGGGGCCGTCTGGGCGACATCGCCCTGACCGCAGGGGACACCCTCAAGGCCGAAGGAATCTATCGAGAAGGCCTCACCCATTTTCAAAACCGGATCAACCGTCTCACGGCCCCCATCTGGAAGCAACTCGTGCTCATCTACGATTCGGACACCTGCCTGGAGGGCCTGATCGCGGAACCCCCCCTGGACACGGCCTTTGTGGAAGGCCTCACCAGGGTCGCCATGGACCTCGCCCGGAGGCCTGAAAACGATCCCAAAACGACACAGCGCAGGTACAACCGCGCCGAAATCCTCCTGGATCACCTCATCCATGCCAATCCGGGCCGGCACGACCTTCTGGCTCAGAAAGGCTACCTCCTCCTGAACACCAACCGCCCCGAAGAGGCCAGGACGACCTTCCGCCGGGCCTACAGGCAGAACCCCAGGGCCGAATACTGGCTCGGCATCGGCCACACCTACCTCTCCCAGGGCCGGAAGAACAAGGCCCTCACCGTTTTCCAGGCCCTCTACGAAAAGGCCCCCGCCAATTCCCCGTTCTACCCCCGGATCGTCTCTGAACTGGGGCGGCTCTATCGCGCCGTCGGCCAAATGGCAGACGCCCGGGGCGTCTACGCAAAGGCCGCAGAGGCGGATACCTCCCGGCCCGAGTACCGCTTTGAACTGGGCTACACCTATGCCCTGGAAAAGGCGTGGGAGAAAGCCATTCCCATCTTTGAGGCCCTGCTTGACCGTGTCGGCGACAATTCCGAACTCTTTCACCGCACCCTCCTTGAACTGGCGCAGAGCTACGAACGCGCCGGTCGTTTTGACAGCGCCGTAGCGGAGTTTCAACGTCTGATCACCCTGGACCCCGACAACCATCGTGCCCTCAACAACCTTGGATACATGCTCGCGGAAAAAGGGATTCGCCTCAACGAAGCCGAGCGCTTAATCGAACGCGCCCTCAAGGCCCAACCCGAAAACGGTGCCTACCTGGACAGCATGGGGTGGGTCTACTACCAGCAGGGCCGCTACGGCGAAGCCATGGAATACCTGGAGCGCGCCCTGAAGGCGGAAGAGGCCGAACTCCAGAACCACTCGGACGACGATCGGTACAGGGCCTCCCTGCACGAGAATCTGGCCGTGATTTACGACCATGCCGGAGATGCCGCCCGTGCCCTGGGGGACCTCAACAGGGCACGCCAGCACTGGAAACGCGCCTCCCAGTTCAATCCGGACAACGCGGCCATCCATCAGAAACTCCAGACGCTCACCGCTCCCGCCGGTAACGCCCCGGCAGGCCCTGAATGAAACACATCCGGCACGGTCGCACACGCCTTCTGTCCCTGTCCCTCCTTTTTCTCCCGGCCTGTGCCGCCCACCTTCCCCGTCCACCCGATGTTGGCCCTGTTTCAAACGCCGCCGACCTCCTCCACACCGTCTCCGCCCGCACAGAGGGCCTCCGCGACCTGGAGGCCAAAGCCCGGATTACCCTCCGCATCAACGGTGTCCGGCAGAAGGCCTCCGCCTTCCTGGTCTACCGGTCTCCCAACATGCTGAAATTCGATATCAGGGGCCCCCTCGGTGCAGGCATCCTCTCCGCCCTTGCCCTGAACGACTCCCTTTACCTCTACCTGCCCAGAGACAACCACTACCTGGACGGCCCCCCCGAAGAGGTGCTCTATCGCGTCACCGGCGTCAACCTCGAATACTACGACGCCCGCCGTGCCATCCTTGGCCTTCCCAACCTCTCTCCGCTCGACCTGCCCCGCGTTGCCCGGTTCGAAGCGGAGGACAAACGCTTCTTCCTGGAGCTTCACGCGCCCCTCTGGACCCGCCGCCTCTGGCTCGACCGGCGTACGGGCACCCTCCTCGAAGAACAGATCCACACCCCTCAGGGCGGCCTCCTGTCGGCCCGCGTGATGGGCGACTATCGGGACGAAAACGGCGTGGTCCTCCCCCGCCGGATCGAAATCATCCAGGGCGATGACCGCGTCCGGATCGAAATCACCCGCCGGCAGGTCAACGCCGGTCCCTCCGACGACCGGTTCCGGATGAAGCTTCCTTCCGATGTCATCCGCCTCAACGGTGGAGACGAAATGCAAAAAAAACCCGGAGCATCTGCCCCGGGCCTTTGAATGCCTCCATACGCCGGACCGCCTTTACCGACTGTCCCGGCCCGGCGCTTCACGGGCGGACCACCGGTTGCGCAACGCAAGCATCGTCAATACGGTCACCTCACCGCTCGGTTGCAGCCCACATACGATCTGGAACTGCCGCAGGGCGTCGCGGCAGGCCTCCTTCATTTCCCCGTCAATTCCCCCCACGTCATAACCCAGGTTGTGGAGGATGACCTGCGCCTCGTAAACGTGCTCGGGTCCCGCCGGCCTGTCAGGCACCGCCTCCGGGGCTTCCGTTTGCCCAACAGCCGCCGTATCCTCCGAAATCAGCACCCGGTTGACCAGCCGCGCCTCCAAAAACGCCGCACCCAGAGCAAGCAGGGCCAGCAGCCCCAAAAGCGCGGCAACGCCCCCCCGAACCGCGTAGATCCCTCCTGCCCAGAGCCCCAGGTGAAATACCGCCAGGATCGGGGGCGTCTTGACCGGCACCCGCAGAGGCGTCCGCTGCGACTGTCTAAACAGCGCTATCCCGAGGGCCCAGAGGTCCAGCAGCAGCAGCGTCAGCGGCAGTTCGACCAGCGTCCGAACCGCAACATCCGTCGGATCGGCCTCCATATGCAGACCCAGCCCAACCGCCCCCAAAAGGGCCAGCCCGAAAACGGACCACGTCCCTCCCCGCAGATAACGTGCCGCCCTCAAACGGGGAGGCCGGACCATAAGCCGTCTGGAAACAGAATCGAGTCGGTTCATCGCCCATCCCCTGCGCAACAACCTCCTACGGCATCTTTACTGATGAATCTGATACAAGATGCGGATACGTCGCGATTTTCACAAGCGAGGATCGACCGGCTCGCTTTCCAGTGCCAGGATGCCGAACACGCATTCGTGAATCCGGTACAACGGCTCCCGACGGACGAAACGCTCAAGTGCTTCAATCCCCAAAGCAAATTCCCGAAGTGCCAGCGAACGCTTGGCAGACAACCTGCGAGTACGTAGCCGCGCCAGGTTGTCGGGCAATGTGTACTCGGGCCCGTAGATGATTCGCAGGTATTCTCGACCTCGGCACTTTACGGCGGGTTGAACGACGCCACGTCAGGCGGCGGTCGCCTTCCATTAAAACGCCTCAATGCATTATTGATATTTTCGTTATTTTTTTTACGGTTTTTCTTTATATTCGTATATTTATTTGTTATATTTTGGTCATGACAGGGACAGAATTCGTAAGGCGAATCAGGCGCTACGCGCGAAAGACCGGAAAGAGATATTTCTTCGAGCCAGCCCATGGCAGGGGCAGCCATGGTCTATGTAAATGGAAGACGAACCATCGTCAAGCGCGGCGAGATCTCCAAGGGAATGCTGGCCGCCATGCTCAAGCAGCTTGGCATCGAAAAACGCGATTTCTAAGGAGGCAAAATGCAATACATCTATCCATGCAATCTGACCCCTGATGTCGAAGAAGGTGAGGGATACGTCGTGACATTCCCCGACGTTCCCGAAGCCATTACGGGCGCGCAATCCAGGGCGGAGTCGCTAGTGGTCATTCTCAGAAGTTGAT
>JAAXHW010000045.1 GCA_012270675.1 Candidatus Latescibacterota bacterium | reverse complement strand
AAACCGATCACGTATGCACACCCCTCTATTAACTAATCGATCCGTCAAAAAACTACGACAACAGCCGCTCCCGCCCTTCCATCCGGCGCAACGCCAGGAAAAGCAGCACACAGCCCAGGACGGCAACGCCCGCGCGATTGACCAGCACCTGGTCCTCCCAGAGCGTATCATCTACGCCTATGGGAGGATCGAACGGGTTGAGAAAAAGGAAATACGGCGTGTCTCTCAGCGAACTGGAAGCCAGCAGGATCAGAATCAAAAACCCCAGCGAGAGCATCCCGGCGGCATTGCCACTGCGGAAAGTGACAGAAAAAAAGAACGTCAGATTGGCCACCAGGAACGCAGGCAGAAAGGCATTCAGCGCCCCCTCCACAACGAGGAATTCGGCAAACAGAAAATAAGAGAGGGTGCTCATCGCCACCAGCGATACCCCAAGCACCACATAGACGGACAGCAGGCGGACCATCCAGATTTTATAGTGCGAAGCAGAGGTGCTGAACAGCACCTCCAGGGTGTCCCGGTCCCGCTCCCCCGCCACCAGATCCATGGTGAGATAAATCGCAAGCACGGTGCCGGGGGCCTCAACCAGGATGTGCAGCGCCTGAATCGCACTGAACCCCTCTCCGGGGCGAAAAACGGCCAGGGCGTAAAGAATCGCGTAATAGACCAGGATGCCTCCCCCCATAAAGAGGAGCTTCCGGTGGAACACGATCTGAAAGCTGAGCCGGAGAAGCCTCCAGACGCTCCACATGAGATCGCGCCAGGTCAACATGGCGTGTCCCTCTCCTGCCTGAGGAGATAGAGATAGGCATCCTCAAGCGTCGGATCGACCTGCCGGGCGTGTAAGTCCCGGGAAGGGGCCTCTGAGAGAAACCTTGTCCGCACCCCGGACGGCGTCCGCACGTGCGAAATCAGGTTCAGCTCCGGTTCAACCCGCAGGAAGGCGCCCTCCGCAATCACCGCCTCCCACACCCGTCCCCGGGCCAGGTCGCGCATGGACTGGGGCGTGCCGGTATACAGCAGACGCCCGGCGTTGAGAACCGCCAGCCGGTTGCAGCTGCCCGAAATATCCTCTACAATATGGGTGGAGAAGATCACAATCCGGTCCTGGCTCACCCGGGCCAAAAGGTTGCGAAACCGGATGCGCTCTAACGGGTCGAGCCCGGCGGTCGGCTCGTCCACGACAATAATCCGGGGCATGTGCAACAGGGTCTGCGCAATGCCCACCCGCTGCTTCATCCCTCCCGAAAAGGACCCGATCGGGTCGTCCTTCCGGTCGGTGAGGTTGACCTGCTCCAGGCACGCCAGCACCCGGGCACGCCGTTCGGCCCCGTCTCGAAACCCTTCCAGAAGCGCCCGGTATTCCAGGAACGCATACGCCGAAAGGTGGTTGTAGTGCCCAAAATGCTGGGGCAGGTACCCGACCAGGCCCTGGATGCGTCCCTCCCGCAGCACATTGCGGCCGTCGATGCTCACCGATCCATAACTCGGCTCCAGCACCTGGCAGACGATGCGCATCAGGGTGGTCTTCCCCGCCCCGTTGGGGCCCAGAAGCCCGAACATCCCCCGGCCGATCTCCAGGTCCACGCCCGACAGGGCCCGGAACGCCGGCCTGGGCACCCCGATGAGGGGCAGTGCACAGGCGCCACGGTAGGTCCAGCGCCTCAGAAAGCCCAGCCGCCCGGTGATCTTTTCCACGTCTACGCGTCCGTCCCGCACCCGGCCGACCAGAAAACGGACCACACGGAAGACCAGCCAGACCGCCGCAGACGCCACGGTCACCGACGGCAGGCGCAGGCGCCAGTGGACATAGCCCAGAAAGAGGACCGGCAGAAGATTGCGCAAGATCCCCCTCATCCCCCGTCGCATCCACCCGGGCAGCCGGACCTCAAACGGCCAGAGCACCGCCCCCGCCTGCCCCAGGTGGGCCAGCATCCCCCAGGTGATCAGGGAATGGATGTAGATCCACGCCCCCTCCTCAAAATAGGTGTGGAGGTACCCGATCAGCCCCAGCAGCGGCAGCTTCCACGCCAGGCCCTCTTTGACCGCCTTCCGGTCAACCGGGTCCACCCCTTCGGCCTGCAGCCGCTGCACACGCCGAATATACCGCGCCCATTCCCGTCTGAAGCGGCCCGGCGCGCCGTATATCTTGGTCAGATTTCTCAGTTGAATCAAACGAACGGCGCCCATCCGCTCGCGCACCTCCACCCGTGCGCGGTGCACCCTGAGCCCCGCCCAGACCAGCCCCATGGCGGCAAACCAGAAGGGCAGCGCCACCAGGCACGTCCAGAACAGGCTGTCGTACCGGGTGTAAACGCCATACGTGGCCGCCCCTCCAACCAGTGTGCCCAGTGCCACGCCGGGCGCCCCGGTCTCCGCAAGCCACCGCACGACTTGGTCCAGCCCCATATAGACCACCGGAATAAAGATCAGCGTTGAGAGCATCGAGACCGAAAGCCCGCCAAGCACGGTGATGGCGAACGGCGGCCAGATCTCAAAATCCCCCCCGAACTTCAACGCCAGAGGCATAACGCCCAAAAGCGTGGTGGCCGAGGTCATCAGAATCGGCCGCACGCGGGATCGTCCGGCCACAAGCACGGCCCGCTCCCGGCGGTACCCGTCCCGGCTTCGAAGGGTGCCGACCGCATCGATCAGAATAATCCCGTTGTTGACCGCAATACCGATCAGCACGATGAATCCCAGCAGAGCCATCGGCCCCTCCTGCTGGCTCAGACCGGTCTCGGAGAGGATCAGCGCCCAGCAGGACCCGATCACCGCAGAAGGCAGCGTGCAGAGGATGACCAGCGGGGAAGAGAGAGACTCAAACAGAGAAGCCAGGATCATATAGATCAGCACCGCCGCCACGCCCATCATCCAGTAGTAGATCGTATCCGCCTCCGCCTCTTCGATCTCGACCGTATAGCTCTGGGGCAGCACCATGTCCGTCACCAGCGTCCGGACCAACCGCCTGGCCTGATCCAGGCGGGGCTGTGAGTCCAGGATTTCTCCGGCAAACCGGTAGGAAACCACCACGCGCCGGGACTGGTCGGTGCGCAGCACACTGCTCCTGCCCTCATCCGTGCGCACCCGGGCCACCTCTTCCAGGGGAACAAAGTCCCCCGTCTGGGTGAGAAGCGGCATTTGTCTGAATTCGGCCAGGGTGACCGACGCGTTTTGCAGGTCTTCCGTATTCCGCACCTCGATCGGCACCTCCGTTGCATCGGGCCACAAAAAAGGCACCGTGGTCTGGAACCCGTCCGGCCGGGCATCCCCCACACCCGCCAGAACAGCTTCGACGTCCAGCTGGCGGTCGAACATCCGCGCATCGTCGGGGATCACCTGGATCTCGGGCGCGCCCCGCTCGGCGTCCGCCCGCACGCTGTTTTCGTCAATCTCCTCAAGCTCCTGCAGACGGAAGACCAGATCGTCGGCAATCATCTGCAGGGTGGTAAAATCGTACCCACGCACCACGGCCTGTTCCGACGGCGCGCCCCCCATCAGGTTAAAACCGCCCGACCGGCGGCGCCTGCCGATGCCGCCCCGTCCGCCGCCCCGTCCGCCGCCCCGTCCGCCGCCCCGCCTGGCCCTGGGTTGGGGTTCGTAGCCGATCACGCCCCCCTGGATATTCTGCGTTTTCTCCTCTAACTGCTGCTTGATCTCCTCAAGCGAAATCTCCCCGGCACGCTCCGATCGACGGTGAAGCATCACCGTAATGCTGGCCTCCGACGCCTGCACGCTGGTTGTGAACCGGTCCAACCCTTCGATCTCCCCAACGGCCGCCTCCACCTGTTTGACCACCTCGTCGGTTGCATCCAGTGTGGCCCCTTCGGGGAGGTCGACATAGACCGTAAACCGGGTCTCTTCTTCCCGGACCTCCTGCTGGAGCATAAAAAAGAAAGAAACGATCAGCGTACACCCCATGGCGGCGCACACGCCCACCACCACCGCCACCCGGTGTCTGAGACAGGCTTTCAGCAGAAGGGTGTATTGCTCCATCAAACGCCCGGTTGCGGCCAGACGGCGGGTCTGTCTGGAAAGCGTCCGGGCGGCCAGGGTAGGCACCAGGGTAAGGGCGACCAGCAGCGAGACCAGCAGGGGAAAGGTCATCGAGAGGGCCAGTTCACGGAGGATATCCTGGGCATCGCTCTGGATAAACACCACCGGCAGGAAGACCGTCACCGTGGTCGCCGTGGCGGCCACCACCGCCCGCCCCACCTCCGTGGTGCCGTCCCGGGCGGCGTCCATGGGGGACTTTCCCCGCTCGTAGTGCTTGAAGATGCTCTCCATCACCACAATCCCGTTGTCCGTCAACATCCCCACGGCCAATGCCAGGCCGCAGAGGGACAGCACGTTGATGGAGAGCCCCCAGGCGTACATCAGATTAAACGTCACCAGCAGGGAGACCGGAATGGCCAGCAGCAGGACCGATACGAACCGGAAATTGCGCAGAAAAAGAAAAAGCACAAACAGCCCCAGCACGCCCCCCACCACAGCCGCCTGCTTCAGCGTGGACAGGGCCTGCTCCATCAATTCCGCCTGGCTGGAACTGATCCCCAGCGCGACCCCCTCATCGGCAAACGCCAGGTTGAGGCGCGCCGCCACAGCCTCCACATCCTGGGAAACGGCGATCAGATTGGCCTCATCGTCCTTCTGGATACGGATGCCCACCGAAGACTTCCCGTTGACCCGGTGCCGATCGGTCTGCTCCTGAAGGCCATAGCGCACCACCGCCACGTCCCCCAGCCGCAGCGGGACCTCCGGCTTGAGCACCAGGTTCCGGATCTGCTGCAGGTCGGTAAACTGCCCCTGCAGACTCACCGCGTAGGCCTGCGCGCCGTCGTAAACCCGGCCCACGTACTCCCGCCGCCGGTTAAACCCATTGATTCGAGCCCGGATCTGGCCCATGGTCACCTGATAGGCCTGGCAGAGGATGGGGTCCGCAATCACTTCCACAGCACGGCGGCGCCCTCCCATCACCGCGGCGTTGACCACCCCGTCCACGGCCTCCAGTTCGGGCCGGATCTTCTCTTCCGTAAAGTCCCGCAGCCAGTTCAGGTCTCCCTCCCCCAGCACGTGAAGCTGCATAACCGACGAACTCAGATCGGAGGAATCGAACCGCTGCACCCTCGCCCGGGTGCGTTCCGGATAGAGGGGCTGCAGCTGGCTGATCCGGCTTTCCAGCTGCAGGATCGCAAACTTCATATCCACGTCCGGATCGTACGACACCTGGATGCCCCCGGAATTGGTCAGGGCGAAAGAATCGATATCCTGGATACCCTCCAATTTCCCGATCTCCTCCTCGGTGGGCATCAGCAGGTCCCGTTCGATCTGCTCGGGCGAGGCCCCCGGCAGGGTCAGGCTCACGTAGACCATCGGGTAGATGACCTCCGGAAAGAGCTGCACGGGCAGCCTGGTCCAGGAAATCATCCCCAGAAGGGCCAGCGCGGTAAAGCACATGGTCGTGGTCACCGGCCTGCGCACGGCCACATGGGAAAGGGTCATCCGGGTCGCCTCCCGCGCAGGCGGTCGATCGTCTCATAGACCACCGGGATTACGATCAGGGTCATCAGGGTGGAAGTCACCAGCCCTCCGATCACTGCAATCGCCATCGGCGCCCGCAGCCGGGCCCCTTCTCCCACCCCGAAAGCCATCGGCAGCAGGGCCAGAATGGTGGTCATGCTGGTCATCATGATGGGACGCAGCCGGTCCTGTGTGGCCTGCAGAACCGCCACCCGGAGCGCTCCGCCCCCCTGCCGCAGCTGGTTGATCCGGTCCACCAGGATAATAGCATCGTTCACCGCAATGCCGCCCAGCATGATCATGCCGATATAGGCCATCAGGCTGAAGGGCTCTGCCAGCCCCCAGAACGCCAGGACCACCCCGATGCCCGCCAGGGGCACTGTGAACATCACCGTAAAGGGGTGCAGCAGGGACTCAAAGAGCGAGGCCATCACCATGTAAACCAGCACCACGGACAGCAGCAGGGCAAACTTCAGGCTGTCGAACGACTCGGCCCGCTCCCGCTCTTCCCCCCCAATGGCCACCCGATACCCGTAGGGAAGCGCCGTATTCCGGATCACCACGCCGATCTGACCGATGGCCTCGCTCAAAACCGCACCTTCGGCCAGGTAGCCGGTGATATGCCCCACCCGGCGCTGTCCATTTCTGAGAATCTCCCTGGGGCCCTCCACAATCTGCAGCTTTGCAATATCCCCCAGCGTGAGCAGGGCCCCGTCCGCGCCGTCGACCCGGATGCCCTCCAATTCACGCAGGTCCACATCTTCAAACCCCACCCGAATGGTCCGCTCCCGCTGGTCCCTGGACAGTTCGCCGGCCACTTCACCGGAAAGCCTCCGCTCCAGGTCCCGGACAATCGACTGGGCCGTAAGCCCGAACGCCGCTGCAACATCGTCGCGCAGGACCAGGTCGACCTCCGGCTGTCCGTCCTGAAAGCTCGTCCGCACGTTGTAAACCGCCGGCAGGGCTTCGATCCGGGCCTTCAAATCCGCTGTCAGGTCCCGGAGCAGGTCCAGGTTCTCCCCGGTGACCTCCACCTGGACGGGCGCTTCACTGCCTCCCATAACCCCTTCCAGTGCAGTCTCGTGAAGCCGGTAGTTCACCTTAAGCTCAGGGATCTCGCGCAGGGGCGTATCCAGCACGGACACCAGCTCTGCAGCCGTGCGCCGCTGTGTACCCTGGGTCAGGACAACCGAGATCGTGGCCCTGTTGGGACCGGTCGGTTGCCCGGCGCTGGTAAGCCTGGCCGGATCGACGCCGACCCTCATGTAGATATGCTCCGCATCGGGATCGCAGACCTCTTCGACAATCGCCGCAGCCCGCAGCGCAACCCGGTCTGTCGCCTCCAGCCGGGTGCCCTCCGGCAACGCCAGGTCCACCTGAAACATCCCCTGGTCTTCCCGGGGGATAAACTCGGTGTGAATCGACCGGCTCAGGTAGGCCGCGACCCCCAGCGCCCCCAGGGTCACCAGCACAACCACACCCTTCCGGTTCAGGGCGCGTTCCAGGAAACGCTGGAACCGTTCAGACCGGATGCCAGCCCCACCCACCGGCGCCCGGCGCAGCACGCGGGAGGTGAGCATGGGCACCGTGGCCATGGCCACGCCCAGCGAGGAGATGAGCGAGAACGCCACGGTCCAGGCCTGTTCCTTGAAAAGCTCGCCGGCCAGCCCGTGCAGGTAGACAATGGGCAAAAACACGGACACCGTGGTCAGCGTGGACGCCAGAATAGCCACCCCCACCTCCCCCGCGCCCCGGGCGGACGCGGTGCGCGCATCCTCGCCCAGTTCCAGGTGGCGGTAGATATTTTCGATCACCACAATCGCGTTGTCCACCAGCATGCCAGCGCCCAGGGCCAGCCCCCCAAGCGTCATCACGTTCAGGGTCAGCCCCTGAAAATACATCAGCGTGAACGTGGCCAGCACGGAAATCGGAATGGCCAGGCCGATCACCAGCGTCGCCGTCCAGTTACGCAGGGCCAGCAGAAGCACCCCCACGGCCAGCAGGGCGCCGTAGATTGCCGACGCTTCTACCTCTCCCACGGCCTGCTCCACGAACCGGGCCTGGTTTTCCACCACAACAAATCGGGTGTCGGGCAGGTCACGCTCCAGTTCCTCCAGCATCTCGAACACGGACCTCACCACGGATACCGTATTCGCACCGGCCTCCCGGTAAACGGCCAGCCCCACGCACTCGGGGCCGTTCAGCCGCACCATCGTCTCCCGCTCCTCAAACCGGAGTTCCACCCGCCCCACATCGCCCACGCTCACCGCCACCCTTGGCGCACCGGGGTCCGGCCGGCCGCTGGCGTCCACCCCCTGCCGCTCACCCACCACCAGGTTTCGGATGCTCTCCATATCCGCCAGCCGCCCCATCCCTTTGACCAGGTAGGCGCGCTGGCCGTCTTTGAGGGTGCCGCCCGACACATCCGCATTGGCCGACTGCACACGGTTCACAATCGTCTGTGCCGTCAGCCCGTAGGCTTCCAGCAAATACGCATCCAGGATAATCCGGACTTCCTTCTCCGCCCCGCCCTCGATCTCTGCCGAAGCCACCCCATCCAGCCCCTCCAGCCTGGACTTGACCACCGTCTCCACCGTCCCCACCAGCGCATCCAGGTCCGCCGTTTCCCCTGAGGTGACCGCCACCCGCATCACCGGGAGGGCCTGGGGGTCTTCCCGCGTAACGTCCAGCGTGGTCACCTCCGTATCCGCGGCATAGCGCCCCACCTTCTTCTGCACGTCCAGCAGGGCGAAGTCCATATCCGCATCCCACGAAAACTCCGCCACCACCACCGCCTGCCCGGCCCGAGAGACGGAATGCACCCGCTTGACCTTGCGCACCGTGCTGATATCCCCCTCCAGGCGGCGGGCATACCGCTCCTCCATCTCGCGGGGCGACTTCCCCGGCGCCCGCAGGTCTACCGTCACCACCGGCGTCTGCAGGTCCGGCAGCAGGTCCACCCCCAGCCGCTCCAGCGAAATCCACCCCAGCAACACAACCGCCAGGGTGGCCATCGCTATGGTAATGGGATATCGGGTAGAAAATTCAGGAAGGGACATATAAAGTAAGAAGTTGTTTGAAATTCAGGCCTGTGGAAGGCGCTATTGCCCTCCCGACACGCCTTCTCCTGTTACACGCACCCGCGTGCGGCGGCGGAGGGTCTCATAGTTGCTCGTAATCAGGCGTTCGCCCGCTTCGAGGCCGTCCAGGACCTCGATATTCTCTTTGTCTTCCAACCCGGTCTTGACCCGTCGCATCTGGGCGCGGCCGCTTTCTTCGATAAACACGACCTTTTGATTCTGTCGGTTGAGCACAAACCGGCGGGGAATCACCACCACGTCCTCGTGGGAATCCGTCACAATCCGGGCCTTGACAAACATCCCGGGCCGGAGCAGGAGACCGGGATTCCGGACCGTTGCCTCGGCCCGGAAAGTACGGGTGGTGGCATCCAGCGCCGGATCCACGGCCGTGATTCGGCCGGCAAATACCCGACCCGCAAAAGCATAGTTCTCCACCCGAACCGCCTGCCCCAGAGCAATGGCGGCAATATAGGCATTGGGGATCTTCAGGTCCACCACCACCTCGCTGTAGTCCATCACCTTGCCGATCAGCGTTGCCTGCTCAATCAGGGTGCCCTCCGTGGCGTCGGTGACCCCGGTCAGAAACCCGGAAATCGGCGCCCGGATGCGGGTCTTTTCGATCTGGATGAGGGCATCCTGATGGTTTGACTCGGCATCGGTGAATTCCCGGCGGGCCTCTTCGACCTCTTTTACCGTGACCAGTCCCCGCTCGAGGAGGACCTCCTGCTCCTTCAACGTCTTGCCCGCAGCCTCCAGCGCCAGCTTTCGCGATTCCAGCCGGGTCCCCACCACGTGTTCCTCGTTTTCCAGCCGGGCAATCACCTGCCCCTGAGAAACCCGCATCCCTTCGGCAGGCTTCCCCCGCCCACGCGTCGCCACCAGGTGGAAAATGCCCTCTACTTCCGTAATCAGCTGCGCCTCCCGCACAGACCGCAGCGTGCCGGTGGCCGCAACCGTAGATTCCATCGTCCCCAGTCCAACCGTTTGCACCGTCACCGGGACCGTGAGGTCCACAGACCGCTGTTCCGTCTGGCGGCTGCAACCGGCCAGCAGCACGAGAAAGACGCCCGGATATACGACCCGTCGAATGCCCAATCTTGACCCCTTCCTGAAAGTTAAACCCATCAAAACCTCCGGAACCCTCTCCCGCCACTCCGCCCGCCTCTTGCTCCCCCGCCACGCCCCCGCCGGCCAGACGTCCAGGTTGGAACGTCCTCCTCATACACCTCGTCCGGATGCTCCGGGTCCACATAACGCCACCGCACGGCGTCGGCATAGACCCTGCCGTTGGCCAGGTCCGACAGCTCCACGCGGGCCTCCTCCCCCGCCTCGAACCGGAACCGACCTAGGGTATGCCACCCACCTTTGATCGCGTCGGTCTCCAGCTTCAGTGTATCTGTCTTGCCGCTGTGGGACACCCTCAGCGTAAAGGACTTGGCCCCTCTCCGGTACTTCCAGTGGGAAACCGCGTAGAAAGCCACATCGTAGTCGCCGCCATGCGGCAGCCGGGCCGTCCAGACGGCCGGCTGCGCCCCGTCTCCGGGGCGCTTCCAGCGGTAGTTCGTCTCGTAACGGCCAAACGCGAACGGGTGCTGGGCCTCTTTCCAGTTGTCGCCCTTCAGTTCGGGCCGCAGGTAGCGCCGCACCCGGCGGATGGGCATGGAGAACCCCTCGTCGTCGTTGTCCACAATAATCTCCGAAATGGTCCTCTCCTCCCGGGTCACCTCCCGGACGTAGGCCCTGGCGTCTCCCTCCATCGGCTTCTCCGGAATGCGCAGCGGGGCGACCAGGGGCCGCCGGTTGCGGGCGAAAAACGGTTCGACCATCACCCGAGACGGGCGGTCCCAGAGGATCATGCCCACCTCCACCTCCTGGCCGCCTTCGATCTCCACCCCCTTGACCGCCTCATCCTCCCTGCCCATCACCTGGACCTGCACGAATCCGCGCCCCGGTTCCCCGTTTCGGATGCGCACGATCACCTGATAGACCACCATCCCGAAATCGTCGTCCACCTTGTAGGCCTTCACACGGGTCAGGGTGTAGCCCGGCACGTGGGTGTCATAGAGCCAGTCGTGGAGCAGCCGGGGCAGGTTGGTCCGGCCGTCGGCTTTGGCCGTATCGGAAAGGGCCGCCTTCTCGAAGGAGGCAAAGGTGGCCTCGCCGTAGCGGTGGTCCGCTTCGAACCCCTTCAGGACCTCTCGAAAATCCTCGTCGCCCACCACCGCCTCGATCATCCGGAACAGCGGCGGCCCCTTGGCGTCCAGGACCGCCCGATACAGATCGGCCTCCCCGGTTGGATCGACATCCGCAAAAGACCGCTGCTGCATCCGCACCACCAGCGTATCCCACGATGTCCCTCCCGTGCGCGGCGGGCGCCGAAACATCCTTGAGAACCCCCGCCGGCGCCGGGAATAAAAGGCCTGCTGGAGCTCCGTATTGAGGTCCTCCTGCATATACAGGGGCAGCCCCCGCTTCAGCAGGGAGAAATTCTCACCCCGGAAGACCTTGTCAAAAGACCAGAGCTGGGCCACCGGGCTCCGGAAAACCCCGTCTCGGGAGCTTTCTCGACTGAAAAAGGTCCGAAAAACCGCGCTGACCAGCAGATCCCGCTTGAGCCGCGCCGGATCGTCGTTTCGGCGCTGTCTCCTGCTCATCCACTTCAGCCTCTGCCTCAGGCGCAGGCCCATCAACACGTCTTCCTCCACCATCAGCACGCCCGGCTGCGTCAGCCCCCCATTTTCCTGCCAGCCCTCGTAATACCACTGCACCTGAAAGGGCACCTCCACTACGGAGAGCCTGGGATAGGGATAGGCCAGCCCGGTCTCCTGCTCCATCGCATCCAGCATCTGGTCCAGGGCCTCCAGCACCTCCTCTTTTGCATCTTCAAAAAAGACGACCTGCTTCCGGTGTGCCGGGTGCAGGTAGAGCGCGAGGTCCAGGCCGTGCACCCGGGCCTCAAAGACCTCATAGACACCGGCGTTCAGCGAAAAAACCGGCACCGGCCGCTCCACCTTCCAGACCGTCCGCTCCCGGTCCCCCTCCTGCTTTCGCCCGGCGGGCCTTCCCTGCGTCACAACCTCCAGCCCCGCAGGCGCCCCGACGGCAATATCCGCCGTGGCAAAAGAGACGGGCCGGTCTCCGGTGTGGCCATAATCCACGCCGGGCACGGGGTACCACCGGCTGCGGGGCGGCAGGAAGGCCGAGTCCTTCCGGATCCACGCCGTCAGGTCCCCTTTGGTATGAGGCCCCCCCCGCTGCTTGTAAAGTCGCCTGTGGGAGCGCTGCCGGAACAGGTCAAACCCATCGCGGTCGATCTCCCCGTCGTACACAAAGGTCAACCCGTAGTCCCCCCCGGGGGCCAGCGGGGTGCCCGGGGAGACCCGGATGACCGCGGCCTTCCGCCTCCAGGCCAGCTCCGCGCCGGACGGCCCGTGAACCGAGCGCAGCGTCAACCCCGGATTCAGACTGAAAACCAGCGTATCCAGGGCCGCATCCCCGGCATTTTTCACCTGCATCCGGGCCCGGGCCTGCAGCGGGGTGCCATTGGCCATCAGCTCCACCTGGAGGTCGTAGTGTACCGCCTCCGGCACAGGCGCCTGCGCATATTGCGCCTGCTCCTCAAACAGGGCCGCCCGATAGACCTCCCGCTCAACGTCCTGCCGGTCCATATGCACATAAAGCCCCACAGCGACAACCAGCCCGAATACCGCAGCCCCCCGACCAAACCAGGTCCACGCGGCCGACTGCGGCAGCCGGGGATAACGATCAATGGACAGCCCGAAGAAACAGAGGGCCAGCGCCAGGTAAAAAAAGCGCTGATCGATCACGCGCTCGACGTCTCCCAGGCCCAGCAGGTCCGAGTAGAAGAGCGGTGCGAAAAATGCCCCAAAATCGTAGATGCCCCCATAGCGCTGCCCCAGGAAGAAGAGGACGGCCAGCCCATAGGCAATGGTGATGAGGGCAACCGCCGTCTGCCGCCGCAGCAGGGCCCCTAAAAAGAAGGTCACCGCCGCCATATAAATCAGCGCGGGCAGGTTCATCAGCAGCAGGTAGATCAGGTAAGGCTTGAGGGTAAAGGGCGTTTTGGTAATGCTGATCTTGGCGGCCTGAACCGCCAGCGCCAGGAGCAGCACGCCCAGACTCAGCGTAAAGAGCGCCCCCACCACCCCCAGGTACTTCCCCGTCACCAGCTCGGCCGTGGAAATCGGGCGGGCAGCCACCACCTCGTAGACCGAGGCCCGCTCGTCTGCGGCCCGAAAATCTCCCACAATAAAGGCAATCATCACCGCCTGGAGGTAGCTGTAGATGTAGAACGGCATGTAGGCGCCCACCCCGATGACCGACCCCAGGGCGATCCCATTGGCCTCCATAACGGCCATACCGATGCCCACAATGAGCGGAATGCCGACGCCGATGCCCCCCAGAATGCGGAACCTGGTGGTCCGCAGAAGCATCTTCCGTTCGTATCGGGCCACACCCAGGATGTTCCTGATGGCATTCATCTTATTCCCTCATTCCGCGCCTTCGGTCTCCATCCGCATAAAGTAAACATACGCATCTTCCAGATTGGGCGCCACCGGTTCGGCCTCCGGAGGCGGATCGCCGTCTCCCACCATCCTGAGGTCCATCCGGTCTCCATCCACAGCGATCGTCACCACGTAGAACTGTTTGGTCAGCGCTTCAAACCCGGCGTCGTCCACCCGGACGTGCCAGGTCTTCCCCTCCGCCTGCTGTGCGAGGTCTTCGGGGGAGCCGTGGTAAACGATCCGGCCCGCATTCAGCACCGCCAGGTCTTCACAGGTGCTGGAAATATCGCCGACAATATGCGTGGAGATCAGGATGGCCCGGTCCCGGCTGAGACGACCCAGAATAGACCGGAAGCGGATGCGCTCCTCCGGGTCGAGCCCCACCGTGGGTTCGTCCACAATCAGAAATTCCGGTTCGGCAAGGATGGCCTGCGCAATGCCCAGCCGGCGCATCATCCCCCCCGAATAGGTGCCGGCCCGGCGGTTGCGATCCTCATAAAGCCCCACGTCGCGCAGCGCTTCGGTAACCCGTTCCCTGCGCTTCCGGCCCTCGTGCAGCCCGGCAAGCCGCCCCATGTAGTCCAGAAACTCCCGGCCCGTAAGCTGGGGATACGCCCCAAAGTGCTGAGGCAGATACCCCAGACGGCTGCGGATCTCTACGCGGTCGCTTTGAAGGTCCCGGCCGTCGATCGTCACCCAACCTTCGGTGGCAACCATCTGGGTCGCCAGGACCTTGATCAGCGTCGTCTTTCCAGCGCCGTTGGGCCCCAGCAGCCCGAAGGTGCCGTGCCGGATCTCCAGGTCCACGCAATCCAGCGCGGGCGGCGCGCCTTTGTGGTAGACCTTGGTCAGGCCTGAGATTCGGATTTGCATTGAAACCTTGAGAAATACGGATGAAAAGGTCAGAATTCGTTAGAAGTTGTTTTAAAATTCCCGGT
>JAAXHW010000044.1 GCA_012270675.1 Candidatus Latescibacterota bacterium | reverse complement strand
CGGCGTTGGTCAAACCCGCCCGTATCTTGAGGATACGGGCGGGTTCGCCCGCCTTGACCGACACCTTTTCGCTCGCGCTCGGGAACGCACCGGGAATTTTAAAACAGCTTCTTACGACAGGGGGAACTCCACCCGACGGTTCCCACTGTGATGCGACTTCAAAATCCCCAGCATAATCTCCACTGTCTTGCGGGCCTCACGGCCCGGCGAAACCAGCTCCCCACCCTCCTCCAGCACCCGGACCAGCTCCGCCACCGCCGCTGTCTGCCGCTCCATTGCGTAACGCCCCGGCAAAATCGTGGACGTGCGCTGCTCGAAATGGGAGCTGCTCCGAATCAGACGTGCAAACAGGTCGGAAATCTCGATCCGCCCGCCCTCACACGTCAGCGCAAGCTGTGAGCCGGAAAAATCGACCTTGTAGGAATTGTAGAATGCCCGGACCCCGTTGTCAAACCGGATGTACGCCGACGCAAACGGATCGGTGGCAGGATCGTGTCCCCCATCCCCCCTGTACCCGGTAAAATGCTCGAATCCTTCCTCCAGCTCGGCCACCACCCACCAGGGATTGGCCTCGGCGAAAAAGCAGATCAGGTCCAGCAGGTGGGTGCCGTTTCGAAACATCATCGCCCGACGGCTGAACTGATCGCATGAAACCGTGCGAAGCGCCCCGATCTCTCCACTCCGAACAATCTCCCGGGCCTTGAGGTAGCCGGGCACCCAGCGCCGCGTGTGATCAATCGAGAGCAGCGTCCCGTTGGCCTCCGCCGCTGCAATCATCCGGTCTGCATCCTCCAGCGACGTGGCGATCGGCTTTTCGCAAAAAATGGCCCGCACGCCCCCCTCCGCAGCAGCCACCACCATCTCGGCATGAAGGTGATCCGAAGTCGCCACACTCACCAGGTCCGGCTTCTCCGCACTGAGCATCTCCCGGTAATCCGTATAGAGCCGCACGCCGGGCCACACATCTTCCCACTGCGCCTTGAAATCCTCCAGGATATCCTCTTTCAGATCACACACGGCCGCCACTTCGGTTCTGGGATGATGGTAATAGGCCCCCGCGTGTGAACCGGGCATCGCCCCGTACACCGGAAGGTGGTCATCCTCCCGGGGCCGTTGCGCCCCGATGCCTCTCAGCCCGATGATCACCGCACGGTATTCAGGGGGCCTTTCCTCTTCAAGCATCACTTCAACCTCCGGCTTCTAATGGTTGCAAATCAGAAGATTATCGTTTCTTCAGTCAAGCAATATATCAACCACCTGCTCTTCCGGATCGACCATGGGATGGTTTTCGTCTTGAAGGGGCAGGTCCACAAATTCTCCCGCCGCCGCCGACTGGTACCCGGCGGTCGTCATCTCCAGCACGGCCAGACCGTTTCGCACCCCGCTCTCCGGCTCCGCGTCGTTCAAAATACAATGGATCAGATCCTGGACACAGGATTCGGCGGGCGCCAGCGGCGCAGGCGCAACCTCCACCGGCTCACCGTTGACCGTGTACTCCTGCGCATCCACCCGCACCCAGTGCCCCTCGCAGGTCACATCCACAGTATTCACCCCGGGCGTCTCTTCGCTTACTTTGTTCCGGCCAGTCACAATCGTTGCCGTAAATCCCTCGTACTCACACAACAAAGTGGCCATATCCTCCGTGCCGAAATCCCGGTAATAGTCCTCCCAGAAGGCCGTTTCCATATGGCAGTAGACCCGCTTCGGCAGTCCGAAAACACTGTAGAGATAGTCCACTGCATGGCTGCCCAGATTCATCAGTTCGCCTCCGCCGTTGACCCGCGCCGGGGTGGGATAGCTCACATAGGCCATCAGATCGCTGTCTGGAAACTGCCGCACGAAGTGATGGGTAAACGAGACCACGCGCCCGTACTCCCCGTTCCGGAGCGCCCGGCCGAGCCTGGCAAGACCGGGCTGAAACCGGTGGGCATAGCTCAGTGCAATCTTGACACGCCCCCCCTCTGCGGCTTCCACAATCTCCTTTGCTTCCCGCACGGTGCGCGCGAGCGGTTTGTCCACCAGCACGTGCTTCCCACAGGCCACAGCCTTCTTGATGAGGTTGCGCTTCAGATAAAAATCGGTCGCAATCGACACCAGGTCGACCTCAGGGTTCTCCAGCACCGCGTCATAGTCTGCCGAGCAGGCCACACCGAAGTGCTCTTCAAGCGGCTTCGCCTTCTCCGCAAGGTGTTCGGCAGCCGCCACGACCCGGCAGTCGTCCCGCTCCTGATAGATCGGCCCATAGGTCATCTGGTGTGCCCGGTTACCGATAAGTCCCACACGAAAAGCCATAGCGGATCTCCTAATCAAGATAAAAAAGCCTCTGGTTTGCAGATTCACATTTCCTGTGGCCGGCGCGTACGAATAGACGCAATCGCCCTGAGGCCAAGCATGGTTGCGCGCACCCCGTCGCGCACCCCGGCCGCGCCGACCGGATCGATGTCTTTGCCAATCCAATCGATCAACGCACGCATCTGCTGCGTGTACCCGTGGGCAGCGTCCCTGTCCTCACACCCCGGCAGGTCTGCCGTTGTCAACCGCTTCGGCTCTGCGCCCCACAGGCGGATCTCCGGCTCCCAGTAATAATTGAACAGCGACGCGGTAACATCCCCCGCAAAGACCTGGTAAGCCGACTTGCCCATTAACGCGGGTCTGCCGACATCGCCGATCGTCACACTGGCAATAGCTCCTCCCGGAAATCGCAGCGAACACGCCACCGCATCCGTGATCGGCAGCGATGGGTGGTGGAAGTTCCCTCCTTCCGCGTAGATGGATTCCGCATCGCCACCGTTGAGAAAACAGGTCGCGTCAAAACAGTGGCAGCCCTGGCTGAGCACATTGCCGCCCCCTTCAACCGGATCGTTCACCCAGAGCTGCTCGCCCCACTTCGGATCGAACAGCTGCGCAACCGTCACCCACGGTTCTGGCACCATCTCCTTCAGCTTGAGGACAAACGGCGAAAACCGCGCCTGAAAGCCGACCATGAACTTGATCCCCGCCGCCTCAACCGCGCTTTGAATCTCCTCACAGTCGGCTGCTGTGATCGCAAGCGGCTTCTCGCAGAATACGTGCTTTCCCGCCTGCGCTGCCAGGGTGCACATGGGCGCATGCTGGTGGTGGTGTGTGCAGATGAGCACGACATCCACGGCTGAATCTTCCAGTGCCCGGTGGAGGTCCGACGCGACAGACGCCGCGCCGACCTCCTGCTGCAGCCCCAGCGCCGCCGCCTCGTTTGTATCCACCAGGACCTTCAGCGCTGCGTCCTCAAACGTCGCCAGCAGCCGCGCGTGGGTCTTCCCCATAGTCCCGCAGCCCACAATCGCAACACCGACTTTCTCAGCCACGGCATCCTCCTTGTTTCACCGCATCCGCCACCTCATGCTTGCCACCTCGCCGTTCTTAAACGTAAACCACTTGGTCCAGTCAGACTGGGAGCCTCCCACGCTCACCCGGCAGTCCACGTGCAGTACCCCGCTTCCATCCTCCACGTCGTTGCTCCGGATATCCATCGACACGGTATCTTCCCCATACTGCGTCTTCAGGTACCGCACCGCCTTTGCTTTGAGTTCCTCTTCCGTCAAAACCGCAGACATGGTATGCTCCTTTTTCATACGGCAGTCCTGAGGTTTTCGGCCTCTTTCTTTTGTGCGCCTTCCTTCAGATTCTCAACATCGGTCTCAAGATCGTTGAACAGGTTGCCTTCCAGCTTTGTCCCATTCGTCTTTGCTCCAATCCGAACGCCGACCTTCTGCCCTCCCTCTCCCGAATCCTCAATCCGGCAGGTCCGGATCTCCACATCACGTGTCTCGCCCCGAATATCCACCCCCACCCCCTCGGCCTCAAACCCGTTATCCCGAATCACCGTCTCCTCAATTACATTCCGGTGCGGGTCCCGGAACCCCGACTTGCCCTCCCGGAACAAAACCCCCACTTTGTGGTTGCGTTCAACCGCGCACCCTACAATCCGGTTGTCCGTATCCCGGTGCCCGATCGAAATCCCGTAGTCCAGGTTGTCCGAGCAGACGCAGTCTTCGGCCAGCCCGTCCGACACGCCCCAGCAGAAGAAAATCCCCTGGCTGTTGCCAAGGGACGCACAATCTCTGAAAACCGGACGCTGTGAACCGCTGCCTGGATGGAAGCCCAGATTGGCATTGTTTTGCGAGATGCAGTTCTCAAAGCGGAAATCGTCACAAATCTGAAAACTGAACCCGTCTCCATTGTAGTTCTGCGCCGTCACATTCCGGAACGTATACCGGTGGCACTGCTGCAGGAAAACCGCGCCTGAATAATTCCCGTTGATTTCCTCGTTCTCTTCCCGGTTGCCGTCCAGTACAAGGTCTTCAACCTGAACGTCGTTCACCAGTTCCCCGGCCGTCAGAATCGGAAAAATCGCCGCAATCGTGGCCTTCTCATCCAGCCACATATTCTTGATCATCCGCCGGCTCAGCGAAATCACATTCCCCTCCACCGCTGTCACCGTATCCTTCACCACCTCCATCCTGCCCGTTCCATCTTTGTACGACCGCAGCATCACCCCACACCCGACGGCGAACCCGCCCGGGTCTTCCACCTCCACCCTGGCTTCGTACCAGTCCGAATCCCGGACCAGGCGCGTCACCACCCCGGCTGCCTTCTTCAGCACCGTTTCCGGTCCGGACCCGCGGACCGTCAGGTTGGGATGGAGGTAGAGCGCATTTTGCATCGTATACACGCCCGGCAGAATGTGGAGCACGCCCCCGCCGAGCCGATGCAGATAGTCGGCCCCCGCCTGGAGCGCCTTATCGTCACGCCCCTGTATGTCGCCCTCGCCCTGTCCTACCCTCAGCACCATCTCCTGGCGGTCCGTCATCGGCCGGTTGTCCCTGAAGTCAATCGGCATACCTTTCCCCCCACAACGTTATTGGTGTTTACCTCATGAAGATACGGCAAAGATAGGCCACAAATCCATCGGTGTCAACCCTCACTCCTTTTTCAATTTATCCAGCTTCCGTTTAAACGTCCATCTCGTCTCCGCCCGAATACTGCCCAACGATTCCCTTGTCCCTGCGAGCATCACCATCGGCCGGTCGATTTCCATACGCACATCGTGAGAAAGCACAAGCCCCCGGCTGATATCAATCACCCACTTGCCGGATCCCTCTCCCTCGCCGCCCAGCAGAAGAGACAGGAGTCCGGCGTACATCCAGCCCCGGTAGTGGACCTTTCGATCCTCCTGGATAGTAACCCTCACCTGTCCTTTCTTCTTTTCGATCTTTTTCACCTCGTAGGTGCTCGTCAGCCCCACCAGACCCATCAGGCCGAGTTCGGAATAGGCCGCCTCGAAGGCCTGTTCCCCCGTCCAGGTATCCCCCTTCCCCACGTCCGTCTCGGGAAGCAGCGGACACAATTCGGGCATCCAGAACTGGCGCAGATCGGTAACCAACCCCGGACGGCTGGGTGGATGGCGCCCGGGCACGGGGAAAAAGTGGCCGACACGGCCGTGAGGAGAGAAACGCCAGGTAAATTTCCGCCCGTTCATCGAGTCCAGGGTAAAGGGGTACTCCTGAAAGGTCAAAGGCGTACCATCAATGCGGACCCCGCTGTCGGCCTTTTCAAGTGCCGCCTCTACCTCAACCGTATCGGTCGCCTCTCCCGGCGCGGACGCAATCGGTCTGGCCTTCTCCTGGCTCCTCCATTCTCCGGTAATCACCACATGGAGATCACCTCCGGAACTCCTGGCTGGAAGGAGCCACTTGCCCTTATCGCTGGTATATTCGAAAATATAGGTATTCTTGTACACGGCCGTCCGTCCCTCCGGGTATGCCAGCCGGAGCGTCACCTTTTCCTGCCCTTCCACGGTCCCCCATATGTGGATGCCCGTAACACAGAGTCCGAGCAGGAGAATATGCGTGCGTTTCATATGCTCTATCCCTCCTTATCTACTGACATCTCCTGCAAATTCACTGCTGCCCTTCCAACCCTCCCGTACGAAAGTCGCCTTTCAGGACACGACCGGCAAAATCACCCGGGACGGTCGCCCGGCGTCGTGGAAAACCTCCTGGTGTGCGACCTGCAACGTCGTCTCTGCATAGTCGTCGCCTCCGGTATTGTGGTTGCGGTCGAAATTCGGGAAATCCGAGCTCGACACATCGATCCGGATGCGGTGCCCGGCCTGAAACAGGATCGCCGTCGGCAGCATCCGGATCGTGTATTCATACACCCTCCCCGGACGCAAAAGCCCGGGTCGGTCGAACGACTCCCGGAACCGGGCCCGCACGATCCCGTAACAGACCTGGTGCGCAAACCCGTCCGGGTGCACGTCGATCAGCTTCACGATAAAATCGGTATCCCGAGCGCTTGACGCTGCAAATAGCCGCACCTCCGGCCGCCCCACCACCCGCACCGCCTTCCGAAGCCGCAGCGTCTGGTAAACCAGCACATCCTCCCTGACCGCCAGTTGTCGCTGGTCGTAGGGCGCATCCTGGCAACTCTCATAAAACAGCGTCATCACCGGGTCGCGGGGATCGTAGCTGTAGCGACCCGGCGCCTCCTTTTCCGGCGCCCTCTGCGAGAGCCTCCCGTTCCCTGCCGGCGTGTTCGCCGATCCCCCGGAATGTAAATAATAAGCCCTCGGCCGCGCCTCAGGCAGGGGCCACGTCTCCGCCTCGTGCCAGCGGTTCTCCCCCATCACAAAGTAGCGCACCGGCGCCGTTTGCAGTATCCCCTTGTGTTCCCCTTTCAACCAGGTATCGAACCAGCGGATCATCAGCGCGGTAAAATCGACCTCGGCGGTCTGCCCGAAATCCATCTCCCCCACCTGCCGGGGGCCGTTCGATCCGTGGGACCAGGGCCCCACCACCAGCCGCTGCGCCCGCCTGGTCGCCTCTGTGCGCCCGTTTTGCTGCATCCCCGTAAAGTGGTCCACCGTGAGCACCAGCCGGTCGTGCCAGCCTGTTATGTGAAGCACCGGCACGTCTACCTGACTGTGCCGCTTGCAGAAATCGAAAATATCCTCATGGTGGTGATCCAGCCAGTAATGCCAGATCTCCCGGCATCCCCCGACAAACTCGTCCGGCAGCGCCTTCTGCGGCACGAACCAGAGCGGCTTTTCCCGGTCTTTGTCAAACCGTGCGCGGGCCTCGACCGGCGTGTGCGGCGGGCCCAGCCCCTGCCGGCGTCGCAGGTCGGGGGCCAGCGTACCGAAAAGCCACTGCTGGACTCGCCCGATCCGCAGCACGCCGCCCAGCTCCCAGTCCGTCAACCGTGTCGCAAGCCCTCCGTTGAACATCGCCACCAGGTGGGGCGGACGTGCCGAGGCCAGCTCCCAGGACGCCCACGATGGATAGGAAATTCCGAATACCCCCACCTTTCCGTTCGAATAGGCCAGCCCGGCGGACCACTCCACCGTGTCGTAGCCGTCCTCCGCGTCCCGGTACCCTGGCATAAACTTGGGTGTAAATGTGCCGTCCGACGCGTAACGCCCCCGCATGTCCTGTGCAACAACCACATAGCCCGCCGCTGCCAGACGCCTGTCCACATGCTTCCCGTACGGCGTTCGCGTCAGAAGCACCGGAAACCGCCCCCGCGCTCTGGGCCGGGCCACGTCTGCTCTCAGAATCACCCCATCCCGCATCCTCGCCTCCACATCCCGTTCTACCTGCACCTCGTACACCCGCTTTTTCCCTGCCATAGTCACCTCTTTCGATTTTCCCTACAACACCACCCTTTCCCGCTCCCCCCACGCCCTCACCTCAACCTCCACACCGCCCTCCCTTACCTCTCCCCTCACCGATGCATCCGTACAGTCCCCCGCCACGAGCAGCACCAGAAACCGGGCCGTCTCCCCCCCTGCCAGCCGCTGCACAAACCGCGCGTGGCAGGTCTGTCCCTGCTGCGGAGACATATCGGGTTGATAGCGCAGAGGCACCATACTGGGCCCCCAGCCGATCTCCACGGCTTTAACCGTCCCGGTCCACCCCGGCACAAGGCGGATGCCCGGTTTACCTGTGCTTACCACGGTTCGGTCCGTCGCTTCCCGGAGCGCGTCCGGGCACCGAATTGTCCAGCGCAGCGTATGCGCACCCTCGCTTGCCCCTCCGTCTAAAAGATCGTAAATCAGGAAAAACCGTCCCTTCTTCAGCAGCACGGTCCGTTCATGCCCGATACCCTTCGACTGCGTATAGCCATTGTGGGATATCCGGACCAGCGTCTCCCCGGCATTGTCCCGCCAGTCCAGCAGCCGTCCCCAGATCCGCCGCTTCCTGCCCGGCCGCCAGATCTCCTGGTCGTCCTCATCGACCCAGACCGTATTCTGCCCCTGCGTGCCGTAATACCAGGGCCGGTAGTTCGGGTCGGTGTATGAAAAGGGCGACCCTGGCGAGAGGACAGCCGGACGTCCCTTCACCCATGCCGTGAAAGAGGCCTGCGCCGCATAGGCGTGCCCCCCGTCCGGGTGTCCAAAATCCAGCACCAGCACGTTTGCCTCCTCCCCCCATCCATCCCGCAGCACCGCAATCCCGGAATCCGGAAAAAGCCGGGACCCGGACCTGGGCGCCCGGGCCCGGCCCCCCCCGGGCCCGGGTACACACAGCTCGTTCAGAATCGTGGTCCCCCACCCCGGCCCCCCCTTCTGCACCGGCACAAAATCAGGATGGTACCACCGGTTCACATGCCACTGCAGGGTCGGGTCCTTAAAGAAGGTGTTTCCCACCGCTGTGAACACCACCCAGTCCATCGCGTACACCGCAGAATTGATCGCGGGGGTAAACCCCTGAGGGGTCAGAACATCCCCCAGGAAGCGGTGCATGGCCAGGAAGCGGGACCGGAACGGCTCCGTATCGTAAAAACTTGGCATCCCCTGTCGGTAAAGGATCATCTGCAGCGTGGCGAAAGACCGGATTACCGTCTTGTGGTACTGGGTGCAGATCTCCTTCTGCATTCCGTCCGGATGGACCTGGTTTAAGAGCAACACCTCCTGGATCTGCCTGGCGGTCTCCAGCCAGTCCGTTGCCGCCGTCCACTCCGGCAGCAGCGCCCCAACCGCCCCCAATCCCCCGCTTCCCGATGAAATGAAGTTCAACTGCTGCTGCCACGCAACCGCCGTTTGAGCCGACACCTGCCGGTAGAGAAAATCGGCGTGCCGCCAGATCAGAATCGAAGTATTCCGGCAGTCCGCCACTGTCCAGGCCGGGTGGTCCCGCAGCGCATACAGCGCCTCGCCCAGGGCCTTCAGCTTCAGGCCCAGCGCCAGCGTGTTCCACAGCGTGTAGCTCCGCATCTCATCCGAGCCCGGCACGGGGACCTGCCGCTCCTCCCGGATATCGTCCATCCGCGCCAGGCAGGTCTCCAGACACTCGGCAACCGTACGCACATAGCGTTCATCCCCCGTCAGCATCGCGGCCCGGATCGGCCAGCGCAGGAAAAAGAGGTATCCCGCCCAGCCGGGTACCCCCTCGGAATTGGCATTCCAGTCCAGCCCCTTTCCCGGCACATAGGGGATCCTCATCGCGCCCTGGTGAAAGGTCCCTTCAATCAGCTGATCCGACAGCGCCACCCAGACCTTCGCCAGGCCCGGCCAGCAGGTCTGCATCGCACGGCCGAACCGCCCGGCGTCAAAATGCCAGGTCGGCTTCTCCCGCCTGGCAAGGTAGCCGTGCCAGGCCTCCCAGGCCCTCTGCTCGGTCCGGGCGTCTTCAACCCGCTCGGGAATATCCAGCCCCTCAATCCCCTTCCGAATCTGCCCGAAAAACACCCCCGCATCAAACGCCCCGGCTTCCAAATCGCTCATCCCCCTCCTCCTGTTTCATTCAAGCGTCCGGGCAACACGGAAACCGTTGTAGTAACCTTTGGTGCTAGTTTTGG
>JAAXHW010000043.1 GCA_012270675.1 Candidatus Latescibacterota bacterium | reverse complement strand
TCTTGATATCTCAGAAAAAAAGCAGTTTATTGTGCTGCTACAGACAAAGGAGGAGTGCATGAAATCCATCGCCATCTTTGTAGCCGCAAGCCTGCTGCTGGAGATGCTTGCACCCACGCTTGCACACGCCACCCGACACCTTCAGGGCACGCAGGTCGAGGGTGACACGCGGGCTGAAACTGCTGAAAAAGCAGAGGAGATGGCAGAACGGGTCATCCAATGGCTCTATGAGAAGGATGTCAGGGTGATGTCACGCGGGGAGATAGACCCTTCGAAGTTGAGGAAGGGGTGGTATGCACACGTAGTCTACACGTCGGAAGGGGTCGAAGAAACCGCAACCGGCAAGATTTTGGATAAAGACGCGGATGGTATTGTGATTCAACCCAGGGGCAGGAACTGGGAACGGGAAATCGCGTATGGGGACATCGACACTCTCGTTGTCGCTCAAGCCCCACGAGACATAGAAAGGTGGAGAAGGCTGACCGAAGGGGGTCTCATCGTAATGTCACGGGGGGAACTTGATCTCTCGAAGTTGAGGAAGGGGTGGCATGCACACGTGGTCTACACATTAAAGGGGGTCCAAAGGACTGCAACCGGCAAGGTTTTGGATAAAGACGCGGATGGCATCGTGATCAGAAAATCCAGGTATAGACCTTGGGAACGATGGGAAATCGCGTATGGGGACATCGACACTCTCGTTGTCGCCAAAGCTCAACGGGACATAGAAGGGTGGAGAAGATGGTTCGGAGAAAAGGGTCTCAGGTCGAGGTTGGTTGGAGGTGAGCTTGATCTCTCGAGGCTTAGCGCGCTTCTCCCACTTTTAGAAGGCCAGCGCATTCGCATTCATACCCGGGACACAGAAAAAAGGATCGCTGGCCGGTTTCACCAGGCGACAAAGGACACCCTGATCTTGATGAAGTGGAGGGGGATCTTGAAGCAAAAGAAGCAATTCGTGCCCATCGCGGCCACAAACATTTCTAAATTCGAAGTGCACAGATACTACAAGTCCTACGTCGAGCACGGCGCCTTCGTCGGTGCTTTCGCAGGGCTATTAATCTACCTCTGCCTCATAGCGAGCCAGCCGCTCATAGCGTCTGAGTCGGGTGGTGCGGTTCTGATTATTCTTGCACCTGCGTTCACGTGTATGGGCAGTTTTTGCGGTGTCGTCGTCGGTGCGGTGTTCAGTCACGATGTCTGGGACGTCATCGATCTGCCGCCATCCAGTCTGCGTGGCACGCAGACAAAATCTGGCAGATGGGTCAAAGTGCCACCCCAACGCGTCAACCTGAGCATCTCACCCACACCAATTAGAGGTCTTCGCGCCGCACTTTCATTCAATTTCTGACGTGTCAGTGCCCCGTTTCCTTTATGGATGGGCTTTCACCTTCGGCTGAGCGCTTATTCCAGGACTGGCCGTTGTGTGATGGAGCGTGTTGATTCCACAGGGGTCAGGCCAAAATCCCCGCCGCCCGCAGTACGGTCTCCTGTACCGTCAGTTCGTGGTCCAGCGACCGGTCCGGCTGTTTCTCTCCCCGGATATCGGCCACCAGTGCCCTCAGGCTCCCCACGTACCGGGGTTGCACTTTTACGGGCACGGTCTGCCACCCCTTTTTGTATCCATCCCGGTCCTCATCCAGGCAGAGCCGCAGAACCACCGGGTCGGGCTCGAACGGCTCCAAAATTGCGCTGCCCCGCGTCCCGTAGACCTCAAACCGCCGCGACGGAAAGGCCAGTACCTCCAAGGATGCAGACTCCAGCACTGCCATCCTTTTCGGGTATTCAAACACCGTGGCCGTATTGTCTCGAAACACCGGCACCGGTCCCAGATCGTTTCGCAGGAACGACGTCACCCGGTCGGGCCTTCCCAGAAGCGCCACCACAATATCCATCAAATGGCAGAGCAGCTCAAACAAAATACCCCCCTGGTGCACGGCCAGCCGGGATCGCGTCTCCTGGTCCACGAAGGTCGACATCCGTCCCCGCACCGAAAAGATCTCCCCGAGCCTCCCCGAATGCGCCCAGTCTAAAATGAACTGGAATCCCGCGTTGTAACGGAACATATACCCCAGCTGCACCAGCAGTCCCTTTGCCCTTGCCATTTCAATCAGCGCCTGGAATTCGGCCCAGTCGTCCCCCGCGGGTTTATCCAGCCAGACATGTTTGCCCCGTTCAAGCGCCTCCCGGGCAAACCCCAGGTTCTGAGCCACCGCCCCTTCCACTGCAATCGCCGCTATCGATGCATCGTCCAGCATCTCCTCCTTCGACCCGAACCAGTGGACCCCCGCGTAGGCCTCACCGGCCCCCCGCGTCCTGCGCGCTTCCGGGTCCGGCTCATATACCCCGCAGAATTCCACATCCGGATTCGCCTTCAACACCGCCGCCTTCCCCGCAGCATGGGAGTGCAAAACGCCGTATTGAGCAAATTTGATCCGCATCACCATCCTCCTTTGTGCCAAACCATCGGAACAGGCGGTTGCTTCCGGCTCCTGACGCTAAAACGGCGTCCGGACTTCCAGGTCCGCTGCGGCCTCCTCCAGCGCCGCCTGGTGTTCCCGGCCGATTGGAATGCCTTCCGTCGTCCACTCGCGTTCCCGCTCCCACTCCAGCGCGCCCGGCAGCAGGGCACGGTCCTGCCCCGGAAAGGGACGCAGGTGGCTGGCACAACCGACAAACGCGTCCATCTGCGCCTTGAACGTATCCGGAGGTACAAACTTCGAAACATCGACAGCAAGCATAAACGCGCCCTGATTCACGGCGGGCCATGCCGGCTTCTGCTCATTCACCGTCACAATCCCGGCGAGAATACCGCCAAGCACATGGCAGACCGAGCCCAGGCCGAGGCTCTTAAAAAAAACCGTGGGCATCTTTGCGAAAACGGCCTCGAAATCGTCGGCGTGACTGGCGTAAAAGTTCGTGGACATATCCAGCACAAGCGGAGGTTCCGACCCCGAAGGAACCGCGAAACTCATAGGGGACGCCCCGCCTGTGGCCATAATCGAGCGCTCCGGCGTCAGCGAGCGGACATGGGAAGACACGACGAACCCGACGCATCCTGCCCCGGACGCAACCCGGCTGTATTTTCCCGCGCCCCCGAAGTGGTGGTGGTTGCGCGTGGCGACTGCGCCCAGCCCCATCTCCTTCGCCTTCTGAACGGCCAGGTGCGCCGCTTGCCAGCAGACAAAGTGCCCCAGACTCCCGTCACCGTCTAAAACCGCGGTAGCCGGCGTCTCCTGTAAGACCCGAATCCGCGGACGGGGATTCAATTTCCTCTCCTTCAAAAGGCTCAAATAGCCCCTGCTCTGGCGCGATCCGTGGCTGAACACCCCACGCAAATCCGTGGCCACCAGCAGGCTGGCGATCAACGCTGCGTTCTTCCGCGTGACACCTGCTTTCCGGTAGAGTTCGGCCACGAACCCCTTTAAATCGTCCGGCAGCATACGAACAAACCCGGTCGGCACAACGTTCATACGGCCTCCTCCCCCTCACATAATCCCGAACCGATCAAACGCCTGCCGGGACGGCATCCCCTCTTCAATCGCCTTCCGGACCAGGTTCTCCCCCCGCACCTTTTCGATCGCCCGATGGATCAGGTCTTCTTCATGGTCCTTTGGGACCACCACCACGCCGTCCATATCCCCAAAAACGAGGTCCCCCGGACAGACCCGTACCCCGTTTGCGAGCTCGATCGGACAGCGGTAGTCGATCACCCGCCCCCGGACGCCATGGTCCTGCGCATAGCGCCCGACAGAAAAGGTCGGGAAATTCAAGCTCAGAATCCCCCGCGTGTCCCGGATGAACCCATCCAGCACAGCGCCCGCTGCCCCCAGTTTCATCGCCCTGATGCTCATCAACTCTCCCCACAGCGCATATCGGGGCGACGCTCCCGTGCAGATATACACCTCGCCCGGCTTCAGATCGTCCAGCGCTTCAAACATCACGCCGAACGGCTTCTCTTCATCCAGGTGGCCCACCTTCTGTCCGGCGCAGTCCGCCTCCAGAACCGGCATTGCCCGGCCTACAACAACCATATCGTCCCGTAGCGGCTGGACTTTCGGCGGCAGAAACTGGTGGGTCAGGCCCACCTTATCCATCACATCCCCCACCACCGCAGTAAACAGTTCCCGCTTCATCAGACTGAAAAGCTCTGCATCCTCATTCCAGGTTGGCATTTCCGCTTTCCCCCAAAACAGCTTCTATGAAAACCGCTCAAACCAGGTCTGCGCGATCCGGAACGTTTGTCCCGGCTCAAAGTCGTAAGCAAACCCTTTCGAATAGTCCAGATCGTCGATCATTCCCCGGACGAAGTCCACATCCCCCACGTTGATCAACGTCCTGTCTCCTTCGCGGGTCACCTGTGCGACCCGGTAGCAGGCATCCCGCTCGTTGTCGTTTTCGATCGAGAGGTAAGACCCGATCAGTGAGCCTTCGGCTGGAGGTTCGGCCGCTGTCCAGATCTTGCCCTGCGCTCGCTCCAGCACGGTCCCCGTCCAGACCCCGGAAGCCCGCCGGATTGCCCGGTCCTTTGTGCCCAGCACCCTGCCGCCTGTCAGCATTGCCCACCGGGTCGTGCCGTCGGTCTCGGAGTAGACACCGAAGACCCCGTCGAAGTCGAGTCGTCCGTCCACCCGCACCTGAGTCCGCCCATCTCCAAAGACCACGGTGTCCGACCGTCCCCCCGGCAGGTGCACCCGGATCGCCCGGGACCCGATGCCCTCGCCTCCTGATACGGGGACTTCCTCCACACGCTCGACCAGCCGGTTGCCTCTGTAGGCCTCGATCAGACTCAGAAAGCCGGACACGACAGGCCCCTCCCCCTCGTGCGCAGCCACCACATAGGTCAGCCGCCTCGGATTGCCCGGCTTGTTCTGCGGCGGGTCCCCGCGACACAGGGCCACCTCCCCAGGCGCGTCGAACAGGCTCCAGCGCACGTGCACATCCGTCACCATCGGCTTTCCCGATTGCTGAAAAACCTGCCAGGTATCCCTGACCGTCCAGTCCACCGAAATCACCCCGTCCGGCTTCCGGCACCGCTGCACATCGTAGAGATACTGGAAGCCGCTGCCCGTATAGGTTTCCACCTCGCCGTCGTAAAACTCCCCAAAGGCCACGTTTTCACCCGCATAAGTACCCTGTTGTTGCGGTACCAGGTCCAGCCCCCCGGTCTCCACCTCCCCCTCTGCGGCGTGGAAAAGATAGTGGTGCGCGCCACCGCCCGAAACGCGAAAGAGATCGACCGCGTAAAAATCGTCCTCCGAGATACACACCATCGCGCTGGTTCGACCGTAAACAGCACACTGGGGGTAGACATCCGGTGATGACAGCCCGATGGCCTGCGCCTCTTCCGAGAGCCCGATAAAATCGACCTTTCCCGAATAGGTCCCCCCCTGCCGGCTGCGGTCGACCATCACCGTATTGTGCGATACCGTATGGTTGGTCCATCCTGCCCGCTTCGGCCAGATCCGCGCATGTTCGGGGTATCCCAGGTCGGGCAGCAGGTCCATCCCGAACCCGTAAATCCCCAGGTTCAGCCGGTCGGCGTGGCCGTGGCCGGTGTTCCGGCCGTAGTAGACCCAAAGCGTGCGTTCTCGCTCGCCCTCCCCATCTCTCAACAGCGCCAGGCCGTAGCCCGTCATCACATCCGTATGCAGCCGGAGGGGGCCGTGCGTATGCACGATTTGGGCCACCCGTTTCCGGATCGCCTCCGGGTCGGCGTCCGTGACCTGTCCCTGGATTCTGGACAGGTCGCCTTCGGCCAGGTGGTGCGCGGCCTGTGCGAAGATCGGATCTCCGAACGCTGCCAATCCCTCCAGGCACTGCGCAATGGTCAGCCCGCCCAGGCCCGGTCCCCCCGTATTTCCCGTATCCCCGATCGAGGGCACGAAACGGCCCAGGGCAGTCAGCCGGATTGGCGCCAGAAACATCTGCCGGTAGCGGGGATGGTCTCGAATGCGGTGACGGGTGTAGGAGGGCCGCGCGTCCAGAATCTGGACCAGCGCCTTCATCCCTATGGGCCACCGTAGCCACCCCAGGCTGTAGCCGGGCGAGCCTTCCGATCCCACCCCGTCCCGGTCGATCTCCCCGGCGAAAAGCTGTGGGATGTGTCCTCCGTCCGGCTTCTGACCCCTCAGCAGTCCCTCCCGAAACACCCAGTCGAGCCAATCCTCCGTATCCCCGGCATCCAGGGCAATCGCCAGCATCGCCATTGTCGACTGGTCGCCCGGCTCGTTGTGATGGATGTCTCCGGCCACAATCGCTTTGATCCCTTCCCTGATCACGTGCGTTTCGAAGTGTCGGCAGAGCGCCGCAACGCTGTTCTGTTCCGGCAGCCCGTGCGCTTTCTGCTTCGCGTCCAGAAAGGCGAACAACGGGTCGTTGTCCTTCCAGACCGTCCGCACCATATCGTAACACTCCGTAAACGCTTTCAAGAGGTAGGGCTCCCATATCCGTCCGAAAATCCGCCCTCTGCCGCTCAACCCATCCGAGTTGAAAAACCCCTGCTTTGCCCAGAACGACCAGTCCATATCCGGATATACATCCGCAATCCGCGCAAGCAGCAGTCCCGCCCTGTGGGCGTATGCCGCATCTCCGGTGAGCAAAAACGCCTCCCGCAGCCCCTCGCACGCCGAACTGATCTCGGACCAGACCCCGTAGTGCGCATAGACGCCCACCAGTTTGAACGACGCGTCCGTCTCGTCCGTCCACCCCATCCCGTCGTCCACGCCAAACCGGTGCAGGGGGTCGTCCGGGTGCGGGTGATCGGTATTGAACAGCAGCCCCCGGTCCGCACGGTCCGGATCAAAAGTCCCGTCCGGTCCGATGCCACTTTTGTAAAATGCCTCGAAATCGTTCGTCGGGAACCGCCCGCCGCAGGTTGGGCACCGGATCTTCCACGGGTCTGCCAGCACGTCCATCTCAAACCGTCCCATCCCGTCTCTGCACACCGGACAGCCCATCTCAACATTCGCTGCCGTACTCCGGCCGATCATCTGTCCGGTCACCAGCCCCCAGAGCGCCTCGTCGTCCATCTTCGTCCAGCGTCCTGCCCGTTCTACCGCCCGGTCCCGCCGGGCCTCCGCCCAGTCGAACCGCTCGACGTTCCGCCGGGCATTCCGGATCTGCTCCGCTGTGACAAAATGCCCCCCGCCTGGGTCTGTAGCCATTGCCGATCCTCCGTTTTTGTACCGCTGCCTGACGCTTGACCCTGACTCCTGACGGACACAAGATACATCCCCCCAGCGTGGGGATCAATTCATTTCACACCCCCTGGTTGCGCGCTTTCACCACCCCGGAGGCATTCCTCCCTTGCGTTTCCAGGCCCGGTGAATTATCTTGCCGTCGCGACAGGGGATAGTGGATCTCCTCTGTGGAAAGGGACGGAACGCATTTACGTCAAGAAAGGAAAATCTTATGGCCTACAAAAGCCGATTTACATTTCGCACCCACGGGGGGGTATGCGCGGGCGAACAGTGGATTTATGACCACGACGAACCCATCGCCCGTCTGGAAACCAAAACCATCGAACAGCCCGAGCAGAACCTGCGTTATTTCGACAGCAATCCCAAACCGGTCAACCTGCAGGACCTGAAGCTGGCACCGGGAGGCCGCCCCCTGGTCTGTGGCGTCCAGCTCTACTGGGTCTTTCAGCACCGGGTGCTGGCCACCACCAAACTGGTTGACGTGCAGGTCCACGGCCAGGGAAGCGACTGTCTGACGCTCACGGTCATTACCCAGGACCCGGGCGGCGTGGCAACCTCACACCGTGTCCTCACCCTGACCTACGACGCGGACCTGGGGTCCTATGTCTATGACTTCAAAGCCCACCTGGACATCCACAGTCCCGAAGTACTGGATCGGGATGAAACCGCCTCTTTGGAATACTGCGACCCCTGGTACAACGATATTCCCGGTCCCACGGTCGTGTTCCCCGGTATGTGGGAGAAGAAATACACCCACCTTCTGGCCGAAAAATCCGACGGAAAAATCTGGCAGATGCCGCTCAATCACATGGCCACGGGCATCCCCAGCCCCCGGTCCTTTAAAAGGGACGGCCTGTTTGTGCTGGCCTACGATCCGGGCAACAACCCCGCCTTTGAATTCGTGGGCGAAACCGCAGACCGCACCTCCGTGGGCGTCTGCAACTGGGGCTACGACATCCACATCCGGGGTCATTACACCCGCGACGAACTCTATGCCCCTCTCTGTCCCCACTTCCGCATCCGCCTCTGCCCGGACGAGAAGGTCAAACAGATGCGGGAAGCGGCGGAACCCGTCCCACCGGTCACGTACAACGGTTTCGAGGAGCTCCCCCTGTACGAGCGTTCCACCAGCTTTGCCAATGGCCTCCGTCTCAACGAGCCCACGCCCGACAACACCGACCCCTGGCCCTGGCTGCCCGAAGGCGAAGGTGCAGCGTGGTGCAAAGAGGAGGGCCGCTCGGACGATTTTTCCCTCAAGATCTCCAAGACAACGCCCGGGCCCACCGAGTGGATCATGGACCGCGAAAGCGAGGGCGCCTGGACGCAGCGGTGGACCACTTCTACCGGTTTCCGGATTACCGCTTATATCAAAACAGACCGGGTGGAAGGCCGGGGCGCCTGTCTGGCCGTGCGCTGGGGCGTGTACAACTATCCCGAGCGCTACCCCTACATCTGTTCACAAAAGCTGACGGGCACCCACGACTGGACCAGGGTCAGTGTGGAGATCCACGGCCCGCCCCCGCCCGATATCAGCGCAGTCCACATCATCTGCAGGCAGGACGGTAGCGGTACCACCTGGTTTGACGATCTTGAAGTGGAGGTCTTACAGGATTCTCGTTAAAAGAAGCTCGAAAATGGAGAACCGGATGAGAGAAACCGTGGGGTTTATCGGGCTTGGCGCCATGGGCAAAGGGATGGCGCTCAATGTCCTCAAAGGCGGGTACCCGCTCCGGGTTTACGATATACGCCAACAACCGGTGGATGAACTCGTCGCGAACGGCGCGCAGGCCGCTGAGAGTATACGGGACCTTGGCGGTCGGTGTACCTGGATTGTGCTTGTCCTCCCGGACACATCGGTTGTGGAATCCGTCCTGTTCGGCCCGGACGGGCTCAAACCGGCGCTTGGCTCAGGGCACATCGTGATTGACTGCGGAACAACCCACCCTGTTTCCACACGACAGACGGCCTCGGTGTTCCGTAAAGGTGGGATCGGTTTTCTGGACGCTCCGGTCTCGGGGATGAAGTCCCGCGCAGAGGCCGGCACGCTGACCATGATGGTGGGAGGAGAGAAGGCTGTGTACAGGAAAGTCCACCCCCTCCTGAAAACGATGGGAGAACGCATCGTCTACATGGGACCGTCCGGCAATGGCCAACTGACAAAAATGGCCAATAATATTCTCCTGAACATATCCTGCGCCGCCATGGCCGAAATACTCCCTGCCGCGGTTAAGATGGGGCTCGACCCGGAAAAAATCTGTTCCGTCATCAGCGCGGGAACCGGACAGAGTTACGGCTTCGATTTCTTCTCCCGCCTGGTGCTCCGGAGAAATTTCGAGCGTGGATATCCGATGCAGAAAGCCTACAAAGATATGGAGGCTATCGCGGAAATCGCCGCCCGGCACCAGATCCCTCTGCCGGTAACGTCCGCTGCTTTGCAAACCTACAGGATGGCCCTGGACCAGGGGCTTGGCAACGAAAACAAAGGCGCGATGATTAAAGTCTGGGAAACCGCGATGGGCGTCGAGGTCAGAGGGTAAGCGGCACGTCCCGGGAGGAAACACCCTGCAGACCGAGACCTGCGACGCTCTTCTCGAGCGCGTCAAACAGACTGCAACACGGGACAAAACCGAAGAGCGATGCTTCGATGAAGACGGAAACTGACGTTCTGGTCATCGGAGGGGGCGCAATCGGCGTCTGCTCGGCCTATTACCTCAGCAAGCAGGGGCGGGCCGTCGCCATTGTTGAAAAAGGGGACATCGGTTCGGGAAGTTCGTACGGCAATGCCGGCCTGATCGTTCCCAGCCACAGCACCCCGCTGGCGGAGCCGGGGATGATCTCCAAGGGGATCAAATGGATGTTCAACCCCGAAAGCCCGTTTTACATCAAACCCCGCTTCAGCTGCGAGCTCATCTCCTGGCTCTGGAAGTTCTGGCGTGCCTGCAGCAAGCGGCAGATGAACAGATCCATACCGGTCATCCGGGACCTCAAGATCAAGCTGCCCATCCAGCCCGCCAAAGGGTACAGCGTCACATTCAAGCGGCCGCCGGGCTGTTCACGCATCCCTTTTGTGCTTGCCGAGGCCAAAGTCGCCCTCACTCCTCTGGGCGATGCCCTGCGCTTTGCCGGCACCCTTGAGCTGGCCGGCCTGGACCTTTCCATCAACATGCGCCGCGTGCAGGCCATCCTCAAGGCCGTCCCCGGGTACCTGCCCGACATTCATCCCGAAAATCTCGAACGCATCGAAATCTGGCGCGGGCTGCGCCCCTGTACTCCGGACGGCCTCCCCTTCCTGGGGCGTCCCATGGCCTACGACAACCTCATCCTCGCGGCCGGCCATGCCATGATCGGCATATCTTTATCCCCTATCACGGGCAAGCTGGTATCCCAGTTGGCGGCAAACGAAAGACCGTTGATTGATCTGGCCGCGCTCAATGTAGAGCGCTTTGATCGAGCGCATACAGGAGGCGGACCATGGGAGACATAGGCAAACAGGGGACGGTCATAAAAATCGAGCCGCCGTTGCCGGAGGATCTGACAGAGGAATTGCTCGATTTCTGGGAGGCGATCTTCGAAGTCCCCTGTGATGGCTATCGAAGCATTCTCAACGGTTCGGAACGCGACGACAATCACGACATCTTCTATCTGCTTCGAAAAGGCGAGGAACTGGGCGGCACCTCCCACCTGACCATCTCAAAAGCGGACCCCCGGCTGGGCGGCCTGGGTGAAGTGGCAACGCCCCCTGAATTTCGTCGACAGGGCATTGCCACCGCACTCTGTGCACATACGCTTGAAGATTTTCACGCGCACAATGGCCAGGCGTTTTTTTTGGGAACGGTAAACCCCGGGGCCGCCCGGGTCTACCACCGGCTTGGCTGGCGGAAGCTCGCCGGAGCCAATGTCATGGCCTTCATCGCAAGTGGAGACTCGCCTGAGGCCTTTCTCGTAGACTATTTCAGAGAGGGCGGCCCTGCCGAAGTTGTGCCGGCCACACCCGCCGACCGCATACCGATGATCCCCCTGCTGCTCTGTCCTCACGACTGGAAGGTACTGGACGCCAACGTGGGCATGTGTTCAACCCGATACGCGGTACAGAATTCATGCATGGGGCTTTATCCCCGGTACGAGGCGCTTGCTCAGGACGGCCGAGGCGCGTGGTTTGCCCTGCGTGCGAATCAGGGCCGTGTGGTGGGCCTGTCGTCGGTCCGCCTGGACGAATCGGGTCACTGTCAGGTAGACGGGTTTACGCATCAAAGTCACACGGATGCCTGGGAAGAGCTTATGGACGCTGCGCTGCGCTGGGGCGCCGACCGGGGCCTGTGCTGTGCAATCGTGTCGGTCGAAGACGAAGACAAACGCGTCCGCTTCGAGTCTCTGGGGCTTCAAGCATCCGGAGCGGGCGGTGTATTCAGCCTGGGCGACCGACAGGTGCCCTCTATCCGCCTGGAAAAGCAGTAGCTTCAAGACTTCGACAGGTCACACTCGACAGGTTGGATTCGACATCGGCCTGCAGATCGACCGCCTGCGGCACGACAACGCCGACGACGAACATCAGAAGATCGCTCGGTCTATTCGATGGGATACGTCAAAGCCCTCATCGCCGGGAAGGAGAGACAGATGGCGCCTCGCGCCCCCCGTTCTCTGTCCACATTCTGTCGGAAGAAGCTGCCGTTGATACAGGCTCGGACCGATGGCAGACGGCTTCTGGACACGGTCGTCGCCATCGTGGAAACCGATCGATGGAACTCCTTTGACAGATTCCACGAAACCACCCGGACGCTGGTAGACCGGTACAGTGCGGCGGGCGCAGGTGTGGAGGTCGTCCCCCTCCAGACGGGCGGCCGGATCGGTTCGGGCCGCTGGATCATCCACGAAGCCGCCGATGTGCGCAGCGCCACCGTAGACGTGATCGGTCCCGTGCGTCGACGGGTGCTGGACTACAAAGAGAACCCCTGGCATGTGATCCAGTGGAGCGGGGCCACGCCCCGCAACGGAATGGTGAACGAACTGGTCATCGTAGACGATTCGGAAAAACTCGAACGTATTCCCCCCGATGGACTTTCCGGAAAAATCGTACTGACGCGCCTGAATCCGCGCAGTCGTCTGCGAGCGCTCGCTCAGACAGGGGCCGCAGGAGTCATCACCGATCAGCCGGTTGAAAATCTGCCCAATGCAACTGCCTGGACCAAATTCGGTTGGGGTGGCATCCCCATCGGAAACGCGGCCTTTCATCTGGTCGGTCTCGTACTATCCGAGAACGAGGGAAATAAACTCCGCAGGCTGGCAAAAACACACGGTAGTCTGACCCTGCGTACGAAAGTCGACATCCGAAAATACGTTGGCACACACGACATCATCAGCGGTCTCGTGCCTGGCGAAGGCAGACCGCAGGAAGAAATCTGGGTGCTGGCGCACAGCGGCGAACCGGGCGCCATTGACAACGCCTCAGGCGTTGCCCTCTGCGTTGAAATTGCAACGGTGCTTGAAAGCCTCATCGCCGAAGGGTCGCTCCCCCGACCAAAGCGCACCATTCGGCTGCTGAACGCTTACGAATGTTACGGCTTCTTCAAATACCTGGAAGACATCGAGCGTCCCGTGCCCCCCCTGGGCGGCCTGAACATCGATTCCGTAGGCGCCAAACCCAAAGTCTGTGACTCCCGACTCGAATGGCACAACACCATCCCCATGTCTGCCAGATTTGTGAACAAACTCGGTGAAACCATCGTCCGGTCCGCCCTCCAGCGCAGAAACCCCGGGTACAAACTCTGCGTCGAACCCTTTGTATCCACCTCGGACACCCTTATCGGCGACCCCAAATACGGCTTCCCCTGTCCCTGGATCACCACCCACCGCCAGGCCCGCAGCTTTGACGCCTACCACACCTCGGCCGACACCCCGAACCTTCTCAGCCGGCCTGGCCTGGCCCTGTGTGCAACCGCCGCAGCCGGCTACCTCTACTTCCTGGCAAATGCCGGCAGCCGGGAAGTTGTCGAACTGGCGATGGCGGAAACGGAAAGCACGCTGGAACAGCTCCGGCCTTCGCAAAAGCAACTCTCACCGGGCCAGGTCAGCTACATTTGCGAGGCACACCGGATAAACCTTGAAAAACTCCAGGACTGGGTATCGGAAAAAGACCACGATCAAGTCCTCGCGCGTCTGTCCACATACGAACGCCAGGTACGCGAGGCCGCCCGAAGCGCAGCCCGAAGAAAGACGCAGTCCGGGAGGCGCAGCGTCCCCGGTTCCCGGCGAGTGCCCCATCGCACGGCCCTGCTCTCGCCCGATCTGAGCAATACGCCGCCTTCTATTGCTGCGTGGATCGGCAAAGCCCGACTCTCTCCCTGGGCGCTGTTCTGGGCGGACGGCAGGAGAACTCTGGCAGAAATCGCCGAGGCCCTCACCTGTGAGTATCAGCGAGAGATAACCCTCGAACAGGTAACCCTCTTTTTTGAGGCACACGCCGACCTGGGATATGTGGAATTGTCCGAACCGACGCAGGGACACAGCGTGCTTGAGTGACGGAATATGGACAAATTGACAAACGTCAACACCACCGACATCCGGGACGCCATTCGTCTGGGCTGCCAGACCATGTGCAGCGTTTTTAACGCCGATGACAACAACATCCCCTTCTTCGGCTCCCGCGTGCGTCCCAACGCCAGATTGAGCTTCAGTTCGGTCCACTCGGAATCCCACGTTCCGGGCCGCCATCTGAACGCGCTGCTCAATGCGGAAGACGCCGCCGGGACCTCCATCGACGAGGAATGCATCGACAGGCACGCCCGTGCCGCTTTCTTCTCCTACAGCGGCCCTGCGCCCCTGCCCCTGAACCGCGACAAAATCGATGGTCCCCTGGCCAACTTTACCCCTCACAATGTCCGTGAGGGGTTGCACGCCCTTTATTCTCTGGCGCATTTTCGGCGATCTGCCCGGGCCCGTCGACTGGCGGAGGCGAGCATCGACGCCATTTTCAAACGCTGGTGTCCCGACCGGGACTGGAACTACGCCTACCTGGAAGGTGAACTGGGCCTGAACGTTCGCAGATCTACCTTCATCGTGGGTCTGGCCCGTTCCATCTGCCCGCTGGTCAAACTCTACCGGACAACCGGCTGCGAACCGGCCCTGGAACTGGCGATTGTCCTGAAAGAAAAAGCCCTGGAATTCTTTAACGAGGACGGCAGCTACGACCGGGAGGCGTTCGGGTTTCACACCCACTCGACCACCTGTGTCATGTCCTCCCTCGCCCAACTTGCCGACCTGACCCTGGACGCCCCTCTGATGAACCGCGTGCGGGCCTTCTACGACAAGGGACTGTGGGAGATCCGGGATGAACTGGGCTGGGTCATCGAAAGCAGCAGTGACGAGGCGCCTCCGGACCGGGGTGAAATCAACAATACCGGAGATATTGTCGAAACCGCCCTCATCCTGGGACGATGGGGTTATCCCGAATACTACGAAGACGCAGAGCGCATCCTGAGGGGCCACATGCTCCCGGCGCAGCTGCGCGACATCTCCTTCATCCAGAACCCGCCCAATCCCGAAGGCGAAGACGGCAAGCGGGACGTGGCCGAACGGCACCTGGGCGCCTTCGGTTTTCCCGCCCCTTACGGGCATGAACCGATCGATGCCGAATCGGTAAGTTTCAACATGGACATCGTTGGCGGAGGCGTCGCATCCCTGTGCGAAGCCTACCGCGAAATCGCCCGTTCCGACCGGGCCGGCCACCGGGTCAACCTGTTCTTCGACCACGAAACCGAAGCCCTCAAAGTCGCGTCTCCCTACACCCACCCGGCCCTGAGCATCAGGACAAAACGTGCCGGGCCGCTTTTTGTCCGCCTCCCCTCCTGGGCAGATGCGCAACAGGTCTACCTGCGGGGAACGGGCGAACCCCTGCACACAACCAGCGGTTATCTGTTCATCGCCCGTCCTCCGATCAACCGCCCGCTCACCTTTGTGTTCCCTTTGCCCGACCGGGAAATCACCCTGACCCATCGCACGCGACAGATACGGGTGAGGCTTCGCGGCGACCAGGTTATCGCAATGGAAAACTTCGGTGCCGATTTGACCTTCTTCGACCCGCTGGATTAAGGGATATCCGATGGCAGACCAACCCGGCTGGCGTTTCAGGGCCGGCACTTTATTCGAGACCGAAAAACAATCCGCTTCAGGCTCACGCGGCGTGGTGGTTGCGAACAACCCCATCGGCTCGGCTGCAGGCGCTGAAATCCTCGCAATCGGCGGCAACGCGGTAGACGCCGCAATCGCGGCGCTCTTCACCCTCAACGTGGTCGAACCCCAGATGGTCGGCCTCTTCGGCGCCGGATGGATCAATATCCGTCTTGCAGACGGCGCAACCGTTATCCTGGACAACTACGCCCATGCGCCCGCTGCCGCTGCTCCGGACATGTACAGGCCCGTTTCCGACACCTGGCCCGATTACATGCAAACCGAGGGCAGGAAGAACAAAATCGGCTACCTTTCGGTCGGCGTCCCCGGCGCCCTGAAAGGCTGGGCCGAAGCCGTCGAAAACTGGGGCCGATTGGACCTGAAAACCGTCATGCAGCCCGCCATCCGGCATGCGGAACACGGCTTTCGGGTCAGTCAGTACCTGAAGGACGCGATCTTAAGACAGCAGCAGGACATGGCGCGGTTCCCCGGAACAGCGCGTACATTTTTCCCCAATGGGCACCCCCCGGAAACCGGCGATCTCATCCTCCAGCCGGACCTCGCGGCCTCTCTCCGCACAATCACAGGGGAAGGGCCAGACGTCCTCTACGGCGGTGCCCTGGGACAAACGATTGTCGACGACATCCAGCAGAACGGCGGCATCCTCACCCTCGAGGACCTGCGGGCGTATCGCACTGTTCGCCGCGAACCCACCCTCACCACCTACCGGGGATACGAATTGACCCTGCCCCCGCCCCCCTGTGCCAGCGGCGTACACATCTCCCAGATCCTCAATATTCTCAAGGGCTTCGACACTGCATCCCTGGGCTTCGGCACCGGCGATGCCATCCATCTCCTCGCCGAATGCTTCAAAATCGCCTTCGCCGACCGGGCCGCCCACCTGAGTGATCCCGCTGAAATTGACGTCCCCGTCGAATGGCTGATCTCGAAAGCGTATGCGGCAAAAAGACGCGCCGGTATCGACATGGAACGGGCGGTCAGCCCCTGTCCCGGCGTTGCCCCCTCACCCGAATCGGCCTCCACCACACATGTCACGGCCGCAGACGCAGAGGGCAACATCATATCGATCACGCAGACGATCAACGAGGAATTCGGCTCCAAAGTCACCGTGCCGGGCACCGGCATCCTCCTCAACAATACCATGGCCCTCTTCGATCCGCACCCGGGCCGTGCAAACTCCGTGGCATCGAACAAACGGATGGTCAGCAGCAATTCACCCGCCATCATTACAAGGAACGGCCGCCCGTACATGGCGCTTGGCGCCCCGGGCGGCGTGCGCATCTTCCCCAGTGTCGTCCAGGCCATCGTCAACGTTATTGACCATGGCATGACCCTGCAGGAAGCCGTCGAAGCGCCCCGCGTATGGACGCAGGGCCAGCACCTCGAAGTCGAATCCGCCGTACCGCACCCGGTCCGCAGCGACCTCTCCGCCCGGGGCCACGACATCTTAGCGGTCAAAACGGTCGCCGGTGGAATGAACGGCGTCATCCTGGACACAGGCACCATCACCGGCGCCGCCTGCTGGCGCGCCGACGGCGCCCCCATCGCCTTAAGCGGCGGCCCGGTGCGCCCCGGCGTACGGTTCGAACCAACCGCAGACCGGAGGGACGCCCTCTCACCCTGAGAAGCTGTCTTAAAACCCCCA
>JAAXHW010000042.1 GCA_012270675.1 Candidatus Latescibacterota bacterium | reverse complement strand
AAGCTGGCCGGCGGGGTGGCGGTGATTGACGTGGGCGCGGCCACCGAGACGGAGATGAAGGAGAAGAAGGCGCGGGTGGAGGATGCGCTGCATGCGACGCGGGCGGCCGTGGAGGAGGGGATGGTACCCGGCGGCGGTGTGGCCCTGGTCCGCAGCGTCGACGCGCTGGACAGCACCCGCAGCCAGATTCGGGGGGACCAGAAGACCGGCGTGGACATCGTCAAACGGGCTTTGGAAGAGCCGCTGCGTCAGATTGCCAACAACGCCGGGGCAGAGGGCAGCCTGGTGGTGCAGGAGGTGGCGGGTAAGGAGGGGGCCTATGGGTTCAACGCACAGACAGAGATCTATGAGGACCTGGTGCAGGCGGGGGTGATCGACCCCACCAAGGTGGTCCGTGCAGCGATCGAAAACGCCGCCAGCATTGCCGGGCTGTTGCTGACGACCGAGGCCCTGATTACCGAGATTCCTGAAGAGGAAAAGGCGGAACAGGGCCAGGGGCACCACCACGGTCACGAGCATTACTAAGCTCCCGTTGGATGTCAATGGTAAAGGGATCGGCCCGGAGGCGCCGGTCCCTTTTTTTGAACAGTTGGATTTCGGAGATATTTTTTCTATATTATCAGGACGCCGGGTGAATGTTTATCCGCCCGATTCGGAATTCACGCAGGGAGTTTTCCCGTATGTCCAGGTGTGGAGGGGCAGTACGGAAGGGAGGGTTATGGAAGGTTTATCAGGTTCGGAACCGGACCCCCGGAAGGAAACCAGGGTGGATGTGGAAAGCCCACAGGAGGGCGAGGTTCAGCCCGCCGCAGAGGTTTCAGAGAAGAAGGTGGTGTCGCGTCGGCCAGCAAAGCGTACTCAGAGGGCATCCGCAAAGGGGGCGAAGCGCACGCGCAGGGCGGTGAAGAAGACAGCAGCGGCCGAGGCCAGGGCGGAGAAGGCCGCAGAGGAGGCAGAACCGCAGCCCAAGGTCCAGCCGGCCGAATCCGGAGGCGAGACAGAGCCCCCTCAGGACGCCCGCCGGTCCCGGCCGCGCCGGCCGCGCCGTCGCCGTTCCTCTGCCCGAGAGGATGTCGAAGCGGATGCCCGCCAGGACAGCCGGGGTTCCAGCTCGCCTGGGGGTATCTCCCAGGCGATTTCAGAAATCCTTTCGGAGACCTGGACCGAGGACAGGGCCCGAAAGTTGCTCAGCGAGGGTTTTCTGACGATGCTTGCCACGCCTCTGATCACGGACGGCCCTGTGAGTCCTATCGATACCCGGGCCCTGGCGGAGCGACTGGAGGTGATCCGGAAGGTGCTGGCCGACGAGTGTATGGTGGAAGACGACGCTACGGATGTCATATTGCTGGATATGGTGATGAATGCCCTAGCCGATCGGATCGAGGTCTACAGGCTGGCGTTGCAAGACGGGCGTTTGGAAGATGTTGGACAGGTCCTGGAGCTTCGATACAAGGCCGACCGTCGGCTTATTGAGACGGTGGTGGCGCTGAAGAATGCGTAGCACGGGGGCACCCTGAAGAACACGAAAAAAAAGGTCCGCTGAGACAGCAGCGGACCTTTTTTTTGAAGCGGGGGTGCAGGCGGCGGGCTACCCGGCGGTCCAGTCGATTTCCGTTTCGTAGGCAAGGGCGTCCCTTACGCCGTTTGCGCGAAAGGCGGCGATGCGCTCGGTGCAGGCGTCGCAGCGGCCGCAGGCGGGGCGCGTGCCCTCATAACAGGTGTGGGTCTGATCGTAGGGGACGTTGAGGTCCAGGCCGATTCGGACCACTTCGGTTTTCCATTTGTCCACAAAGGGGGTGTGTATGTGGAGGTCTGTCTGCCGGGTTGCGCCCAGACGGAGCGCCCCTTCCAGGGCGTCGTAGAATTCCTGCCGGCAGTCCCGGTAGGCGGCATAGTCGTCCCGAACGGGGGAGATGTAGATGGTGGGGATGCCCTGCGTCTCTGCCAGAGCAGCTGCCAGGGTCACAAAGAGCATGTTCCGGTAGGGGACCACGGTCTGGACCTGCTGGTTGCGGGCGGCGTGGGGGACCGACAGGCCCGCGTCGGTGAGGGGGGACCCACCGATTTGCTGCAGGTCGAGCTTGAGACAGCGGTGTGAACGGGCACCGGCCAGGCGGGAGAGCGCTGCGCTGCACGCGAGTTCGATGGCGTGCCGTTGCCCGTAGTCGACCGCGACGGTATGGATTTCGGGGATGCCCTCGGCGCGCATCCACCAGAGGAGCGTGGTGGAGTCCATGCCGCCAGAGAGGAGCAGCAGGACCTTTTGGGGATCAGGCATAGGCTATAGTGTCACGGGAACAGAAAAAGGCCAGGGACGCCCCGCCGGGGCGTCCCTGCGTATGGTTTATGCAAACAGTTTCTTACTGGTTCACCAGCAGCTGGTCCACCACGGCCGGGTCGGCCAGGGTGGAGGTGTCTCCCAGATCGTCCGTGTCGTCCGAGGCAATTTTGCGGAGGATCCTGCGCATGATCTTTCCCGACCGGGTCTTTGGCAGCCCGGGTGCCCAGTGGATCACATCGGGTGTGGCGATCGGGCCGATCTCTTTGCGCACCCACTGCCGGAGTTCCTCGCGCAGGTCCTCGGTGTATTCCTCTCCTGCGTTGAGGGTCACATAGGCATAGATGCCCTGACCCTTGATCTCGTGCGGGAAGCCTACCACGGCAGACTCGGCCACCTTCGCGTGCGACACCAGGGAGCTTTCGACCTCTGCGGTGCCCATCCGGTGGCCGGAGATATTGAGGACGTCATCCACGCGGCCGGTGATCCAGTAATAGCCATCCTCATCTCGCCGAACCCCATCCCCGGTGAAGTAGAACCCCCTGTACGTCTCGAAATAGGTCTGCTCGAACCGGGCGTGGTCGCCGTAGACCGTCCGCATCTGCCCGGGCCAGGGTTCGGCAATCGCCAGCACTCCGGTTACGTCGTTCTCTTCCAGCACCTTCCCGTTTTCCGGGTCGATCACCACGGGTTTGATCCCGAAAAAGGGCAGGGTGGCCGATCCAGGCTTGGTGGGGATCGCTCCCGGCAGCGGGGTGATCAGGATGCCGCCCGTCTCGGTCTGCCACCAGGTATCCACAATCGGGCAGCGTCCCCGACCGACGTTGCGGTGGTACCACAGCCACGCCTCCGGGTTGATGGGTTCGCCCACCGTGCCCAGAAGCCGGAGCGAAGACAGATCGTGTTTGGCCGGCCACTCCTCCCCCTCCCTGGTGAGCGACCGGATGGCGGTGGGGGCGGTATAGAACTGGTTGACGCCGTATTTGTCGATCACCTGCCAGTAGCGGTCCGGCCGGGGATATAACGGCGTGCTTTCAAACATCACCGAGGTGGCCCCGTTGGCCAGCGGTCCGTAGATGATGTAGGAATGCCCCGTTACCCAGCCGATGTCGGCTGCGCAGAAGTAGATGTCACCGTCGTGGTAGTCGAAGATGGTCTTATGGGTAAAGCCGGTGTAGACCATATACCCGCCCACGTTGTGCTGCACCCCCTTGGGCTTGCCCGTAGACCCGGAGGTGTAGAGGATGTAGAGGGGGTCTTCCGCATCCATCTCTTCGCAGGGGCACTCCGGGCTGGCGCTTTGCATGGCCTCATCCCACCAGATATCCCGGCCTTCCTGCATCGTGCATTCGATGCCCTTGCCCTCTCCCACGCGGCGGACCACGATACAGGTCTCCACCTTTTTTCTGCCCATACGCGTGTCGGCCAGGGCCATGGCCTCGTCGGCGGGCGCTTTCCGGGGCATGGGTCTGTCTCCTCGAAACATCCCGTCTGTGGTCAGGAGCACCTGGCAGGTCGAGTCCACGATCCGGTCGGCCAGCGAATCGGCCGAGAAGCCGCCGAAGACGATGCTGTGAACCGCCCCGATGCGGGCACAGGCCAGCATCGCGATGGCCAGCTCGGGGATCATCGGCATGTAGATGGAGACCCGATCGCCCTTTTTCACACCCCGGGACTTCAGGATATTGGCGCACTTGCAGACCTGTTCGTGCAGTTCCCGGTAGGTCAGCCTGGAATCCTCTCCCGGTTCATTGCCTTCCCAGATAATGGCCACCTGATCGCCGCGCGTCTCCAGGTGCCGGTCCACGCAGTTGTAGGTGATATTGCTCCTGGCGCCTTCGAACCATCTGATGGAGATGCTCCCCTGGTTCAGATCGTAGTTGAAGGACCGCACCCTGTCCCATTTCCTGTACCAGTGAAAGTCCTCGGCCACCCTGCTCCAGAACCCCTCCGTGTCTTCGATCGATTCCTGGTAGCGCTTCCGATACGCCTCCAGGTTCTTGATATAGGCCCGGCTGCTGAAGTCTGCGGGTGGGAGGAACGTCCCGTTCTGTTCTGTTACCAGCGATGCATCCGGTTTTGCTGCCATTAGAATGTCCCTCACTTTCTGTTTTGGACAACCCGACAGCGATCCAGAAAGCTGTCTGAAGACTGTGGAAACCGATGGTGAGTAATATAGGGAGAATCGAAGCGATGTCAAGTAGAGAAAGCAGGCACTGGCAGGGGGGTGGCGCGTCGATTTTTCCTCTGTTTTGGGCTCCCGGATTCTGTTATATTATAAACATCGTGCGTCGTGAGCGGTGAGGAGACGTCCCGGTGCACTCGCAACCCGGGGTTGGGGGATGGGGCAAACTGTTTTTCTGGGAACTTTTCAGGTTGTAACGGGTTTAAAAGTCGTCTGATCCCATGCGAGACGATATGTTGATTCAAAGAGGAGGTACAGGCTCAAAAGGGAGGAGCGTATATGCTTATGGTCAACTCCAGAACCGGGGCCGAAGATCAGTCGGATGTCGAGGTGTTGGCAGATGTTGCAGGCGGAGATATAGACGCCTATGGAAAGATTGTAAACCGATATAAAATAAGACTTTATAACTTTATCTTCCGGTTTGTAGGGGACCGGGAGACGGCCGAAGATATTGTTCAGGAGACCTTCCTGCGGGCATTTCGGAAGCGGCAGGAGTACCGGGCCATCGCCAATTTTTCCACCTGGCTTTTTACGATTGCCGGCAATCTGGCCAAAAGCGAACTGCGGCGGCGCAAGCGGTGGCGGCTTTTTTCCCTGCACAGGGATGAGGAGTTCGATACCGGGCTGGACCTGCCGGATGAGTCTTACCGCCCCGACACGGTGACGGAATCTTCGATCGCAGATGTCCAGATTCAGCAGGCCATCCTGTCGCTGCCTGCGAACTACCGCCAGGTGATCCTGCTGCGGGATGTAGAGGGCCTCTCTTATCAGGAGATTTCGGAGATTGTTGCATGTCCGGTTGGGACGATCAAATCGCGCGTGAATCGGGCCCGGCTGAAGCTTCAGCAGAAGCTCAAAAACGAGGGGCGGGATGTGGGGCTGGAGGTTTGAATTTTGGATTCTGGATTGAAAAGCCTTTATTCCACGTGATGTTGAGGGAAGGATCGTTCAATGACCTGTGGTGAGTTTTCGGAACGGGCTTCGGACTATATTGAAAAGGAAGTCTCAGGGGATGAGCGCGCGACGATGGACCGCCACATTTCTGATTGTCCCTCGTGCGCTGAAATCGTGAAGAATATGCAGCCCCTGATGGACCGGCTGGCCCGGTTGTCCTGGGTGCGCCCTTCCGCAGGATTCAATTTTGCGCTTCGAAGCCGGCTTTTAATGGAGGTTGCCGAAGCGAAACAGTGGCGGCGGAGGCTGCAGGCGTTTCTTTTTCCTTCCGTCCCACGCGTGCTCGTGTCCGGAATGGCCGTCGCGCTTCTGGCGCTGGGCGTGACGACTGTTCTGAATGAGAAACCCGGCGAGAAATCGGTGGCCTGGGAGGTCCCCGGGTCGGGAGGTGTACAGAGGCCTGCAGGGATTTTGCCGGCCTATCCGGGCCTGAACGGTCGGGGTGCCCTCAAGCAGGTTTCCCCGGGTGCGTCGTATCCGATTTCGCGTTCTGCCTTGCAGTTCCACACCTCCCGATCGGATAGTATGGGGCCTGCGACCCGTAGCCCTGTCCGACAGCGCAGGCGCCCGTCGGGGGTGCAGCGGGTGCCGGTCCGATTCTAACCGGGGAGAAGGGATAACGGGTTTTATGGACGTGGGATGGAAAAGCGCGATATGGGTTTTTGCGATCCCGGTGGGGCTGGTGCTCCTTTGCGGGCCGGGGTTGGGGTGGGCCGGGGAACAGCGGAGCCTGCTGCACAGGATTGAGGAGGAGATCGCCACCATTTTAGAAGACAATCGGTCCAGCGTTGTTCGCATTCATGCCTTTTACGCGCATTCGAGGGAAGAGGCCGGGTTTGGCGCGGGATTTATGCACGGGACCGGTTTTGTGTTTGACCCAAAAGGATATATTCTGACCGTCGAAGAAGCGGTTCGGGGGGCGGAAGAGATTCGGGTCACGCTGGCTTCGGGGCTGCAGGCCCGGGCCACGTTTGTTGCTTCAGACCCTGCTTCGGAGGTGGCGGTTATCCGGGTCGAGACGGACAGCCTCCCTGCTGCTACGCTTGGCAGTTCCGGTCGGGTGCGGATCGGTCACTATGCCTTCATTCTGGGCAATACTTTTGGCAACCTGACCCCTTCTTTTGGGTCGGTCCACGAGGTTAACCGGGATAGGGACCTCATTCATGTCATGGCTCCGGTGCACTCCGGCTATGGAGGCGCGCCGGTATTCTGCAGCACCGGAGAGGTTGTCGGGATCACCTGGACCTTCCTGAACCCGTGGGCCGCGCTTCGAAAGAATGGGAAACAGGTCGGAGATTCCGAGGTCATCGCGGGGTGGCAAGAGTTTCCCGCTACGGTCTTTGTTATTCCTATCAATCGGGCTGTCCGGATCGCTCGAAGGCTTATCGCCGGACAGGAAGTCGTGGGATGGCTGGGGGTTGAGGGGGAGTACGATCCAGAACAGGGCGTCCGGGTGATCAGCGTATCGGCCGGGGGGCCGGCCGCAGCGAGCGGCATACGCCCCGAAGACCTCATTCTCTCCTACCAGGGGAAGCCGATTTTAAGCGGAGAGCATCTCAAAAGCCTGGTTGCGGCAACGCCTCCCGGCACTCCGGTTCAGATGCAGATCAGACGGGGGGTCACGTCAATCGTCTCCCGGGTCGAGGTAGGGCGGATATCTGCGGAGGTTCTCATGGAAAACGACGTGTTCGATTTCTCCTCCCCCCCTTCTCTTCCGTCGCACTGGAGCCAGGAGGCGTTATTCCAGGAAATCGACCGTTTGCAGCAGCAGCTGTGGCGGCTGCGGCAGCAGGTTCTCCAGAGTAGATGAGCCGGGACAGACGAAAAAACGGGGAAGCGGAAAACAGCTTCCCGTTTTTTTATTTCCTGGTCATGCGCTGGCGGAGCCGGAGCTATCGGCGCAGTGTCGGGAGAGCAGGTTTGGGTTCATGCGCGATGCCGGCAACTAGTGGTCGTTCTCACAAATA
>JAAXHW010000041.1 GCA_012270675.1 Candidatus Latescibacterota bacterium | reverse complement strand
GCTATTAAAATTTTGTCCGACCCTCGTGGCCAGGCACAACACCACGCGACGCCGTCTCCCCCACTGGAAAAAGGACGGCGCTATCTATTGGATCACCTTTCGTCTGGCCGACGCGATCCCTCAGGACAAACGCCGCGCCTTCCAGGCAGCGCGTAAGCTGTGGCTGAAGCGCCACCCCGAACCGTGGACTGACGTCGAGTGGAAAGAATACAACCGACGTTTCGATGAAAAGATCGAATCCTGGCTTGATGCCGGCATGGGTTCTCGTGCCCTGGCGCGCGTCGATGCCCGTGAAGCTGTTAAGGGCTGTCTCTTGCGCTTCGACGGCGAGAGACACCGGCTTCACGCAGCCGTCATCATGCCCACGCATGTCCACCTCCTTATGGAACCGCTGGGAGGCCATGACCTTTCACGGATTCTGCAGGGCATAAAAGGCGCCTCTGCCCGCGAAATCAACAAACTCATGGGCGTCACCGGGACTTTCTGGCTTGACGAATCCTATGACCACATTGTGCGCAGCGAAAAGCAGTATTGGCGCTTCGTCCGCTACATCGCGGAAAACCCCACAAAAGCCGGACTGCGAGACCACGAGTATTGGCGCTATCAAGGCGGCGCAAGCCTCTCTTCTGTCTGCATTCCCGCAGAAGAACAATGAGAAGGGCAGACAGAAATGTCTGCCACACCTTCACACTCGCTCCCTCAAAGGCTCGACAAGCCATCATGCGGCGGGAAGCTTTCAGGATGAAGGACCTATCCCCCCGGCTTGAAAGGGTGGAGCAGACATTCTTGTCTGCTCATACCGAAGAAGAACAATGAAAAGGGCAGACAGAAATGTCTGCCACACCTTCACACTCGCTCCCTCAAAGGCTCGACAAGCCATCATGCGGCGGTGGAAATGATTGATTCGCGAATAAAGCAGCTAACCGTGTCCATACACGCCCTCTGGCGCGCCTGCGGACGTCCCTGCACACGTCTCGCTCCTCCACCTCCGCTGCGAAGCGGAAGGGCCTTTTCCAAAAGGCTATTTCCCAAGCAACTCCTTCAGCGCACCTGCCGCACCCGCAAAGTCCGAAACCGGTTGATAGCCGCTGCCAGTTCAAACCGGCGCGGAAGCGCAAAACACCCCAGCAGGCGCGAGCTCAAAACATCCAGCCCCTCCTCATCCAGGTCCGCCCACACCCGCTCCAGCACCTCCCGCAGCGGACGCCTTCCGTCCATATACCGGTCTCGCGCGTAAAGAATCGCATTCCCGATCGCCTCCGTCTGCCCCCTGTCCACAATCTGCTCAACCGCGGAAAGATCGATCGTCTGCTCCCCAAACGCAATCGTATGGGCATCGCGCACCCCGATACTCACCTCCCGGCGGCCCCGACTGGGATCGATACTGCCCGGGACGGGCGCCCGGACAGTCACCCGCCCGAACCGCTCGCCTCCCTCTGCCCTCCGCCTTGCCCGATGGCGCTGCGCAATCGCCCCCGCCTCCCGGCTCACATCCCCGGGACAATAGGCATCCATCATAATCACCCGATCGGCCGCATCGAAATAATCGCCCGACCCCCCCACCACCAGCACCGTAGAAACCCCCAGGTCCCGATAAAGCAGGCGAACCTTGTCAATAAACGGCGTAATCGGCTCCTTCTCCTTGACCACCAGCTCCTGCATCCGGTGGTCCCGGATCATAAAATTCGTCGCCGAAGTATCCTCGTCAATCAGCAGCAACGCAGCGTCCGCCTCCAGCGCCTCAATAATATTCGCAGCCTGCGATGTACTCCCGCTGGCATCCTCCGTACAAAAGGCGGACGTATCCCTGCCGTGGGGCAGATTGGTAATAAAGGGCCGGATATCCACCCCCTCAATCCTCCGTCCGTCCTCTGCCCGGATCTTCACCGCATCCGCCACCGTCACCGCCAGCTCCCGGCCGTCTCCCGGAATATGGTTGTACACCCCCACCTCCAGGGCACGCAACAGCGTCGACTTCCCGTGGTAGCCCCCGCCTACGATCAGCGTGATCCCCCCGGGAATCCCCATCCCCACCACCTCCCCCCGGTTTGGAAGCTCCACCGCCACCCGCAGCGACGGGGGGGATACAAACGGAACAGCCTCCTCCGCCCGCATCGGCCTGTCGTCCACCCCGCTGCGCCGGGGCAGCACCGCCCCCTCCGGCACAAAAGCCACCAGCCCCAAATCGTCCAACCGCTCTCGCAGCGCATCCTGGTCTTCATTCACCTCAACGTGGGCGTATAACCCCGCCCGGTCCAAACGGTCGAAACACAGCGCGCAGGCCACGACCTCGGGCAATTCCTCAAAAAACATCGCCTCTGCCTGCCGGCCCATCACACGCCTCCCCTGAGCGGGCAGCCCCATCACCAGCCGCGCTTCCACCCCCTCCCACGTCACCCCCACCGAAGTCCGCTCTAAAATCTCCTGCCCCGGCCGGTCGATCGCAATCTGTCCGCTCCGCCCGCTTCCCCGTCGGCCCCGCGCAACCCGCAGGATGGCCTCGGCAACCCGCCGGGTCAAAAAATCGCAGAGCCCCACCCGCCGGCTCCGGGAGAAAAACGTATCCTCCGGAAAACGCGCCACATCCTCCAGGACCTCAACCCGCACCCGGCTTGGCGGCGCGAACGGGTCCGCCTGCACATGGTCAATATACAGAAGATAACGTCCAAAATCGTACTGCCCTGCAATCGCCCTGTACGCCGGATACCCCCGACCGTCGATCCGACGCAGGTCCCGGCGCAAGTCCTCCCCGCTTCTCATAATCCCTATACCTTAAATAAATAATATAAAGCGGGGGACGAACCTGCCGTCGTCCCCCACTGCTTCCAAACCGGCCCGAAACCCGAAACCCGCCTCACTCCCTCACAACCCAGACCTTGACCTTGACCTCCACTTCCGGATGCAGACGGATAGGCACATCGTAAACGCCCAGCGCCCGAATCGGCTCCTCAAGCTGAATCGCGCGGCGATCGATCTCAACCCCCTGCTCCTTCAACAGATCGGAAATATGCTGCGACCCGACCGACCCGAAAATCCGGTCCCCTTCACCCACAGCCACCGGCACCGTACACGACATCTTCTCCAGCCGCTTCCCCAGAGCCTCTGCCTCCCGCTGCGCCCGGGTATCCTGCGCCTGCTTCTGGCGGCCGATCTCCTCGTATACCGCCATATTGCTCCGGTTGGCAACAAGCGCCAAATTCCGCGGGAGGAGGTAATTCCGGGCATAACCGTCCTTCACCTCAACAATACGCCCCGCCTCCCCCAAACGGTCCACATCCTCTGTCAGTATCACCTTCATAAATCCCATTCCTCTTTGGAAACTGTTAAAATGCCTGGTAAGTTCCCCAGCGCGCCTGCCCCCTCCACCTTCGCTGCGGGGAGGTGGGGCTTCTCCGCACCGTTCCCCCTCACACCTCTCGCCCCCTCCACCTTCGCTGCGGGGGGAAGGGGCTTTTCCGCGCAGATCCCTCAAGCACTCCGCCCAAAAACGCTCAAAACGTC
>JAAXHW010000040.1 GCA_012270675.1 Candidatus Latescibacterota bacterium | reverse complement strand
TCCAGGTCGCCGTCCCCGTCCAGGTCCACCAATCGCACGTGGACCTGGGAGACGGGTCTGTCGGAAAAGCGGGCGACCCATGTGCGCACCGAATCGGGCGACGCCACGCGGATGGACGCGTGCGCCCATTCACCCCCCTTCCCATCGACATTGATCAGCAAAAAGGGCCTGGGCGCGTGCTCCGAGGCGCAGACAAGGTCCATATCCCCGTCCCGGTCCACATCCCCCGCGTCCACGCCGATAAGGGGGGGCAGCTCCAGACGAATCGGCACCGCTTCCCACGACCGTGACCCGTCCGTGCTTTGACGGAACCATCCCACCTGATCGCCGGACTCCGAAATGGAGGTGACCACGATATCGTCTCTCTTATCTCCGTCAACATCCGCAACCACGGCCCTGACCGGAAGCTCCAGCCCCTCCGACCGGAGCCTGACCTTCTGCCATTCCCTGCCGTCGGAGGTCTCGTAAAGAACCGTCTCACCCGACAGATAGCATGGAATGACCACCGCCCTACGCCCATCGGCCGTGGGCCCAAGCACAACCGCGTCCTTCGGCGTGACCTGTCGGTCGTCCAGCAGGTGAATCCGAAACACCACCCCCGAATCCGGCCGAACAGCCACGTTTTCCAGCCAGTAGACCATGCCGTATTCCCTGTCCTCACCCGGCACCTTCTCCCCGCCCCCCTGAAAGGCAACCACCAGGTCGAGGTCCTCGTCCCTGTCAAAGTCGGCCGCGTGGATGCCGTACGAATTGGTGCCGACAAGCGGACCGCCTCTGGACTTCCCCAGGTCGATCACCCGCCACCTCGCCGCGGCATCGGCGCCCAGCCCTTTGAGATTGGGACTCAGCCCCAAAATCTCCGGAGCAACCTGGGCCCGGGCGGCATTGGCCAAAGTGCAGACAATTGCGCCAGTCACCCCCAGGCACAGCACCAGGCGTACGATTGCGACATCTACTCGTTTCATCCCTGTCTTCTCCCATCGGCGCGGTTCGCCTCTTACGTTGCGGGGTTGAAGGCGTTTTTCCGCACAGCAGCCTCTAACGCCTCCCCGGCATCTTCGTCTGATGAACGCGCCCCCCGATTCCGCCCAGGTCCGCCGGCATCTGCCCCGGGGGCCGGTCCGCATCCGGTCGGAAATCCGGAACCTGCACAAGCCTGCTCCCCTCCTCGATCGAATCCAGCGCCAGCACCGCCGGCGCCATCGAATCCATCACCCTGTACACATCGAACGCCAGCGGCTCGCCCTTCAGAATCGCATCCCGGAAATACATGTGGACATAATAGTCCGCGTCGCCGTGCCCGCTCCCCCGGGCCTCCGGGGGCGCATCGGTCCGCTGGTATCGCCAGTCCACCTCCGTCCAGTCGTTCATCTGTGTGTCCGCAAACCACACCTTCGGCTTCTCTTTTCCCGACCGCCGCCACTCCACGCTGCCCTTTGTGCCGATCATCTGCCACCAGTGGTGGTCTCCGTGCGGTCTGGGCTGGTTGAACCCGTTCAGCATCCGGATCAGCGTATCCCGCTCCGTCTTCATCAGCGCCACCTGAATATCGGCGTTGAGCATCTGCGGCGTCGTATAGCTCGGGGGCTTCGTACTCATCGCCGTCACCTCGGTCACCCGGTCGTCCAGCACCTTCAACAGAATGCTCAGATCGTACGACGCGGAAATAATATAGGGCAAAAACTGCGGGACCGCGGGCTCCGCCTCCGGGTGGTCGGGCAGTTCCTCAACCGGGTACTGCTTCCCCGTCTTGAAATCCTGGAACCACTGGCTGGTGCCGTAATAGCCCAGGTACTGCCCTTCGGCATAGGTAATCTTGCCCAGCATCCCGTCGTCCACCAGACGCTTCCACCCGTCCACGAACCCCCAGAACCGCGTCTGCTCCGCCAGACTGTACACCAGCCCCGTCCGCTCCACATCCGTCACAATCCGCCAGCACTCCGCCATCGTATACGCCCCCGGCACCTCGCTGTTCACGTGCTTGCCCGCCTCCAGCGCCTCCGCCGCCATCGTCCCCTGCTCCAGTTGCCGCACCACCAGCCCCACCGCGTCCATCTCCTCGTACGCCAGAAAATCGTAGTAATTGCCAAACACCTTCACATCGTCCCGGTAAGAAATCTCCCCCAGCGCCCGCTCCTGCAACGGCTCAATCCAGTCGTAAATCGCCGTGATCCGGTAGCCCGGCACCTTCTGCAACAACCGGACCCAGTGCAGCCCGCGGTGGCCCAGGCCGGCAACCCCAATTCTGATCTCGTCCATCAATGCCTCCCTTCGTATTGGCACTACCGCCTGCTTACACCACAGGGGCAGTTCGCGGAAAAGACAGCCTCTCAAACCGGATACCGCTCGCAGCCCAGCGCCTGCGCCATCGCCCGGATGTGCGACGGCCCCGCCCCGCAGCACGCCCCGATAAAATTGATCCCCTCCGCCTTCGCCCTCAACGCATACCCGGCCATCTCGCTTCCCGAAACAATCATCGACTCCCGGATCACCGACTGGTTGGGGCCGGCATTCCGGTAGCCCTGCGGCTGGTACGCAATCGGGATATCCACCGCCTCCCGCATCGCCAGCACCCCCGGCCACATATTCATGGAATCGCCGCTGCAGACCAGACCCACGATATCCGCGCCATCGTCCGCCAGCACCTTCGCGCACTCCGCAGGCGTCGCCCCATCCTGTGTTTTCGTACTCGCTCCCATCAGCACCATCGTCGGCACATCCGTCTTCTTGCAGCGCGACAGACACAGCCGCGCCTCGTCCAGCCGGGCAAACGTCTCCGGCACCAGCAGCTCCGCCCCTGCGTCCACCATCGCGGCAATATGCTCGTCCCACTCCGCGCATGCCCGCGCACGCGCCCCGGCATTGTCGGGGCTGTAAATAAAGGGCCCCGCCCACGACCCTGCGGCCGTCTGGTTCACACACCCCGCCACCAGCGCCTCCCCGTCCGACGCCTCCTTTGCCAGCCGGATGGCCGTGTGTGTAATCTCCTCCAGCTGGTCGCCCCAATTGTGCTTACGGTCCAGTTGCGTGCGGCTGGTCCACCAGGTCTGGGCCTGAAGCACCTGTGAGCCGGCCCGGTAAAAATCCTGATGGATCTGCCGCAGCGCATCCGGATCTTCCAGAATCATCTCGGGCGTATTGTACCCCCGCCACCTCGCCTCAATAATCATCCCTCCATCGCACAGAACAACGCCCTCCTCCAGCATCTTCAGAATATTCTTCCCCATCCTCAGTCCTCCTGTTCAACGGACACTGTCCCCTGGTCCCTGACCCTCACCTCGGCCGCAACTCAATATACGCGCGCTCGCAGTCCAGCGCCTGGGCCATCGAACGAAGCAGCCGCACCACGACCCCGTCGGACCCGCCCAGGAAACACATCTCGTGCACCTTCGCCTTTAACGCGTACTGTCCCAGCTCCATCCCGTAAACGTGCATCGCCTCCCGCATCCGCTCCCAGTTGGGCCGGTTCGTCCGGTACCCGTTCGGCAGAAAGGCAATCGGTGTGTCCACCGCCTGCCGCATCTCCAGCACAACGGGCCACAGGTCCTCCGGTTCCCGTTTGCCGCTCGCCCCCACCACATCGGCCCCATCGCTCGCCAGCACACGGGCGCACCCGGCAGGAGTCGCCCCGTCCGGAGTCACCTCGTCCTCCCGGAGCACCGGCTTGTTCAACCGGCCCTCGGGCAGGGCGAGATCCATCGTAACCACCACCGGCAGCGAGGTCTTTTTACAGCAGGCCAGCGCAAGCCGCGCCTCGTCCAGCCGCTCGAACGACTCGCACACCAGCAGGTCCACGCCCGCATCGGCCAGTACCGCCACCTGCGCCTCCCACTCCGCCCGCGCCCGGTCTGCCGCTTCCCCATCGCCGGCCTGAAAAGCCCCCGTCGGTCCCAGGGTGCCGGCCACCAGCGCCTCGTCACCGGCCACCTTTCTGGCCAGTGCCACCGCCGTCCGGTTCAACGCCTCAACCCGGTCGCCCCATCCCGCCTCCCCCCGCGCTTCCAGGCCGGTGCGTGTGCACAGCCCGGTCAGGGCGCGAAGCACCCCCGCGCCCGCCCGGAAGAAATCCTGGTGGACCAGCCGCACAGCGTCCGGAAACGCCGCCAGAACCCCCGGCGTGCGATATCCCCGCAGCCTCAGTTCCTCCACATTCCCACCGTCGCTCAGCATGACCCCCTGCTCCAGAGCCTTCAGAATACCCTCCGCCATACGCGTCCTCCTCTCCAGTGTTGACCTGCCTAATGCCAGCTGTGCACCCTGTGTCCCGCATACGGAAACCAGATGGCGTCCACCACCGTGCCCGCAATCACGGCCACGATATAGCCCGTCAGAACCCCGATAAAAAACGGCATCGACCTCCGGTAGAACGCCGCCCCGCCGATCTTGAGCATCAGAAACTTGATCAGCCATGCGACCAGGAGCGTCATGCTTTCCAGCCGCGTGAAAATCGTCCCGGAAAGGGCGAACCCCACCGGGTGCAACCGCCACCGGGGGAACCGGTAGCGCATCAGGTTCAGGGCCGTCATCACCCCGATTCCGACCAGAAAGAGCCAGTACTCCACCCCCAGAATTGGCCTGGGGTTGCGCAGCGCGTTCACCGCCATCCCGTAATTCCATTCGCCCTCGTGGAGGATCAGCCAGTTGGGCTGGAAATTGTACCCCCCCATCGTATAGGCCAGCCAGACCGTGTGGAGTGTGGAAACCACCATCCCCACAACAAACGCCCCGAAAATCGCCCAGAAAAACCGGCGTTTGCCCTCCGGAACAAAATCGCCCAGACGGTTGACCTGGGCAATCATGGGCAGGGCAAAACTCCTGGGATGGTTGACCGTGAACGACAGCAGGCTGAAGCCCGCGTTCGTGGAGGCGCTCAGCGCGCGTTCTCCTCCCAGAGCAAACAGCGCGTAGTCCCAGGCCACGGCCGGCGGATCGATGTAGACCAGCCCCGAATCGGCCATCACCTTCGCCACCCCCACGTAAACGATAAACATGGCCGGTATCAGCACCGCAATCATCCCGGCTTCTATCCCCGCCTGCCCCAGCCAGGCCACGATGTACACACAGCAGACAACCAGACCGACCGCGGCCGCCCGGTAGGAAATGAACTCCCGGCTGTCGTCCGGGTGCGAACGGCCCGGACGGTACGCCTTCCGGAACACCTCCCGCAGGTGTCCCCGGGAAATCCAGACCCACCACAGCACCAGCGCGGCGAACGCCCCGGCCGTCTGAAACTTGTAGCTCGTCACATTATACGGACCGGCCCCGTAGTGGGGAGAGGTGGCCACGATCCCCACACGATTCAGCAGGCCCGCCTCGACCATATACACAATATCGAAGAACCAGATGCTGAAGAGCACGTCCAGGCTGGCGAAATAGGAGAAACAGATGACAAAAACGCTCAGATAGACGCAGAAGGGAGGGTACTGTTTCGACAGCAGATCCCACACATAGGTCATTTGGGTATGCATCACCCTGGGAAACGCCGGATAGAACCAGTGAACCATATTCAGCCAGAACACCGTCGAGGTCAGCGCAAACCCCGTCCAGAACGCTTTGCCTCTCATAAACTCCGGCAGCGCCCGCACCCCCTGCCCGGCCCGGTTCGTCATCTCCAGCACCGGCGTCAGCGCCGGATACACCAGCTTCTCGTGGTCCGCCCACTGCCGGTGGAGGACCACCGACACACAGAAGCAGGCGAACCCCAGGGCTGCAATAAAGCTGAACCACCACAGCAGCGGCCCCGCCCAGGCCTCCCAGGGAATCGACGCCCCCCCGGGCAACCCCTCGAAAAACAGCGTGATCGCCCTGTGCTCGTCCGTGGAAATCAACCAGCCGGGCAGGTGCGGGTGGATGTACTCCGTCCACCGGTTCTCCGGGGTTGCGAAATAGTACGGCGCCACCATCTGGCTGACGAGATAACCGCTGATGCCGTACGTGGGGCCCATGGCGCTGATCAGCCCCATGCTGAAAATCGTGATCCACTCCGCCGGAGCAAGCACGAACCGGCGTCCGAACCACCGGGCCAGCACCGCGCAGACCAGGACCAGCAGCAAAAAGAGAATCAGGTCGCCCATCGGGATCAGGCTGATGACCATGTACGACCCCCGCTGCACATAACGCATCGTGTTGGCCAGCAGGTTCACGGCCACGGCCAGACCCAGCCCGCAGACGAGCGCGCGGGTCGTCACACCCGGCGACCGTCCCGTCCCCGCCTCCCGGCGCACGCTCCGGGCTGCGGCCCCTCCTCCTCCGGTCATAAGTCCCCCGCCTGTTCTCCTTTGCTCTGCTCAGCGCCGGATTCGCATCGCGTTCATCGCAGCCCCACCCCACCCGGGTCCGCCGGCATCTGCCCCGGGGGACGCTCCCCGTTCGGACGAAAGTCCGGAACCCGCATCAACCGGCTCCCCTCCTGGGTCGAATCGATCGCCCGGACCGCCGCTGCCACCGTATCCATCGCCCGATAAACGTCAAACGCCAGCGGCTCGCCCTTCAGCACCGCATCCCGGAAATACATATGCACATAATAATCCGCATCGCTGTGACCGCTGCCCCGCGCCTCCGGGGGCGCATCCGTACGTTCATACCGCCAGTCCACCTCCGACCAGTCGTTCATCTGGGTATCCGCAAACCACACCTTGGGCATCTCGCTGCGGGACCGCCGCCACTCCACGCTGCCCTTCGTGCCGATCATCTGCCACCAGTGGTGGTCGCCGTGCGGACGCGGCTGGGTATGGCCGTCCAGCATGCGGATCAGCGTATCCTTCTCCGTCTTCATCAGCGCCACCTGCACATCCGGCTTCCTGATCTGCGGATGCGCGTAGCTGGGCCGCTTCGTACTCATCGCCGTCACCTCCGCCACCCGGTCGTCCAGCACCTTCAACAGAATGCTCAGATCGTACGACGCGGCAATGATGGGCGGGGTATCGTGGGGAAACGTCGGCCTGGCCTCCGGGTGGTCGGGCAATTCCTCAACCGAATACTGCTTGCCCGTCCTGTAGTCCTGAAAAAACTGGTGCGTGCCGTAATAGCCCACGTACTGGCCTTCGGCATAGGTGATCCTGCCCAGCAGCCCGTCGTCCACCAGACGCTTCCACCCGTCCACGAACCCCCAGAACCGCGTCTGCTCCGCCAGACTGTACACCAGCCCCGTCCGCTCCACATCCGTCACAATCCGCCAGCACTCCGCCATCGTATACGCCCCTGGCACCTCGCTGTTCACGTGCTTGCCCGCCTCCAGCGCCTGCGCCGCCATCGCCCCCACCTCCCGCTGCCGCACCACCAGCCCCACCGCATCCATCCCCTCATACGCCAGAAAATCCTCGTACTTGCCAAACGCTTTCACCCCATCGCGGTAGGGAATCTCCGCCAGCGCCCGCTCCTGCAGCGGCTCGATCCAGTCGTAGACCGCCGTGATCCGGTAGCCCGGCACCTTCTGCAGCAGCCGGATCCAGTGCAGCCCGCGGTGGCCCAGGCCCGCAATCCCGATGCGTATCTCCTCCATTTCCGTCCCTCCCGTGCCTGCCTCAAAATCTGCTGTTCAGCTGAAACCGCATAAAGATAAACATCCGCACCTCAACAAACCGCTCGTTCTGGCGCCCCGGGTTGAACCGGAACCCGGAGAGCGCCTCCAGCGACGGCTTTCGGAACAATTCGTGCCCTTCCATCACCATGGCGTCTTTCACCCTGCCGTCCTTCCCCACGGTAAATTCCACAAGGACCACACCCTCCAGCCCGGCCTCTCGCGCTGCCCGCGGATACTCCGGCTTCACCTCTTTGAGCAACTCGGGCTTCCTCTCCACAAACCTGATGTTGTAGATCCCCTCCCTGGCCTCTTCCTCCAGCGGAGCTGCGGTGAGGGCGGCGGCGGACGGGGGCGTAATGTGGACCGCAATCCGGCCCAACCCCACTTCGGCGAACCCGGTCGTCACGTCCTCAGGCACATCCGCACCCTCAACCTCAATCGGCACCACCGGTCGGAGAAGGGCCGGTCGGTTGACCTGACGGGTTTCCGGAATATCCTCCATCAGGATCACAGCCGGATGCTTTCTAACGGTCGGCGTCCGGAACCGGAAGGTCGGAAAAGCCACCGCAACGACGATATGAAGCACACACGAAATCGCCACAGAGATGGAGAATACCTTCGGGTACTGCGCCTTCAGGTCCGCCTCCGGACTTTTGACGCGAACCACCCTTCCGGCAATCCGGCGCCCGGGGGGCGGACGTCGGGACACCCGCCTCTCCCCGGCCCCCTCTGTGCGGACGTCTGCGGATTGCATGGTTGCACCTCACACCACACCGTACCAGCCGTACTGGTCTTCCGGGACCAGGACGAAGTTGGAACGCGCGGCGGGATACCACGTATCGGGATTCTTCTCACGGTGGCCGTCCATTGCGCGCTTCTCCACAAAATACATCCGGTTCGGCTCCTCCACTTCATACACCACCGAAGTCTCCTCCGTCGTCGCGTGAAAAACCGCTTCCGTACACGCCCGGTCCGAATACACACGGACGTCGTACTCCACTGCGCCCCCGCCCATCTTGAGGGACCGGGCCCAGTTCAGACAGACGCGGTGTCCATCCACACGCCGGGCCGGAAGCGCCAGGGGAAGCGTCGGGGGATGTTCCTTCTCCGCACCCAGGTAATAAGAATAATAGGGCTCCGATCCCCAGATACCGAAAACATAGCCCAGCACCCAGAACCCGTCCGTGCTCTCCAGCAGCTCCGGATCGTACGCGAAGCACGCCTGTGGAAAAGCATCCGCAACATGGGGATCGGCCTTCAGTGCTTCCACAGAGAGCACGCATCCGTCGTGGTGAGGCTGGTCTGCTCCGAAAAACATGGCATCCACGATGTGGTCGCCGCCGTCGTAGGTGGCTTCGGCGACCACGTGGTGTGAAAGCGGCACGCGCCGGGCCGGGATGCCCAGTGCTTTCAGAAGCGCGAGGGTGACGGCAACCCCCTGGCCGCAGCGGGCATCGTGGGATTCCAGGATCGCCACGGGATCGCTGGTGTGGGGAATCTGGATCGGATTGTAATAGAGGGCCTGGTGCACGTACCCCGCGACCCGCTTCACCGCCTCGGCGTCCGTTCCGGCGTCCCGTGTCACCACCTCCGCCAGGTGCGACAGGTACGCGTTTGCGTCGGTCTTTTCTGCCCGGCGGACGATTTCAGCCGCTCGACCGGGAGGGTAGTCCGTGGCAGGGCCCTGCATGTTCACAATCGCCGGCGAATGCGCTTCGTGGGGCAGGTACAGCGACCGCGACGCGCCGTAGCGCCGGCGATACCGGGCCAGATGCGCCTCGCGGTCGAACGCCACGTCGGGCAGCTCGAAGCCCGGCTCCTCTCCTGCGGGCTCGCTCTGCAAAACGAACCAGGGCCCGAAAACCTGGCCGGGCTCTCCCGGCGCTGCAAACGGAATCACAACCCCCGTAATTGCGAAGCGTTCCCCGTCCGTCCAGCTGTAGCACAGCAGCGGGACACCGTCCGGCTGCTCGGGCGCAACCAGGTAATCGAACGACTGCGTCCGGGGATCGAACACGAGGAATCGGTCCAGGAACCGCGGCGGGCGCCCGTCCACGGTGAGCGGACCTTCGGGCAAAACGCACGTTCCCGTTTCCAGGTCGAGCCGGCTGGGGTGGGCAAAGGTGCTCAGGCAGATGTAGATCCTGCCCTGGAAACCGAAGCCGCCGCCCATAAAGCCGTAGACCCTGCCGTGGTCGGGCGCCGGAATGGGATCCAGCCACGTGCCCTGCTCGAATACCAGCGGCAGCAATCGGCCCCCGGCCGTATCCCAGAGGTAGAGGATGCCGTCCTGTTCGTGGCTCCCGGCCAGGGTCGCCCCGGCAAAGGGCGAGCGATTCTCATCGATGAACCGCTCCTTGACCGGATCGAAACGGACGATCCGCGCAGGGTCGGACAGCGGGCAGTAGAGGTACCCATCGCTCCGGGACCAGCCGCCGGCGAGCTGGCCCTCGAACGGGCAGGCCACGGGGCGCGGCTCCGCGTCGGGACCGTCCAGAACCAGCGCCTTCGATTCGGTGCGCTCAAACAGGATCACCTTTCCATTGGATGCCTTTTTCCCGTACCACACAATGGGCCGGGCAGCAGGAATTTCGCGTCGAACGCACGTCCGCTTCGCCGGGTCGAAGACCAGGTAAAACGGCGCATCGCCCAGGGTCAATACGAGTTTTCCCTCCCAGGCAATGGCCTGGTACACGGGCCTCTGTCCCATCTGGGGGACGGGAATCTGCACACACGCGGCGGTGCGCAGGTTGTGGCCCGTGAGGCGGTCCCTCCCGCACCCCTCCCACAGCCAGCCCTCCCCATCCACGTCGAACCCGAACGGGCGTCCCGTCAGAATCTCATCGTGTCTGTACACCCACGTTCTGGTCGCCATTGCCTGCCTCTTCAAAAACGCCTCTTCTCCGTCCGCATCAATCGCTTTCCGAAAGCGGAACGCCACCCTTCCGGAGGATGGCGTCTGTGAGGCGGCAAACCCCTCCATTTGGCATCCGGCGCCTTTTCATCCGGATGGCGCCCTGACCCAGAACAGCCCTTCCCTGGTCACCTCCTGCCCGCTGTTCAGGTCCTTCACCGTGATCTGCACCCTGTAGCGTCCCTCCGTGGCCTCTCCGATGTCCAGTTCCGCGTAATCCGAGACGGATTCCTCCGTGCCCGTCTGTTCATAACGGACCGTCACCCCCCCCGATTCCGACCGCCCCATAACCCGCGTCAGCAGGGGCAGGAAGCGGGTTCCGCTTTCATCGGTACTGTGGACCCCGTAGGTCACCTCGTAATGCGTGGCCCCGAACGTGTCCCGGTTCAGGTTGTAAATTTCAAAAAAAACAAACACGTGCTGCCCGGTCCCGAACACGTGCGACGGCAAGGGGGTAATCGTCCACTCCCCCCGGACAAACCTGGGATCCGACGCGAGCCCGGCCGCGCCCACATGCCGGGCCACAAACAGGTCGCTCAGCTTCAGCGCGTCGCCCGAGTAATCCTCTACCGACAGCTCCTGCACGTAGGCCTGCAACCGGTTCGTGTTGTGGCGCTGCACCTGCACGGCCAGCTCGTAGTCCCCCGGCGCAACGTTGACCAGGTCCACCCGGTCCAGCAGCGCCCGGTCCCGCTTCGGCCCGGCAATCGGCACTTCCAGGTCCTGTTGCACGGGCATCACCTGGGTCTGCCGGCTGTCGATCAGCGCGACCCGACGGTTGACCAGCACGCTGGTATCCGTATCTCCGGGCATCACCACATGCTCGATCGGGACACCCACGTTCACCTGCAATTCCGTCCTGCCATCCCGCCCCCGGAAAGAGACCACATCGTAGGCGAAGTCGAGCGGCTCGAAACCGGTCAGGCTGTAGCGTTCCGGCTGCTCCCGCGACACCATCGCCACCCGGGTTGCAGGGGCAAACTCCGTGAGCCGCTGAAACATGCGCAGATAGGCCAGCTCGCCCACGTGCCGGTCTTCGTCCAGTCGCTTCAGGTCCTCACTGTCCACACCGGGGACCGGGGCATAGTCGTACACGCCCGAATTGCGTTCATCCGTAAAGGCGACCTCCAGGCCCTCCCCCACATCGGCATACACCCACACCTCCCAGGACACGGACGCCCAGTTGTGTCCCATGGTCACCGGCTTCCACCCGTTCAGCCCGATCGCAAACTCAGGGTCCAGGGCAATGCCCGCCTCGATCGGGGAGTCCTCCAGGTCCACAAGCTCCCGGGGCGCCGCAGCGGGATTTCCCTCGAAATCGGGGTTATCCTCGTCCGGAGCCGCCACGGCCAGGTCCAGCTCCTCGATCACCGCGGCCTGCAGATCGCGCCGGATGTCTTCGCTGGGTTCCAAAAAAGAACCCAGATCCGTCCGGATGGGAAAGACCGGCCCCACAAAGGTAATGCCCAGTCCCTGGGCGCCGTAGAGCTGGTAGGCCATATTGTCCTGCACGCGCTCGACCTCGGGAGGCACCTGGGGGTTCGGCTGCATCGAAGAGGAACGGTAGTCCGGCTCCCCGTACCGAATGTAGACTTCCCCACGGCGGTCCCAGGGCCACTGCTTTTCCCCATAAAGGGTCCGGGCGTGCCAGACCCGCCGGTAGTGCTCCGCACGGCGCATGGCCCCCCTGGAGGCCTTGAACGGATCGTGGCGCAGCCAGAACCCCTGGAGGAACGCCTCCCGCTTCTCCGGAGGCGTCCTGTTATAAGCTTCGACCTCGTGGGGAAGCCCCACCAGGGCCACGTCCAGGTAGAGCGCCCGCTCCTTCGGGTCCAGGCCGTCGATGTAGAGTTTAAACGCCCGCATGGCCCCTTCGTGGTTGCCCCGGCCCATCAGCGCCTGCGCCAGCAGGGGCAGTGCCCGATCGTCCGTCATCAGAGAGGTGAGGGTTTCCACCTCCTTGAACCGCCCCTCCCGCAGCTGGTCCTGGACAAATGCCAGCGCCGGTTGCTGGTCCGCCGGTCTCTGCTCCAGGTACTTCTGATAATAAAGCATCGTCGCCAGCCGGTTGCCCTCCTCCCGGTGCGACTCGGCCAGCAGCAGGTAGGCCGGGGCGTACGTGGGATCGTACCGGATCGCCCGGTCCGCGGCCCGCCTCACCCCGGGCTGTTCGGTGCTCTGGTAGGCCCGGGCCAGAAAATAGTGGCCCTCCGCGTACGTGGAATCCGCCCGCAGCGCCGCTTTCAGATGGGGCAACGCCCCTTGCGCGTCATCCTCCAGCTCCAGATAGACCCGGCCCAACCCGCAGTGCGCGGCCGCCAGCTTCGGATCGTACCCAAGCGCGTCCTGAAACGCCGTCCGGGCGCTGTCCGCCGCCGCCGCCTTCAGGTGGTCCTGCCCGATCTGCGTCAGCGCCCGGGCCAGAAAAACGTACGTCCAGGTATACGTGGAATCCGCCCGCAGCGCCGCTTTCAGATGGGGCAGCGCCCCTTGCGCGTCGCCCGCCAGCTCCAGGTAGACCCGGCCCAACCCGCAGTGCGCGGTGGCCAGCTTCGGGTCGAACCTCACCGCGCGCGTAAACGCCAGAAGCGCATGCCTGGACCTTCCCACCCGCAAATAGAGCATACCGGCCCGGTTCATCAGCAGCCCCACAAGGTCCGGATGGTCCTGCACGGCCTCCTCCAGCTCCGCTGCCGCCGCCACAATCGTCTGCACGTCGCGGGCCTTCAGCCCGCGCGTGTAAACCGCCTCCAGGTCCCTCAGCGACGTCTTGGCGTTCAGGTGTGTTTCCGGACAGAGTGCCACCAGGACGCCTCCCAGAGCCCAGCGCAACAAAACCGATCTGCAATTCGCCATAATGCCTCACATCCTTCGGATAAACAGATAGGCGGCCCTGTCGCAATCAACAAAAGCCGCCTATCGGGTCCACGTCAATGTGCTTCCCCGCACCTGCGGGATCAGAACGATCCCGTCAGGGAGAACCGCAGGGGATTGGTGGGGAACTTGTCGAACTTCACCCAGGCGAAATCGACCTGCAGGTAGTGTATGCCCCGCTGCAGCCGCACCCCCGCTCCGGCGGTAAAGTCCTGCACATCGTAGTTCCACTTGTATCCGCCCCGCAGCGCAACAATGTTCCGCAGCCAGAGTTCCCCGCCCACGTGCAACCGCCGCTCAACGCTCACGTTGTAGAGCGCCTCAATCGCCCCGGTCAGCGAAACGTCGTCGCCCCGCTCCCCGTACACCTCGGCGGCCGTCGCCAGGCTGAAGGAAACGGGCATCTTGCCCCGGATCGCCTCGTCCGTCAGAAGCACCCTGTCTTTCCCGAAGTTCCGCAGCGACATGGCCACGCGAAGGCTCCGGAAGCCGGTGTGGTAAAAGGTCCCCACCGCCAGGTCGAACGTCCTGTAGTCCACGTCCCTGTCCAGCCTTTCCTGGACCACCCGCATCTGGAAACCAATGGAAAACCGGTCTGTGAACCGCTTGGCGTAGGCCCCGCCCACGGCCCAGGCCCCGGTATCCAGGATGCGGCCCGTTCCCTGCGGGTCGAAAATGGTCGTCTCCTCGATGTCACCGGTTGCGAACGTCACCATGCTCAGGGCAACCGCCCCGTACCTGGAATTGATGCCCACGGCTCCGGAATTGAAATTCGAATCCAGCAGCCATCGGGTGTTGGTGAACATGAACTGGAACCGGTTCGCCGGCATGGCCGCCAGCCCGGCCGGGTTCCAGAACACGGCATTGATGTCGTCCGATACGGCCACATAGGCGTCTCCCATCCCCGCGGCCCTCGCGCCCTGGGCCACCTCTAAAAAGGTGGCGTAGGTCTCGCCCACCGGAGTCTGGTTCGAGATATCCGCCAGCGCCGGTGCGGAGAGGGCCAGAACACCGAAGAGCGCCGCAAATCCAATCTGATGAATGCTTCGCATAACGATCTCTCCTTAACGAATAATCACGAACTTTGTGCCCTTGATCTTGCCCTGGCTCTCGGGCAACAGGGACTCGACGGTCACAAAGTAGACCCCGAAGGTCAGCTGCGTAATATGCGTCCTGTTGAACTGGAAATAAGCCGCCTCGCCCACACTCTGCGAATCGTGATCGATCTCCCCCACCAGATCCCCGGCCACGGAAAAGATACGGATCTTGGCCTTCCTGGGCACGTTCAGAATGCGGATCTTGGTCGAGCCCTCATAGGTATGCGGGCTGTCCGGAGTGTAGGGGTTGGGCACAACGAGGATGTCTTTTTCCAGCAGGTCCGCGCCGCTTGAAGGCACCTGCACCGGGCTGTCCGGGCTGGCCCCGGTAGAAGGCAGGTAATAGGTCGACGCGTCCCCGGACCCGGATTCGTAGGCCGAGACGCCGCCCTCAACGGTCTGGCCCGTCACGCGGCTGACAAACCCGGTGTTCGCGCTGCCCTGGTAGGAACGCACGGTATAATAGTATTCAAACCCCGCCAGCGACTGGCCGTCCTCAAACGAGTACTCCGCCGAACCGTTCGCGGACACATCCGCAATCTGCTTCCAGATGCCGGGCTGGGTTTCCGACTGATACACCCGGTAGCCCGCCACGTCCGGGCTGCCCGTGTCCGGGTTGTTCGACTTCTCCGGGTCGCCCTTCCAGGTCACCAGGTTCTGCGCATTCTCCGAGGACCCCACCCACGCGTCCACGTCCGGCGGCTGGTTGGGCAGGTCGTAGCCCAGCGCGTAGGCCTCTTTGGCCTTCTTCAGGTGGTTGAGCAGGTTGGCAAAAGCCGCTCCGCCCTCCTCCTTTTTCAGTTCGCTGGTGTTTCCCGCCTGTTGATAGGTCCGGAAATTCTCGGTCACCGGAGCGCCCGCCACGTATGCGAACACGAACTTCACCTTCTGGCCCGGCGCCAGATCGTAGGGACCGTAGGTCTCCACGGGCGTGTACGCGGCCGCAATCCCGTGCCGGCCCTCCCACTCCCAGGTGGGAATGGGCATATAGGGCATCGGCTCGGTCGGGTTATCCGGCACGACCAGGAGCGGCACCCCCATGTTGGGGTTGCCCGATCCCCGGCTGGTGCGCTCCAACAGCGGCTCGCTGAAGTAGGACGGGTCCGGCGTGCTGGTGAGCATCTGATAGAGCGTCTCGTGGTTCATCTCGTTCGGGTTCGGCTCGTCGGTCCAGAACCCAACGGCCGCTGACGCGCTGGATGGATATCGGTACAGAAAATGGAAGAAGTTGTAAGCGAAAGGCTGCTGCGCCACCTTGGGCGCCTCGTACATCTCGCTGTCCCCCACGAACCCGTCCGTCGGGTCCACGTCGATGGGCGCCTTCCCGATCCAGGCGGGCGACGTGATGTCCCCTACCCTGGTAAGACTGGGAAACGTACACTGGGAGCACCTCAGTTCGGAGCGATACGGGTCGCCGATATCATCGGCCAGCGGCCCCGTGAGGCAGAAGTTGTCCCAGTCGTACTGGTAGGTCAGCCTCAGCCCCCGGGCGTCCTCCGGGCCGTCGTAATTGGGCGACTCCGTGTACTTGATCTTGTCGTCCTGGGAATTGTCCAGCGGCCCGAAGTTGCTGCTGCACCCGTCTCCCGTGCCATAGTCGGAGTAGTAGGCCCTGTAGCTCGTCCGGGAGGCCCCGGCGGAGGAGGTCATAAAACGGTGATGAAAGGAAAAATACACATTCTCAAGGGCGTGGCCTCCCCCCGGGAGGTCGGCCGCCCGGTCCCCGTCCGTATCCCCCGTATTCTCAAACACCCACTCCGTGATCACAAAATCGTCGTACTCCGGGTGGTTCCACGCGAAGGCCGCCTTCTCCCCGGTGATGCCCAGACCCGTCGTCCACTTGCTCAGAATGATGTCTTCCGGAAAATCGTCCATCGAGGCGCTGTTGTACTGCCCGATGTGGTAGTTCAAAATCTCCCTGGGCTCCAGCGCATCCAGTTCCACCCCGGTGCCGGGCCACCAGTTGGCCATCCCCCGCCCCGTGTTCGGGCTGGTCACATCGTTGCCGAGGCCTGCATATCGGCCCCCGAAATCGACGGATGGGTTCACCGCCATCGCAACCACATCCTCGCTCTCCTCCATCGCCGAGATGAGGGGGTTGGCCCAGGTCACCACCGCCTGGCCGTTCAGCTTCGTGCCGATCCACCACCCGTGTCCGCGGCCGTTGTGCGACGACAGGTCCACGTGCATGCTCCCGGCGTTCCGCTGCTCTCCGTAATAAGCTGAAAAGTCATTCGTCCCCCCTCCTCCCCAGCTGATCAGCGCAAAGCCCGGATAGGCCAGGTCCAGGTAGAGCCCAACGTAGTTCCCCTCTGTCGGCCGCGCGCCCTCCGCGCCGGTGCTCAGATAACTGTGCCAGAGCGTACCCCGGGTCAGTTGCCGGGGAGTCAGCGATTGTCCGGCCGCATTGGAAAAGGTCGCCCGCTGTGCCCCGGCCGGACACCATAACGCGCCCGCAATCAACAGCGCACCCGCAAATGCGAATATGCGTCTCATCGAATCTCTCCTACCTGTTTGTGTCGGGGCGACCTTCGTCGCCCCGACATCGTACCCATGCTCAGAAGCCGACCCGCACCCCTAAGTTCACATACCTTGGCGTGCCGCCCCGCCTGAAGTTCGAGTCGCCGTACTTCAGATAATTGGTATCGTTCGGGGAGGGCGTCTTCAGGCCCCACCGGATGTAATTGGCGCCGGAGGACGAATCGTAATAGGTATTGAAGAGGTTGAACACCTCCACGTAGAGCGTGGGGGTGACTCCCCCTATCCGGAACGACTTCTGGACGTTCATATCCGTCCGGACGAACACCGGCCGGTTGCGGGCGGTCTGCACGCTCGTGCCCGGCAGGGTAATCTGGAACTGACTCCCGTTGTCGATCCGCCACACAAGATTCGCCTGCACACCGCCCAGGAGCGGCCTCCAGGCCCCTCCCCAGTCCATCGGCGTGGACCAGAGGAACTGGAACGAGGCGTTCGTCGTCGGCGGCTGCCCCCGGAACGCGTCCACCTGCCGCCACACATCCTGGAAATAGAGGTTCTCCATCTGCTGCTTCTCCGATTCGGTCAGGCCCGGATACTCGTACCAGGGACGGAGCGCATCCAGCCGGTTGGTGCCCCAGGCGCCGGCGAATGTCGTCCCCTCTGCCTGTAATTTCCGGATAACCTCGTTGGCCTTGTGGCCGATCGTCCGAACCTCGTCGGCGGTCAACCGCACCGGGTCGTCGTTTGCATCCACGGTGAAGTAGTTCGGCCCGGCGATGAAGTTGGAGTCCGGATACGTATGGACCAGGAGCTGAGAACCGCCCGACCAGTTGAAGAGCGCCCAGCTCACGTCCAGCCCCACCCGGAAGGAGAAGTTGTGGGAAAAGGCCTTGGTAAACCCGACCTCGATGCCCTTTGTCTCCAGACGGGCGTTCGGCCCCCGGTGCCCCACGTAGGCCAGCGTCTGCACCGGATCAATGAACCGGTGCACGCCGCCCGAGCCCACGCGCTCCGTCCGGCGGTAATAGGTGGACAGCTCCATCACGAAGTCGCTGATGAAGTTCCACTCCCCCGTCACCTCGAACTCGGCCGTGTTCGGCAGCCCCCCCGGCTCCTGGTACCCGCCGTCCAGACGCCACTGCCCGCCCCCGATCCAGTTCAGATCGTACCAGACATCGTCCAGCTCGGGGTGGTTCTCGGCGTCCGACGTGGTCCAGGGCTCCAGCCACAGCAACGAGAATTGCGGGGGTTTGTAGTACACGCCGTAGGAATACCGCACGGTCGACCGGTCCGTGATCGGATGGGACAGGCCGATCCGGGGCGACAGGCTCGTCATCGGCCTCGTCTGCTCCAGAGGGACGCGCCCCGTCCGCCAGGCCTTGTAGGTCCGCCACCCCGGCAGCGCCTTCATAAAGCCCGCCAGCGTCCGCTCGGGCCCGCCCCAGAAGCTGTCGAAGCGCAGGCCCGCGTGCACGACCATGCCCTGAAATTCCAGCTTTTCGTCCACATAGGCCGCCAGCCGGTTAACCGTATACCGCTGGCCCGGCTCGCTGTTCCCGGCCAGAATCTTCAATGTGGCGTTGGTCGCGCTCGACCGGTTGTAGTCCCAATTGAGATTGTTGAGGTTCTGAAACACGAAACCCGCCTTGAAAAGGTTGCGCCGGGTGAGCTGACCGGTGAAGTCGTAGCGGAGATTGTACCGGCGGTTGTCTTCCACAACAATACGCCTGCGCTCCCGGTCAAGATTGAACTGGCCCAGCGCGTCCCTTCGCCAGGACGTCGTCGTGGCGTCCACGGTGCCGTCCGGTTCAGTTTTCGTTCCAAAATACGCGACCTGGAACTCGTGGAACATCCTGGGGCTGAGGCTGTGGGTGCCCGTCACGTAGAAGATCTGGTTCACCCGCTTCTGCTCGTAGCCCGTCGTGCCGTTGATCAAAAAGAGGTTGGAATTCACAGACCGGTTGGCATCCCCGAAAAACGTGGGCTCGTCCGAGTAGTTATACCCCACCTTCAGCTTGAGGTCGGACGTGGGCGTGAAGCTGAGCTTTCCGAATACGCTGTTCTGGCGCAGCCCCACCCGCGTCGGGGCGGGGAGCGTCTGCTTGGCCCGGCTGGTCTTCCCACTCAGCACAAAGGTCACGTTATCGGCCACAGGCCCGCTGACCCACCCCTCCACCAGGTGTCCGATCGCGCCCTCGTAGTCCTGCCTCACGTGGATCTGCTGCCCGGTTTCCGGGTCTTTCTCATTCACCCACTCGGGATTGTTCCACTGCAGCCTGTCCCGCCAGTACCCATTCGCCCCCCCCCGCTGCCCGGGGGTCGCGTCGTAAACGTTCGCGCCCCGGTGCCGCCTGCCGGACGGCTCGATCCGGAGGTCGATGCCGCCGCGGTAGATCCGCGTTCCCTCCCGGCTGACAATATTGATCACACCCGCGGGCGAGGAGGCCTGCGAGGCGTCGGCGCCCCCTCTTACGAGGCCCATCTCGCCGATGGACGTCACGGGCAGGTTCGTGTACTGCCTGACCCCCCCCTGCTGCGACGTGTCCAGGTTCATCAACTCAATGCCGTCGAACGTCCAGGTCTGCGCCGCACGCATCGAATAATAACTCATGTGGCGGATGCGCACCCCGTTGCCGGGGCTGTCGTTCACATTGGTGCCCACGGCGTACTGGAGGTGCGACCTCACGTCTCGAATAATCGGGACCTGTGCGATCTCCTGCGACGAGATTTTCGTCTCGCTTGAGGTCCGGTCCACCTCCACAAGCGGCCGCTCGGCCGTCACCACGATCTCGGCCGCCTCAATCGCCGACTCCCGGAGCGTGAAGTTCGCCACCGTCGTCAGGCCCGCAGCCACCTTCACCCCCTGCCGCACCACCGCCTCGTAGCCGACCATCGAAGCCTTCAACTTGTAAAGGCCCGGCTCCACACCGATCATAACATAGAAGCCCTCACTGTCGGACGTCGCCCCGAAGCGCGTATCTTCGATGACCACGTTGGCCCCCGGCAGGATCTCACCGCTCGCGGCAGTCACCCTTCCGGTGATCTTCCCGTAAGACGCCTGAGACCACGCCTGCCCGGCCAATAGGCAGAGGGCCACGGCCATGCCAATAACCAGAAAAATGCGATTCATACGCCAGCTCCTTGCTTGAACCCCATCGACCCTGTGACTGTGAAGCGCCGATGGAATACCTCTGTGGTGAATAAACAACCTGCTATACCCGGCTCTTATCGGTGTAACCTCCATAGGCAGTCCTCCTCTTAGAAACAGCTTCTTATTTGAGCAACAACATCGGGCGCTGCGCCTGAAACGCGTCGGCGGTCAGACGGTAGAAGTACACACCGCTCGACACCGGCCGTCCGGAGGCGTCCAGCCCGTCCCAGCGCGTCTGGTACGCACCGGCTTCCCAGTAGCCCCGGCCCAGCACGCGGACCCGCTGGCCCTGCACGTTGTAGACCGCCAGAGAGATCTCCGCGGCCCGGGGCAGGTGGAACACGATTTGCGTCTCCGGATTGAACGGATTCGGGAAATTCTGGAAAAGTTCGAACCCCGTGGGCGTACCCTCACCCTTCAACAGGAGCGCCATCGGGCCTTCGGCCACATCGGGCCCCAGCAGCACCCCCTCGGCGATCTCGATCCGCGCATCGCTCTCAAACGACTGGAGCACCTTGAAGACCACGGTGGTCACCGTACCGTTGTAAACCCCCGTGCCCTCAAACACACCCGCGTCGCAAATCCCCGACGCGTTCGCCAGCAGCAGCCGGCCGGGCCGGGCCACCTGAGCGGTGAACTCCGGCGGCTCGCCACCGCCCGACCGCAGCAGCTCCGCCGTAAACTCGGCCGGCACAATCCGCACAAACGCAAACCGGTCCGGATCGTAGTTCAGCACAAAGCCGTACCCGTGCAGCATCTTCCGGTTGGTCATCTTCACATCCACTGAAACCTCCTGTCCGGACAACAGGAGGTCGCCGGAGGCGTTGACCAGGACCTCGTGATGGATTACGGCCGCGCCCTGCACCGGGAAAACCAGCAGTGCGACAACAGCGGACAACACCAGTACCCGTTTCATATCACACCTCCCATCTGGTGTACAATAATATCTTCAGATCTCTTCTCGGATCTGTGCCTGACTGCCAATTGCCAATGCTCACGGTTTCAAAAGCTGAAGCCTGCCATCCGGATCACGGTAGGTCCAGTGGATGTCCTTGCCGTCAAAGATGGGTACTGAGTAATCTGATCTTTCAACCATCGTTTCAAGTCCACCCTGGTCACAGTTTACGATACTGACATTGAGATGCCCATCGCGAAGATACAAAAGACGCTCGCCTTCGGATGAAACTCCCCATCCCAGGAACGCTCTTCCCTCGTCTGTCGGGCTTTTGTAAATCTGCTCATTCGTCGCTCGCTTAAACAGCATAGCGGGGCTTCCCCCCTCCCCACTCTCTTCAAAATAGAACTTCCCATCCGGAGAGAAATTAACCGCCTTATAATCCGTCAACTCCCTCTCGCCGGCCTCCTGGTCCACTCTGTATACCTTCCAGCCTTCACCCACTAACTGTGTCCACAAATAGATATTCCCATCAAACTCTGCCCACGTCACATCCCAGAAAATCTCATCGTTGACAGACTCTGTGAGCTTTTTCGTCTTACGTGTGCTCACATCGTACAGATAGAGAGATCGCCCAAGTAACATATCAAACATATCAATATCATATCTACCCTCTATATAGACAAGCTGACCCCCCTCAGGGCTCCAGTCGAACTTTTTTATTTTTCCCTTTATTCTTCCAACAATTTTCCGGTTATGGAATACAAGAATATCCCGGTTTGCCCACCCTTCGGCATCGCGTACAACTCGATTATACACGATCGCTGCCAGCCAGTCCTGTCGGGGGGACACTTTGGCTTTGAGAATCCTCTCGTCAGGGTTACTATAAATCTCTTGTACTGCTGATCCAGGGACTTTAATGAACAGGCCTTCACGTTCAGAATCTGTAAAACCCACCTGACTGTGAAGGCGGTTGATCCCACCCGATAAAACCAATATCACCAGGAGACTAAATGTTAACCGAGTCATTGCGATCATCTCCTTTTTAAGCACGCGTAAAATCTAAAAAGAAGCAAATCAATCCAAATCTTGTTTATAACTTCATTAGTTGCCGGTTCCATCAGGATCTTTGATCCTGACGTGAAAATGATCATCATGGCCTGCCCAATTTTGAACTCTGGAATCATTTAGTTGGTTTCTAAGAGTTCCGTCACTTGTGAATACATGGGTGACGCTTGAGTGGTTGAGGAATAATTTTATCAGTGATTTAGATGCTTCCCTATCATATTGTGAATCAGTGATTTCCACCCCTTTCTTGGCCTTATCCGTTCGTATATAACGCAGGTCGAGATCTAAACCGTTCTCATGAGATGCCCCAGGCATCTCTCCACCACTCTTCTTACTCGCTCTTCCAGCACCAAATTTTCCATGTTCAGCAGAATAGTCCTCATTCCACTTAGACCCAACTTTCTCTAGCAGCGCTCTTAACGATCCGTTTGCATATCGTTTACTGGATGTTCCATAGACGTAGAAACCTGTAGCGGCTACAATTAGATACCCTTTCGAGAGCGAACCATTCTGGGGTGTGCCGTGAGAGGTCGAGTTAGGGTAAGGGTCCCCAGATGACGCTTTACAAATCGATGTCGTTGTCAATGTGCTTATCAACAAAAGCAAAAAACGCACTTTATGAGTTGACCCACACCTTCTGTAACACATGTCCCTAACCTCCAAAATATACAGTATATTATGGAAAATACAATCGGCAAGGGCCAGGAATCGTATAGAGGTCCTAAAAACTATGAGCAGGAATCTGTTCTAAGATTAAGATTTTTAGTTCATTCAACAGGCTGCGTGCTTTCTCCATAGAACCTGTATAGTCAGGATAGTCAGCATATTTCTGGAGCAATTCGTTCAACACATCTTCGGCAGTGCCATAATAGTCCATGCGTTCATACGCACGGGCCATCCAGTAATGGGCTGCTGGAATTCTGTAAGTCCCATAAGGATTTGATTGCGTATCTTTCGCCAATACTGTTTCAAAACGCTCGATCGCCTTTTGCCAGTCCCCCAGCGCACAGTAAGTAAGTCCCGATTCGTGATATGCCTCCATTGCTGCCGTCCCCACACCCTGGGAAAGTTCCAAGGCTCTCTGGTAGAAGGCCAGAGACTTCTCATACCGCCTTGCTTGACGATAGGTATTCCCAACTTGTACCAGTGCCAGGGTTACATGGTTTGGATAGTCGGCTATGGTCTTCAGATAGTGCTCGACCTCCTTCGCCGCTAAAGCATCTTCTCCAAAATAGAGACGATACCTCAGCTGTCTCCTGAGTGCTTTTCGACCAAGATTTTCTTTCGCATATGAAGGAACCCGGAGCACCTTGTTGTAGTGGTCAATCGCTTCCCGTCTTACATTGTCGGCGTTTTCCTGGTCTCTACGCTGGGCGTGCAACTCTACCAACATGGGAAAGGAATTCGCCAAAAAGGCGTCCAGTACGTATGAGGTAAGCATCCGGTCCTGTCTAACCGATTCCCTTTCGGCGAGGTCCACTGCGCTCTGTATGGATTGCTTCCACAATGCGGCTGCTTCGTCAAGCCTGGACGTTCTCTCAAACTGCTTTGCTTGAGAGGTGATTAAATGTAAACGCCGCTGGGAGTTCCAGTTCATGATCCGTGGATCTTGGGCAGCGTGGTCTATGTCGTCAAGCGCCTGAAGAGCTTCATCGTAACGGCCCTGTGGTTGGACCAGCGCCGATACCAGCCCGGCAGCCCAGATCACATGCTTGCTTTCGGGAGCTTCAGCCTTGATTGTAGCCAAATATTGCCGCACGATTTCGATATTGCCGCTGTGCAGTTCGTTAATCCCGATCCGGCGCCGAACCAGTTCATCATCCGTGAGCGTGACAATGAGTCTGCCTCCCTCTCCCTCGCGGACTTTAGCCAGGAATTCGGAGGGCAACTCTGGAACGTTAGTGGGCTTTGTCGCAGGATGCCGAATTCGTTTTATATAGTCATGTTGGGGGAAAGCGTCTTTGGCCTTTGGGACTTGCAGCAAAGTCTGTTCGGAGCCGAGAATCAGATGTCCGATATTTACGGTGGTGAGAGACCCCAGATTTTCCACATCACCGGACCAGCCGAGCTTATTGTCCCTCCATCCTCCGTCGTCATCATCGGTAACGGCTACATTCAACCCGATTTTTGTCCCTTTGCGAAAGGCTTCCAGGCCGAGGACACCCCTGGGAACCTGCACTTCCACAACATAGCCATCCTTTTGCTCTCGGACTGCTGCCTGCACTCCCACAGCATTCCACAGGTAAGGCACCATGATACGGGTTTCCAGGAGGGAGCCTTCCAGCACAACCATTCCGTTCTGGTTCCTGGTAATGCCGATTACTGAATCATTGTCGTCATAATCCGAACGCATGGGGATCAGGATCTCTGTATTCTTCTTCGCAAGATCTCCGTCGAGGTAGATGTGCACCATATCGTCGTGTCCACCCCTGCCGAAGGTCTTAGAATCCCCGAAGACCAAGCGATCATCCGTTACCTCAACGACTACATAGAGATGGTCTTGGTCTGCAAAGGCGCGAAAACTGGCGGACAGATCCTCTGGCCCCTGGAAATTCTCCTTGAGAAACGGGTCTTCCATCAGCCAGTTTCTGACCTTCATCCATCCGGTCAGGGGTTGAGAGACGGCTTCGATTGCGCTCCAGTCAGACAGGTCCCCGTCGATGGATACCGACAGATTTCCTTTAAGCAGAACGGTTGTGTATACAGGTCGCTCTGCCGCCCCCTGACCCGGCATTATGCAAATCAGGCACGGGATCAATAACAGCAGTGTGAGGTGACGCATCTTGTTGCCTCCTGATGAGGTTTCTTCGTATTCGCATTTATCAAAGGGCCATACGATTCTTATTTGATCAGCATCATTTTCTGGGTTTGGCTGAAATTTCCCGATACAAGTTTGTAGAGGTAGATACCGCTTGCCACAACGCGCCTCTGGTCGTCTGTGCCGTCCCAGTGGATCTTGTAAACGCCGGGTTTCTGTGTCTCATTGACAAGCGTTCGCACCTGTTGTCCCGAAATCGTGTAGATCATCAGCGTGGTGGGACGTGCTGCTGTGCCTGATAGATGGTAACGGATGGTGGTGGTCGGGTTGAAGGGATTGGGTACATTTGGAAGCAGGGCGTCCTGCAATGGGGGAGATGCACCGAAACGCAGACCTACGCGCACCTGCCACGTTCGTCCCAGGTCATCCGTCAGGATCAGAGGAAGTATGATATGTGCATTCTCGGGGGCATCGACCACCGTCAGCGGAAAAGTGACTTCATGGGCATCTTCTGTCGTGAGCAGAGGGACAAACGTCTGGGGGACACGAAGCCAGGTCGGGAGCGCCTTTTCAGAGGTAATCGTCAATTGGTTGACCGGCCGGCTGGTTTCATTGCGGACAGTCAGAGAGACCACATGCTCTCCTTTGTGCACCATCAGCTCTGGCAAAGCCTCTCCAGAGGCAGTGGAGGCACACAGAAAACTCACACAAAGGACCAGAACTCATACGTGATCGGTTAGGGATCAAA
>JAAXHW010000039.1 GCA_012270675.1 Candidatus Latescibacterota bacterium | reverse complement strand
AGATTCTTTTTCTGAAGACCTATAGCCGTGAAAGGCCTGTGTGTCAAAGCGTGGATAGAAGCCACCCCAGACCGACTGGTACTGCTCGACGGTCAGTGCCGGTGTGTAAAACTCCTCCGGAACCAGACAGACATCGGCCAGGAGTTCCGGTTGTCGCTTTCTCGGTTCCCGGCCAAAGACTGACACGGTACCCGCCCGGGGAGTCAGCAACCCGGTGACGATCTTCAACAAACTCGTCTTGCCGGCGCCATTCTTACCGAGCAAGCCGTAGATATTTCCAGGCTTGAGGGTCAGGTTTAGCTGGTCAAACAGGTCCACCCTCCCGTACCTGAAATTGAGCTGTTCGATGCAGATCATATTGTCCTCTCATATCATAGCGATCTACTATACTACTTAACTATTACACCCATAATATAAAATATAAAAAAACAGATGTCAAGCCCTATTTTATAGTTGAGGCTGAATGGATCTCGCCGTCAGTACGTCAGACCCGCATAGAGCGCCTCATCCACCTCTACGGCCAGCACCGTGAGCCCGGGATGTCCCAGCCAGTCCTCCACGGCTTTGTTCACCTCACCCGGTGTCGCCGCCCTCACCCCTTTTGCGCCGAACCCCTCGGCCACCCTTTTCCAGTCCACCGGCCCCAGGTCCACGCCCCGATAGGGAATCTCACGCATATCCTGGGCGACCTTGATGATCGCCAGAGACCGATCACACAGCACAACCAGCAGGGGTGAAACCCCCATCCGCCGGGCGGTCTCCAGCTCCTGAGCCATCATCGCAAACCCGGCATCGCCGACCACCCCCACCACGGGTCGCTCCGGCCGCAGCAACGCCGCCGCAAGCGCCGCGGGCACGCCGTAGCCCATCGCCGAAAGACCGTTGGAGACCAGAAAGGAGCGGGCATATCGTGCCTTCCAGACCTGCGCGAGCAGCATCTTGTGCGCTCCCACGTCGGTTGAAACAATGGTCTCCTCCGGCAGCGCCGCCGCAAGCGCCTGCATCAGGTGGTAGGGCGATACCCCCTCAGGTCCAGACGCATCGGGCGGCCGCATCGCAGCCTCAACCCGCTCTCGCACCTCCCCCACTTCTGCCCGTGTCCACTCCGAACCTCCCCGGTATGCCTTCCCCAACCGCTGCAACAACGCGCTCACGTCGCCCACGCACTCCGCAGTGGGCCGGTAGTCCCCAAACCGGATGGACGTATTGGCCAGCGAGTAGACCGGACGGTGGAAATGCCAGTCCTGAGCCGATTCCACCGGATCGAACCCGACGCCCAGCAGACAATCGCTCTGCTCCAGCGCTTCGACAAGGACCGCATCCCCGGCCGCCGACGCGACCGTGCCCAGATACCCCCCGCCCGCTTCATTGGCAATCCCCTTGGCCTGCGGCAGCACCACGTAAGGAATCCCGGTCTGCTCGAAGAGGCCGCGCACGGCCCGGACGTCTTTCTCAGGGTGCAGCGCAATGCCGACCACACCGATGGGCCGCTTCGCGTTGTTCAACGCCTGTACGATCTCCTCAAACCCCCCATCGCCACGTCCCGGGCCGCCGGGCCGCGAGGGTGCGGCCGCCGCAGGCCGGTCGGGCGCCACGGCAACGTCGTTGGGCAGCGTCAGGTAGACCGGCCCGCACGGCGGCGTCGCGGCAACCGACAATGCGGACCGGACCGTCCCTCCCGTGTCCGTGCCGTCCAGGTCGGCCGACCACTTGCTGATGGGCGCAAAAATCTCGTTGAGCCGCAAGTTCTGCTTGTCGCTCATCCGGATGCGCGAATCAACCGTCCGGGCGGAAATGGCCAGCATGGGGTCTCTGTCAAGGTACGCGCAGCCCACACCCAGCACCAGGTTGCACGCCCCCGGTCCAAGCGTCGCCAGACACACGCCCGGTGTCCCTGTCATCCGTCCGGCCGTGCTCGCCATAAACGCGGCCGCCGACTCGTGTCCGGTCAGCACGAACTGGATGCCGTGCGTCTCCAGCGCCTCGATCAGGTCCACCACCTCACCGCCCGGGTGGCCGAAAACATAACGAATTCCGGAGGATTTCAGGGTCTGTGCAACCACGGTTGCGCAGGTCTGCGGCCTGTCCAAGGTACCGTCCTCTGATCGGATACGAAAACTGCCGGGGGCTTAAGACATCTGCTCAGCATCATCCGGGCAATAGGCGCCTTCCAGCGCCCGCTTGCGGCTGCGTCGGGCGCGTTCCAGATAGTCGCGCATCGTCTCCATGTCGAACTCCCGGATCAATTCGTCGGTGGTAATATCCGGCATCTGGGAACCGAAGACCACCAGGCACTCGCTTCTGATCCACTCGGCGTAAATATTGCTGCTTCCGTATTTTTCGCAGACCGCTTCAATCCGCCGGAGGTTGTAGTCGTGACACAGCAGCCGGCGGTCGAGGTCCAGTGTGGCCGTTGTCAGAGGCGCGACCTCCCCTCCGGTGGCGTCGTAGATACCGCCGCGCATCATCGCGATCTCGCGCCCGGCCACATCCACGAATGTGGAGCGGTTGGACGTGACGGCGCCCATCTGAAAGCCGAACTCGGTCGGCCACCTGGCCAACATCCGCCCGCCCGGGGGCATGCTGGACCAGATGACCAGTTCCGCCCCACCCGCTGCAAGCCGGGAGCCGACCTCCCAAAAAAACAGGTCGAAACAGATGGACAGACCCAGGCGACCGAAGTCCGTCTCGAATACGGGCGCCTCCGTGCCGGGGATGACGCCCGCGTCCAGTTCTTCGTGGGTGGGGAAATTCTTGCGATAGATGCCGGCGACCCGGCCGTCACGGCCGATCAGCACGGAACTGTTCCGACGTGTTCCATCTTCATCAAGGACCAGGGGACACACGACATACATGCCGTGCGCTGAGGCCTTCCTGCGCATCGCGGAAAGCGTGGGGCCGTCCATCGGTTCGGCCTCCAGCCAGGTGGGGCCCGAAGCCAGATAATTGCACGTTTCCGGAAACGCGACCAGGGCACTGTCGCGGCGTGCGGCCTCGTCCACGAACGTCTCCATGCGCCCGATCGTCCTTGCAAGCCGGTCGGGTGCTCCGGCCGGAAACGTGGGAAAACTCACAAGCGAAATCGTGACCGGTCGTGCCATATCCGCCTCCTTCGCAAGGTGACAGCCTCTACCCCGTCTCCAGGGGCCATATCCCCCCCAAAAAGAGCATTGACGTGGCCCATGTACAGAAATCCCGCCAGATAAATTGACCCGGCGGGAACGAAATACGGCCACGTATTAATCGCCTTGTTTGGAGAAAGGCAAAAAGCGTGATCTGGCCTTCCTGAATCATCTAAAAGATTCCTTGATATCTGTCGGCGCGTACGGCGCGTCTTCATCTTCCATACCACGCATTGCTGACGCGAGGGATAAGTCTGTCCACATCGCATCCTCTTCACGGGTTTTCGGTATTTCACGCCGTGATTTAAGAAACTCGACAAAATCCAGAACTTCCCGCTGTACAGATTCTGGTAGCGTTTGCAAATGTTGCATAATCTGTGCTGACGTTGTCATGACAAAGCCCTCAAATGCCACTATACAAGGTGATCGCCTGCTTTATTGAAGTACCATTCACTTCAGGTTTTGGCTGTTCTTGGGGCCTCTGACCCTCATTCACTTCCCACCCCTTTTTACTCTTTCAATAAACCGGCGCTGCTCCTCCGGCGTTAAAGGACGATTCTTTCCAGTACGGATATCCTCATCAATCTCCAAAGACTGGGCAAGAAAAGGATCTTCCTCTTGCTCCTGAATCACGCCTTCAGGACGCTCCCCCCTTACAACTCGATTGATCAACCCCATCACAACGCTGACAGCACCTATAACGCCCTCCTTTGCTTCCACTTACTAAGAAAACTAAGAAGCCTACCCCTCTATCCTCCCATACACCCCCCGAAGAAATTTATACAAAACCATTTTAAAAAATAGCACGGAGCGTTTGTGTAAACAAGAGAATAATGTCGGTATCCAGGATGATCTTTTCCATCCGGTTCCTTTAACCGAATTTGCTCAGACCGCCACCGGCTGAAGGCTCAATTCGGTCCGCTATGAGGCGCGCGGGGTTGTCAGCAGACAACCGGCCGGACACCGGGTTCCATTCGGTTCAGCGATCATGCTTCTCCATCAGTGCTGCAAGGGAGGCCTTTAATTCGCCAGGATTGTTTGTGTCAAGCCTCAAGTTACCTTCCCTGTCTATCAGCAACAGCCTTGGAAGAGTACGAATACTTGAAGCCTTAAACCACAGATCGCGAATGCCCTTGTCGCTTGGCACATAGACTTGAGGCCATACGAGATCTCCATTTTGGATAGCGTCACGGGCGTTATCTAAGTCCTGATCAAAATTGATCCCAATAATCTCGAATTCTTTGCCGTGCCACTTACTGTATGCTTCCCGCAACTCTGGCATTTTTCTCATGCACGGCGCACACCAAGTTGCCCAGCAATCCAAGATCACAACCTTCCCTTTAAGATCCTCTGATTGGATTATTTTTTCATCAACCGCTTTTAAGCTGAACGAGTAAGGTTTACCAACTTGAGGCAATGGGAGAATCTCTATTCCAGCTTCCTTGGCCTCTTTCAGAGCGTGCCGGGAGGCAGTGGCCCAACCTTCTGGCGTGAGTATTTCAATCCCCACATATGCCACTTCCTCAGATGGTATGGTATCAGCACTAAACTGGTACCTCGTCATCTGAATTCCGTTACTTCCTCCTCCCCGACTTCCGGTAGGCAGATAGCGACGCTTCCCTTTATCGAATACAACAGCACGGTAAGCAGTGCCGTCTGAGGGTTTCCAAGCAGCGGTGATAGTAAAGGCCCCTTCTTTATCTTCCTCTATAATACTCACAACGCCGGCCTGAGACCAATTCGTAAATTTCGTCGACACAGGCTGGATAAGCCACGTCCAACCTGGTGCATTAGGGTATTCGTCGCCGAAGGAAGGGGTATCCAGAAGTCCCATATTAACGTAACCTCCTCTCTTCTAAAAGATTCGTCGGGACCCATAGAAGGGCGTCTTTGTGTATTGTCGACCGCACAGACTTCCGCTCCGCGACTCGCAAGGAGTCTTGCGACCGGGCCGCCGCATCCCGCGTCCAGGACGCGAAGCCACTGAACGTCACCCACGACGTCCAGGAATACGGATAGAACAGGGTCGCTGCTAAGATCCACGTCTGACACCATCGCTGAATTCTCCTGTGTGAATTTTTCAAACTAACAGAATCATTCATACGTATAATGCTTCTTTTTCGATCCGTTGAATAAACGCAGTGCGGAGATTCTTGCTTAGCTGGCGGATATCCACCTTGCACCCAAGGGCTTGCTCCATATAAATGTAAAGCCCGGCCAGACCTCTCCAGACTCGATGATGGCGGAGTCATCGAGGCGCGGGTACAGCGCGGCGACTTGCTCATGTGAGATCACGCAAAAGCCCGCATTTCACACGAATTCATAGAGAGGCACTGTCGTTGCCGGCTGGCGTTCCTCCTCAAGCAGGCTTTCAATCCTTTGAACAGTGTCGAGATTCAGCAACGCGTCGCCACAAAAGGAACAGACGTCAGCCGGAACATGGTCGATGACGATCACCTGACCATGGCGCCGTACGGTGTGCATAATGTTTTTCGCTTCGTATTCTCCCGGGCATCCGTCGATGCTGCACTTCATGTCGATTGTCTCCTTGCCCTATCCTTACGACACGAGTGTGGCAGAGTTGGCCGATCAGTCGTGCAAACGACATGGATGGCACGCCCCGCCGCGGTAATACCATATAGCAGGCAACACGCCCCCCTTCGATGTTGAGCGTAGTATTCCAGGATCTGTCCTTCTGCGATTGCTTCCAGAAGATCGCCAGTCGAGATATGCTCCTCAACCATTTCTTGCTGAGCGTGAGGCGCAGGTTTTCGGCGCGAATCTGGGCTTGTATCCTATCCAGAATACCTGCCCAATCACTAAAGTCCATGCTCTTCCAGTGAAATGTGTTAGTGCGAAGGGCGCAAGTCAGCGGTTAGTGACATGGGTGTCAAGGATCGACTCGATCCGCTATGAGGCACGCGGGGTTGTCAGCAGACACTGGCCGGACGCCAGGTTCCATGAGGTGGGCATTGTCCACGGACTCCAGGGTGAACACCGGTTTTCCGCTGGCCAGCGCATGTTTGCACAAAGCCTCGATTTTTCCGCCCATTTCAGCGTAGGCGATCAGGATACGGTCGGCAAGCGCGGCGACACGGGCATTGCGCCTGGCGGCGATGGTTGCCGTGACGCGTCGAACCCTGTCGTCGAAAAAGGAAAGAATCAGGAGACGCCCTTCGGCGAGCGGGTCCCGCCAGCCTTTCGGAATCCGCATCCGGCCAAGTCCGCGCGCGGGACAAACCACGATGGACGCCGAACCCCGCAGCAGCACGTCCAGACACTCCTTCTCCATAGGCGACTGGAAACCGCCGACAACCGTCACGTCGGTTTCGCGCAGCTTCCGCGCAAGATCGTAGGTCTTGAGGACCACGTCGCCCGGACAGCGCACCGAGCAGAAGAAGCCAAGCAGCAGCCTTCTATCGAGGATGCCCGGGTCGCCCATCAATGCGACCGTGGACTCGCCCCCGGCGCCAGCGCAACGCCGCAACGCCGCAGGCGTGTCCGGCGCGCCTGTTTCGTAGCGTGTGATCATGATCGGGACATCCATCCAATCGTGCCGACGTTCGAGTGCCTCGATGCGGTGAGGCACAACATCCTGCAGGCCATGCACCAGTGGCCGGGATACTGGACCGGCAAGAACCCGGCCTTTGCCCCGATAAGCGACCTGGTCGGGGCCTGGCGTCACCCCTGGGAAGTGGACGCCTTCTACCACTACCGCGGCGGTCTTGACCTGCTCAACGAGATCTACAGGCCTTTCGGCGTCTACTGTGTCGGCGTGACCTTATGGGGCATGGAGTCCATGCCGTCCAAGGTGCCCATCAGGAGGATCGAGGACTTCAAGGGCTTGAAGTTTCGGGCGCCCCAGGGCATGGCCGCGCGCCTGCTGGCCAGGTTGGGCGCCTCTGTCGTGACCCTCCCCGGAAGCGAAGTCTACTCCGCGCTGGACAAGGGCGTGATTGACGGCACGGACTGGGGAACCCCTTCCATGAACCAGCGGATGGGTCTCTATCAGGTTGCCAGGTACTTCAACTTTCCGGGCTTCCATGCAATGCCCGTGGGCGACTTCACGGTGAACCAGAAGGAATGGGACAGGCTGCCCGACGATATCAAGCAAATCCTCCGGACGGCCGTCCGGCAGTGGGCATGGGACATGGTTGAACGTGTGGCAATCGACGACCTGCGAGCAATCGGCGAGATGAAAAGCAAGGGCGTAACGCCGATTATCTGGAACGAACAGGAACTGGCCCGCGCTCGAGCCGCAGCCCGTGAAATGTGGGATGAATGGGCCAAAAAGAGCCCCATGTGCAAAACAGTCATCGATGCCCAGAAGGCCTGGCTTAAAGAGCTGGGGCTGCTGAGCGACGGTGGTGGAGGGAGCGTCGATTGATCGATCGTCTCATCATCCGCACCGGAAAGTTGTTCAGCCTCCTGACGCTGCTCGTGGTCTTCGTGGTGGTCTACGAAATCTTGATGCGGTATGTCTTCCACGCGCCGACCCTGTGGGCCAGCGAATCAATAGTATTTGGCTGCGCCCTGGTCTATGTGATGGGAGCAGCGTGGACCGCCCACGAGGGAAAACACGTGAAGATCGAGCTGGTCTACGGCCGCCTCTCGGCCAGGGGCCGGGCGATTGCCGACGCCGTCTCCTTCCTGTTCTTTGCGCTCTACCTGGGCATGATGTTGTGGGCGTCCCTGCGCTACGCATGGGATTCGCTTGAGGTGAGGGAAACCTCCGGCTCGCCGTGGGACCCGCCGGTCTATCCCTTTAAAATCGCGCTGGCCGCCGGCATCTTTCTTCTGCTCCTCCAGGGCGTCGGGAAACTCATCAGAGATCTGCATGTCGCGATCCGGGGCGAACATCCGTGAGCATCGAACTGATCACGCTGCTGATCATCGCCACGTTCATCATCCTGTTGTTGTCGGGGCTGCCGCTGGCGTGGGTGATGGGCGCCACCTCGGTGATTTTCGCCCTGATCCTGTTCGGCCCGTCCGTGATGCTGATGATGGTCGCTCGCGTCTACGCCATGATGCTGAACTACACGCTGGTGGCGGTTCCTCTGTTCGTGCTCATGGCCTCCATCCTCCAGCGGTCCGGGGCCACGGAACAGCTCTTTCGCGCCGTCCACGTCTGGTCCGGAGGTCTGAGGGGAGGCCTCGCCGTCGGCACGGTGATCTCCTGCACGATCATGGCCGCGATGGTGGGGATCATAGGCGCCGAGATCGTGACCTTCGGCCTGGTCGCACTGCCGGCCATGCTGGAAAGAAACTACGACAGGCGCATCGCCCTGGGCAGCATCTGCGCCGGAGGCGGCATGGCCTCGCTCATCCCGCCCAGCATCGTGTTTATCGTCTACGCCATGGTATCGGGCGCGTCGGTCGGCGAACTGTTCATCGCCGGTATCGTGCCCGGTCTGCTCCTGGCCACCCTCTTTGTCGCCTACATCCTGATCAGGTCGTACCTGAGTCCGCACGTAGCGCCGGCGGCCCCACCGGAGGAAAGAGGCGTTCCGCTGAAGCAGAAACTGCTGCTGCTGCGCGGACTGGCCCTGCCGTTCTCCCTGGCCGCAGCGGTCCTGGGATGCATCTACGCCGGCGTGGCCACACCCACGGAAGCCGCCGGCATCGGGTGTGTGGGGGCCCTGGTTGTGTCTGCATTGCACCGCACGCTTTCGGTGGCCAGCGTGAAACGGTCTCTCTACGACACGCTCAAGGTGACGTGCATGCTGGCGTGGCTGTTCTTCGGGGCCCAGACGCTCATCGGCGTCTACACGCTCGCCGGAGGCGCGCAGTTCGTCCAGAATACCGTGACCGGCCTCCCCTTCGGACGCTGGGGCATTATCGTGGTGATGCAGCTGATCCTCATCTTTCTGGGCATGTTCCTGGACTGGATCGGCATCGTGTTGCTGACCATGCCCCTGTTCGTACCCATCGTTCAGGCACAGGGATTTGACATTGTGTGGTTCGGCGTCGTATTCTGCATGAACATGCAGATCTCCTACCTGTCGCCGCCATTCGGGCCGGCCTGTTTCTACATGAAAAGTGTCAGCCCACCCAACATCACGCTGGGTGACATCTACACGTCCGTCTGGCCTTTCCTGCTGCTCATCGTGGCCGCGCTTGCGCTGACAATGGCGTTTCCGCAGCTGTCGCTGTGGCTGCCGTCGCAAATGCTGACCGGATGAAGATCCCGCGCCTTTGAGGAGGACGATCTATGTGGACCGACGCACAGCTTCAGACATACCGTGAACAGGGATTTCTCTTTCAACCGGGGCTTCTGTCTCCCCAGCAGATCGATGAACTGCGGACCTCCACCGCCGATCTGGTGAATGAGAAGAACAATCCCGAGGAAGTGCACATCGTCAGAGAAAAGAGCGGACCCGTGCGCACCGTGTTCTGCATGCACCGCCGTGTCGAACCCTGGCGCAGTATATGCAGATCGGAGCCAATCGGGGGACCGGTCAAACAAATCCTGGGCGACGACGCCTACATATTTCACAGCAAGCTGAACCTGAAGGAATCCTTTGAGGGCACAGTCTGGCTGTGGCACCAGGATTACGGCTACTGGCAATACGACGGCGTTGATGACCGCCTGGTGTCAGTCCTGATCATGTTCGGCCCAAACACGATTCACAACGGCTGCGTACTCCTCGTCGCGGGGTCCCACAGGTGGGGCGTGCTGGACCACTACGACGACGACGTGACGACAAGCTACAAACAGTGGTGCATCCAGCCCGAAGCGCTGCGGAAGCACATTACGGACGAGGACATGATCTATCCGGTCGTCGGCCAGGCCGGCGACGTCTGCTTCTTCGACTGCAACATCGTGCACGGCTCCAATCACAACTTCTCACCCGCGCCTCGCCAGACGGTGATCTTCGCCTACAGCGCCATCGATAACATCCCCAGGGGCGTCGAGAACCCCCGGCCGGACTGGGTTGTCTCCCGTGAGTACGAACCGGTCACCGCCGGACTGTGACCTCAAAACGTGCTGTCCGGCGTGGTCAACGGGCACCACCGGGACGTCGTGAGGAATCGCAGCAGCACGCCTCTGGCTTCCGGGGTGCCTATTCGGTGAAGCGCATGGGCCGCATCGCCACGAACATACCGGTCTTCATCGAAAAGTACGGCTTGCAATGCATCCACGGCATCCCTGGCATGCGCACCCAGGCGCGCCAATGCCAGTGCTGCGTTGCGGCGGACGCACCCATGTTCATCCCGCAGCCCTGAAATCAGCGCAGGGGCCGTTGTCGGCTCCAATTGACCGACCGTCCCCAGCGCTTCGGCCGCATGGGACCGGACCTCCTCCGATTCATCCTGCATTGCCTGCACTAACGCGGGTAAAGCGGCTCGCGCAGGAAGGCCCATATCGCCCAGCGTCTCTGCTGCACGATCCCGAATCCGCCAGTCCCCATCGCGCAATGCGCCGATTAGCGCGCCCACGGCAGGCGTCCCCATCGCACTCAGCGCATAGCAGGTGTTTCGGCATATCGCCTCAGATTCATTCCCCAACCGTTCGATCAACCCGGGCACGGCCGGCGCTCCCAACCCACTTAATGCATAAGCGGCATGGAGACCTGTCGGCTCCCAATCGCTTTCCAGCGCTTCCATAAGCTTCGATATGCACCCTGCACCGGACCGGGAAGCCTGGGACATACCTCCGTTTGTCTGCCCACAGTGCCAGTTCCAAACATGTTGAAACATCCTCTGATCGTTTTGCCACGGACCGGCCTGCGCATGGTTCCAGGAAGGAGACCGGGGCTCCGACATTCGGGCAAAGAGGAACTTCATCATATAACGTCTCTTCTCGCTGCGATTCGGCATTGCCCTGTGCCAGAGATCATAGTGGGCAATCGTTACCGTACCCGCTTCCCCGCACAGTGGGAGCTCCTCGTTGATTCTGGCGCTGTCCGGTGTGTTATAATAGTGACTCCCCGGAAGGATTCCCGTGGGACCCAGCGCCTGGAATGTATCTTGAGGATAATAAAAAGCCAGCATCCAGCGCGTGAGATGTGACCACCGCTTCCCTCCGTCCTGATGCATGTTTTGCCCCTGACTTGCCGGCTGGTTGTAGTGGCAGTGACGGTGGGGCTGCATATAATAATCTTCGCCCAGAATACTTCTCAGAGCGCCCTGCACGGCCCTGGAATCGAAGACCTGTCGAACAGCAGGGATTCTGGGCAGTAAATTGTTTCCCGGATTGCCTTCTTTTTCAAACACGGCTGCGGTCTGTTCGAAGACGGATCTGTGAAACTCAGGAGGCAGGTCGGTTTTGACCGTTACGTATCCATTGACAATAAAAAATCTCATCTGCGCGTCGGTTAAGAGAGCGGTTTTGTCTAACATTCCCTGCTCCTTTCCGCCGGCATCTGACCGGCGGGACGGTCCGCACCCGGGTGAAAATCAGGAACCCCCATGGGCTTGCTCCCCTCCACAATCGAATCGAACGCCCGGATGGCCGGCGCAATCGTCTCCATCGCCCTGTAAACGTCCAGCTCCAATGGCTTGCCCTCACGTACGGCATCCCTGAAATGCGCGTGAACATAATAGTCCGCATCCCCGTGGCCGCTGCCCCGGGCCTCTGAAGGCGCATCCGTGCGCTGATACTGCCAGTCCACCTCCGCCCAGTCGTTCATCTGGGCGTCCGCAAACCACACCTTCGGCTTCTCGTGGAGCGACCGCCGCCACTCCATACTTCCCTTCGTGCCGATGAACTGCCACCAGTGGTGGTCGCCGTGCGGCCTGGGCTGGGTAAACCCGCACAGCATCCGGACCACCGTATCCTTTTCCGTCTTCATCAATGCGACCTGAATATCGGAGCAGGAGATCCGGGGCCAGGCGTAACTGGGCTCCTTCGTGCTCATCCCCACCACCTCCACCACCCGATCGTCCAGGACCTTCAGCACCAGAGACATATCGTGTGAACCGATCCCCCCAATGATCGTGGGCAGCGTGTGGAGCACCGTCGGTTCGGCTTCGGGATGGTCGGGCAGCGCCTCCACCGGGTACTGCTTCCCCGTCTTGAAATCCTGGAAATACTGGCGGGTGCCGTACCAACCCACATACTGCCCCTCGGCGTAGGTGATCCTGCCCAGCATCCCGTCGTCCACCAGCTTACGCCACCCGTCCACGAACCCCCAGAACCGCGTCTGCTCCGCTAGACTGTACACCAGCCCCGTTCGCTCCACATCCGTCACAATCCGCCAGCAGTCCGCCATCGTATAGGCCGCCGGCACCTCGGAGTTCACGTGCTTGCCCGCCTCCAGCGCCTGCGCCGCCATCGCCCCCACCTCCTTTTGCCGCACGCACAGACCAACCGCATCCATCCCATCGAACGCCAGGAAGTCCTGGTAATGGCCAAACACCTTCACGTCGTCGCGATAGACGATCTCCCCCAGCGCCCGTTCCTGCAACGGCTCAATCCAGTCGTAGACCGCCGTGATCCGGTAGCCCGGCACCTTCTGCAGCAGCCGGATCCAGTGCAGCCCGCGGTGGCCCAGTCCGGCAATCCCCATGCGTATCTCATCCATTCAGAGCTTCTCCACAAAATCCCTGTTGTGCTGCTTCAAACTCGAATCGCTGCCCAGCGCATAATGTTTGGACATATCAGGGGAGTACGCGCTCGCCGGCGGCCGACGGCCCAGGGCCTCGGCCACGGACCGGATGTGGTGCGGACCGGCGCCGCAGCAGACGCCCAGGTAGCGGATGTCCAGCCCGTACGCCTCGCGGGCGAACGCCCCCATCTCGTACCGGTTGCAGGCAAACGGGTCCAGCGCCGTTGGAAACGGCCGGTCCGGACAGGCCCACTCCGGATCCTGCAGCGACTGGAACGTGGGCTGGTCCTGCGTGGTCCGATAAGGCACCGGCAGGGCCGCAACATGGCAGGAGACCGCATTCCGGATACGTTTCACAAAGGGCATCATCGTCGCAGGACCCCGCGTACAGTTCAGCCCCACCACATCCGCCCCGGCCTGTTCCAGCCTTTTTGCGCACTCCTCAACCCCCACCCCGTCCCGAAAGGTTCCTTCCCTGTGCAGCGCCAGGGTGATCACCGCAGGCAGTCCGGCCCGCTTGATCGCTTCCAGCGCGCACTTTGCCTCTCCGTAAAATGCAAAGGTCTCGCCGATCATGAAATCCACGCCGGCTTCAACTGCCCAGGCGACCTGTTCGTCGAACATCGCCCTCACATCCGTGGCGGCGTCCGACGGGTCCCACACATTGGTATTGCAGATATTTCCCGCCACCAGCGGACGTTCGCCCTCCGCCCCGGCGGCCACCGCCCTGGCGATCTCCAGGGCGTTCCTCTGGAGGGGGACCAGCCTGTCCTCTTTGCCGATCAGCCGCAGTTTCTCCCGGTGTGCATAGTAGGTCAACGCCTCAATCACATCCGTGCCCGCCCGTAAAAATTCACGGTGCAGTGCCGCGACCACCTCCGGGTGGTCCAGGACGACTTCCGGGACGAAGGCGCCGGCCTGCAGGTAGCCTCGCCGCTCCAGTTCGAACAGATAGCCCTCGGCGCAGATCACCGCCCCATCGTCCAGCCGCTGCAGCAGGCCCCTGGTCCCCGCTGTCGGATTGCCCATCCGGCTCCCTCCCCGCTCTCGCATCATTGCTGCGGATTCAGTACGGACGCGCCCGGAGGCGTATCCAGAAAGCGGCGGATGACATTCTCCGTGATCTTCGAAACATTGTTGTCATATCGGTTGTGCGACAGGCTCCCCGTCCACGTCACCGACCCCGCCGAGAACACGGCGCCACCGCCCGCGTGTGTTGTCAGCGCGATCTCCGACACCGCAGGCACCGGGGTGCGCCGGGGCGGCGTGAATGCCTCGTGGGCGGCCCGGGCCAGCACAACCGGCTCCGGGGTCTGATCGTCCCACTGCCACTGCTGCACCGCATCCATCTCAAACCCTGCCGCGCTGCCCAGGTTCAGCCCAAAGTCGCCGATCGTCTCTTCTTTTCCGACCCCCTCGAACACGAATGCATAGCGCTCGTCGTGGCTCTCCGGCAGGCGCCTGTACCCCCACCTGCCCTCTGCGGGCATCCAGACATTGGCGGCGTGCTCCACGCCCACAACCCTCCGGGGCGGCCTTCCCCGCCGCGCCCACAGCCCGCCCAGCTCCAGCGTCGTGCTGTGCTGGGCCTCCCCCGGCTGAGGCTGATACGTCGGTCCGTAATCCCCCTCTCCGCTCCTTCTGAGTTCCACAAGGTGCGGCCGCTCCGGGTCGATCGACATCACCCAGTACAGCCCGTTGCCTGCGAGATAGACGATCCGCCCGCCCTGCTGAATGTAGCCGGCCAGACTGTCCACCATCGCCTGCGTACAGTATTCCGGGTGGCTGCCGAGGATGACGCAGCCATACGTTGAGAGCAGGTCGATCCCCTGACAGTGGAGGTCTTCATCCGCAAACACCTCATAATCCAGCCCTTTCTCTTCCAGCCAGTCGACCAGATAGAGATTTGCCGTGATGGTATGCGCGCCCCAGTGCTGAAAACCGGCCGTGGGGTTCCACCCGCGCGTCGGCTGCAGGCGGGTTCGGTAGTAGCCCATGGACCCATCGCTGTGCACATCGTACATGCTCAGGGTCCGATCCAGGACGCCATCCTCTGTGTAGCTGTAGGCCCCCCGGTTGCTCCCGTAGGCCTGCCAGGTCAGCGTCGGGATAAGGCACCCCAGGGCGCTGCGAGGGGCAGTGACGACGAACGGGATGAAGACGCGGTCGTGATTCCGCTCAATCCGTGCGGCGTAGATGCCGGACCGGACTTCAGGATCGACCCGGACCTCGAAAGCGGGTTCCCACCCGGCGTCCTCCAGGTCATCCTCGTGAAAATAGATCGCATTGTAGTCCTGGGGGTCCTCGGTATAAAGCCGGGACGGCATCCCCGCCCAAAAAGGTCCGGTGACCGCCCTTCCGGGTACATTGACTGCTATGCCGTGGTTGCCGTGGGGCGAGACGTCGACGACCCGGGCGCCAGTGACGTCCTGTCCGAGGTCCCAGCAGCCGAGTACGGGCGCAAGGCCGTGAGGGTCTTCCCCCTGTGCCAGGGCCCATATCCCATCCCTGTCGAGGGCTTCATCCAGGAGTACCGGATGGCCGATTTTACCGGTGAAGTGGGCCCAGTGTCGCCGGAGGTCGTGCGGGTCCTGAGTCGCACCGAAGAGGAGGGGTGCCCGGCCGGGATGTACGGGTGCAGCCTTCATCCGCTTGGGAGAAACAACCAGGGCATCGTGAGAGCTCCTTGTCTCCACGACTCCCGAGGTATCGGTCAGGCACTGGTAGAGATAGAGGTCCCCGGAATCGGGATTGTATGTGAACGCGATGAACTGCCAGCATTTGATGTGTGCGAATTCACGCGCGGTCGCCCACGCTGCTGTGGCACCGTCGCAGGAGACCGCGGCCGTCAAAAACCGGTCGCCCGCGAAGTAGAGGGCATAGCTCAGATCGCCTGGCGCCCACTTCGCCGCCAGGGTATGCCATCCGCCGCCCAGAAGCGTGGGATAAAACCAGAGGGAGAGGGTGAACGCCCCCGCCGGGTTCAGCAGATCGGCGTGAGGGATCTCGATGTAGGAGCCGAAGTCGGTGGATTGCTCTGCGACCTCAAGACGTTCCGGTTGACCCCACGCGACGGCGCTTTCCCTGTATCCCGGGCCGGATGGGTTCGGATCTCCGTGGATGAGCCGGACCATTTTCACGTCCGCCGTCCCTGGCGGTCCACTGACCATAAACCGGATCTTCCCACCGGCAGAGACCGTCATCTCATCGGCATATCCCTCCAGGCCCAGGCCGGACACCGGGGAGGGGTAGCGACGGCTCGTATTCGACATACCCGGTTCATGCTTACCTCTCGTCATCGATCCCCTCCATCGACTTCAACCAGTCCAGGTGACTTTTGGCGACCGACTCCGGATGCGCCCGGCTCCGGGCGATAAATCCCGGCACCTCGGCGCGCCCCGTGGGCAGCGCCGGATCGCTGTAACGGATATCCAGGCTCCAGCGGATGCGATCCGTGCGGTTGGGGAAGGAACGGTGTGCCGTCTTATGCTGGAACAATACCACCCCCCCCTTCCGAACCGGACAGGACAGCCGTTCGCCCTCCGGAACATACCCCACCACGATGCCCGCATTCGGGTAGCCGGGGACATCCCCGTGCGGCTTCAACCCGGCCCTGTGACTGCCGGAGATCACCTCCAGGCACCCGTTGTCGACCGTGGCATCCACCAGCGGGATCCAGAAATTCACCATAAACGTCTGTTCCGCCTCTCGCTCCAGAAAGCTCAGATCCTGGTGCCAGGGGATCTGCGAACGCGCTTCGTGGGGCATCTTGGCCTGGCAGTTGAACTGGGGATGGGCGAGGATCTCCGGACCGATCACCGATTCCACGATGTCCAGGATCGCCGGGTGCGTGACCACCTGAAACATTCCCGCCGTCTTGTGCCGCTTCTCCATCACTTCCCTGCCGAAGGAAGCATCGTCCATTGCCTCACGGATGCAGGCCAGACGGCGGTCAAAGGGCTCGTCCTCGAACAGGTCGCTCAGTCGGCCCTCTGCGTATGCCTGACAGGCGTGTTGGTCGATCACCTCGTCGATTTCATCGATCAGCGGCTGCAGGTCCGCCCGGGGCAGCACATCCTCCAGCAGTAAGTATCCGTTCTCCAGGTAAAACGAGCGTTGCCCGGCATTCAGACCACCCACAGGGTTTCTCCTCCTGTTTTCAGTTGTCAAGTCTGCCTTTCGGATCCCTCTTGCGATTGCACAAGCGGGATCGTAAAGTCGCAATGTGTCAGCACGCCCACACACGCGGGTTCCGGCGACGCTCCCAGCTCTGCGTCAACGGCCTCCTCAACCGACCCATAACAGGCAAAGCCCATCCGGTCCGCATCCGCCCGGGTCAGTCCGGGGGAGACCAGGCCGAACCTGATCCGGCGCTTCATACGACCAACCGGAATCGCGCCGCCGCAGGCATTTGGGTCCTCCACCCGGCCCTCCTCCAGCTCCTTTTGCAGGTCATCCGGGTCGCGGCCGATGTAATCGGGATACAGTGGGTGAACGTTAATCCCTTCTTTACAGGGCGTGACCAGAACCAGCATGCCCCCGTCGCTGACCATCTTCTCACCGGTCCACAGGCACTTGGAGCTCTGCCACAGGTCGATATTGGCCGGAAAGGAATTGGCAATCACCAGCGGATACCGGCGCGCCACGGGTACGCAGTAGACTTCCTGCGCCATCCGCACCCCGGCGCGGTGGGCCTGGATAAAATGCCCGGCTACGCACCGATAGAGTGCCCCCTCCCGGGTCAGGACAGCGTTGAGAATAAAGTGCAGCTCCACCCGTTGGCTTACGAACTGCTCCAGGTCCCGCCGCATCGGCCCATCGAACACCCCCAGCAGGTTCGTTTCCACCGCTGCCCCCCGGGCGTGAAAGGCGTCTACCGTCCGGTCGCTGCACACCCCCGGCAGGACAATCTTCGCGCCTCCACTGAACCCGGCGTCCACGTGGGGGATAATCCCCCCCAGACCGATGCGCACATCCGCCCCGGCCACCTCCCGGAGCACCCGGGCAGGGATGCCGCCGGAGGACGCGCCCAGATAGACGAACCGGTCCTCGTCCCGGCTCGGGACGTTCACGATCTCATACGCCCGAACGACGGCAGGTCCAACTTTGACCAGGACCTCCTCCTCTGTCATCGGCCGGTGCGTGCCCAGGGCAATCACGACCCGGATATCTCCGCGCGGGATACCGGCCGCCTCCAGCCTTTCCAGAATCGGCGGCAGCATAAGGCGCGTGGGCGTCTCCCGGGTGATATCGTCAACGATCACGGCAACGCGCTGGCCGGACCGCACGATCTGCTCCACGGGCGGCGTGCCGATGGGCTTTTCCAGCGCGTCCCGGATTTCCGCCTCCGGATCGGCCGCAGGCTGCACGGGCATGGGCCGGACCACTTCGCCCAGGAGTGCGTCCGAAATCCTTACACTCAGGGTATCGGCATGATGGTCTACGGGTAGATGGATCAGAGCCATGTCATCGAATACGGAAACCGTATTCCAAAATTCAAATATACCGCACCAGCCCACCGTCCACATCGATCGACGCGCCGGTAATATAGCTTGCGCGCTTGCTGGCCAGAAATGCGACGACCGCGGCGATCTCGTCGGCCTCTGCAACCCGGCCGAGCGGGGTCTCCCCGGATACCTGTTGGTAATATGCCTCGAGCGCCTCATCCGGGGCGAAATAATCCAGCGTACTTCCCCAGGCCTCGCTTTTCACATTGCCGGGATTGATGCTGTTGACCAGAATGCCGTATGGGGCCAGATTGTCGGACAGCACCTTGTTGAAGCCCAGACACGCCGCGCGGTCCGTACTGTTGGCGATATATTCAGGCGCGGACTGCCGGCCCACAATCGAGTTGATATTGATGATCCTGGCCTGGTCGCTTTGTTTCAGGCAGGGCAGTGCGGCCCTCACGCAGCGCATGGCCGCAAACAGCTTCACATCCAGGTCCGCTCGCCAGCGTTCCTCGTCCACCTCTTCAAACGTGCCCGGCAGCGCGCTTCCCGCGTTGTTCACCAGAATATCCAGCCCGCCCAGCCTGGACGCCGCCTTCTCAACAAACGCGCATATCCCCTTTGCGTCCGTCACATCGGCCGTCTTTGCGAATACGGCAACCCCGGTCTTTTCCCTCAGTTCCGCTGCGGTCGCCTGCAGGGCCTCGTTGCCACGTGCACACAGGGCCAGGTTTGCGCCTTCTCCCGCCAGTTCAAACGCAATCGCCTTGCCGATCCCTTTGCTCCCGCCGGTAATCAACGCCCGGCGTCCCCTCAGGCCCAGATCCATACAGACCTCCTTGAATCGCGGATTTCCAAACGATTAAAACATCGCGCCCGTGGTGATTTTAATGTCTTCTCCGTTCACCGCTTTTGCCTCCTCCCGGCAGAGGTAAACCACCAGATCGGCGATCTCTTCGGGCTGGATAAACCGTTTCTGCGGATAATCCGCCACGAATTCCTCGCGCATGGCCTCATACGATATGCCCCTGGCCTCGGCCCATTTCGCAATGTGCAGTTCTGCCGACGGCGTCTCGATCATACCCGGGCTGATCGTATTGGCCGTGATATTGTGCGCGGCCACCTCAAGCGCCAACGACCTGTTGAAACCCAGCAGGCCGTGTTTGGAGGCCGCGTACGCGCTGTATGTCGCGGTTCCCACGTGGGCGTTGGTCGAGCCGATGGAGACGATGCGCCCCCAGCCGTTTTCGATCAGATGGGGCAGCGCAGCCCGCACGCAGAGATACGGACCGAAAAGGTTGACGTCAATCACCCGCTTCCAGGCGTCATCATCGTGATCCAGAACAGGATGCACAACATTGGTCGCAGCGTTGTTCACCAGAATATCCAGGCGTCCGAACGCCTCCACCGTGGAGAAAACCATGCGCTTCACATCCGCTGCAACGCTGATATCCCCGTCAAGACCGATGCAGCGCACCCCCAGCGCGCCGATGGCATTCTGCGTCTCTTCGATCTCGCCAACCGGCGCGAAATACTTCACCTCGCCGTCCACCATCTCCACCTTCCGGCGGCTCAACGACATAATACACACATCGGCCCCCTCCCGGGCCAGGCGCAGGGCGACCGCGCGGCCCAGACCGCTGGCGCCGCCAGTCACAATGGCTGCGCGTCCTCTTAAACCGGTATCGCTCATCGGGCAGCATCCCTCAGAAGCTGTCTTAAAACCCCCAG
>JAAXHW010000038.1 GCA_012270675.1 Candidatus Latescibacterota bacterium | reverse complement strand
CCCCCGCTCCGCTCTTACTTTCCAAACCGCTTCTAAGAAGCTGTCTTAAAACCCCCAGCGGTCTTCGCGCGGCTGCAAAAGCGCCGGTCGGCGTTGGTCAACCCCACCCGTATCCTCAAGATACGGGCGGGTTCTCCCGCCTGGACCGCCACGTTTTCGCTCGCGCTCGAGAACTCACCAGGAATTTTAAAACAGCTTCCAAGAATAAGGGAGGCCTGCCATGGGGAACATGGAAGTCGGCGTTATGATGAGTGTGGGGTGGCGCCTTGATCAGCTCAAACAGGTCCGAGATCTGGGGTTTACCAATGTCCAGATCGCCGCCCCGCCCGAGGATGTCCTTCAGGATCAGGCCAAACGCCAGGCCCTGATCAATGACCTCAAGGCCGTTGGCATCGACATCACCACCCTCTTTGTCGGCTTTTCCGGGGAAAGTTACGCCGATATCCCCACTGTTGTGGAGACGGTGGGCTACCTCAACCCGGCGACGCGGGATGAGCGGGTGAAAAAGACCGGGTTGATCTCCGATTTCGCCAAAGCGCTCGGCGTAGACAAGGTGGCCGCCCATGTCGGCTTTGTCCCGGAAGCATCCGACGATCCCGACTATCCCCCTATGGTGGATACCGTGGGACGGGTGGCCGACCATTGCGGGCAAAATGGGCAGATGTTCTCCTTAGAAACGGGCCAGGAGACGGCTCCTGCGCTCCTCAGTTTCCTCAAAGACCTTAACCGTGACAATGTGAAGGTCAACTTCGATCCGGCCAATATGATCCTCTATGGCAGTGGCGAACCGATTGAAGCCCTGGGCATCGTGGGTGAATATGTGGTCAGCGCCCATGCCAAAGACGGAAAATGGCCTACGCGAAGTGGCCAACTCGGCACTGAATACCCTCTCGGCCAGGGAGATGTGGGCATCGACCGTTTTGTGGCCAAACTTAAAGAGATCGGATATGACGGCCCCATCACCATTGAGCGGGAAATCCCCGACTGGGAACAGAAAATGAACGATCTGGTGGAAGCCAGGAAACTCTTGGAACGCTTAATATAAACAGAAAGTTAAGAAAAAAGGCCCGGCGTCGGTCTGGCCGCCGGGCCCTATCTGTCTACAATGGTCTCAAAAACACGCCCTCCCCCATCTGGAGACCTTTTGGCGGGAGGGAGTCCAAAAGGACGTCTTTTGGGGAAAGGGCGTATCTACAGAATTATACGCTCCAATGCAGCATAGGGTTTCAAGGGTTTTGGGCAAGGTGGAAAAAAGTAAGGGATCCTCGTCCATCCCACCCCTGCATGTTCGAGGATCCCAATTGGGCCATCCCATAGCCCTGTACGCAATATATCATGTCTTATCCTGTTTGTCAACAGGGATTTCGGCGTCTGACCGTTTTTCTTTGCCCCTGTCCACACCTCTCAAAAACAGAAAATGGTGACCCCGAGGGGAGTCGAACCCCCGTTGCCGGGTCGAAAACCCGGTGTCCTAACCACTGAACGACGGGGTCACCTACCCTGTAAAAAAACGCCACACTGCGTTCTGTCAACAGTGCCGGAAATATATCATAAACCCTCAGTTGAAGCAAGCTTGAAATGAAGATCGCTCGGCCATAAATGCCAACCAAATGTGGAAATCCTATACGCATCCGGTCCCCCCGGCAACCGGTAAACGGACACCTGGATGCCAACAAGCAGCTTGACTTTTGCAAACAATTTATGTTTATTTCTGGAGCAGTTTTCGGCAACAAACACAAGTTTCTCTTCCCGGACAATATATGGATAAGAAAGAAAGTCGGATCTTATTCAACTTGCCCCTCACAGCCGATTTCAGTGGGCGATTAGCTCAGCTGGTTAGAGTGCTGGTTTCACATACCAGAGGTCACTGGTTCGAGTCCAGTATCGCCCACCACCTCTTCTCCCTTATCCGGTCCGAGCGGGCGTTGTCTGCCGCGGGGGACGACAGGAAAACAAGGTGTCTGTATTCAATAGCGAAAAGGTGCATCTGAAAAAAGATGCACCTTTCTTTTTTGCTCTACCGGGCATTCCTGAGTGTAGGTTCGTGTTCATATCCTTTCCGACGGGAGACCGCCGATGAAAGAGAGCCTGTTCAGATTGTTGGATCTCCAACAGATTGATACAGAGATCGATACCTTCAAACGATCTCAAAAGGACTATCCGATAGAAATCAGCAGGCTTGAGCGTGAACTGGAAATAGCCAGCCAGCAGATACAAGAAAAACGGAACCGATCAAAAGAACTGGAGAGAAGTCGGCGGCTTCTGGAAGGGGAGCTGGAGGGGATCAATGCAGATCTGAAAAAACATCAGGACCGTCTCTACGAAGTCAAAACCAACCGGGAATACGATGCCCTGCAGCACGAGATTGAGGCCCTCCGCGGTCGTGTCGATGAGAACGAAACGGGTATCCTGGAAGGCATTGAACAATATGAACACCTGGAGGCGAAGCTGGAGGAAGACGAGGTGAATTACAAAGAGATGGAAGAGAAAAACCGCGCCAGAATCCAGGACCTCAAATCTCAGGTGGATTCCGTTGAAGAGAACGTCAAGGCCTGGGAAGCCAAACGGGCTGTGGTGGAAACCCAGATTGAACGCCCGGCGCTGTCCATTTACAACCGCATCCGCAACATGGTAAAAGGTGGGGTGGCAGTGGTCCGGGTAGAAAAAGGCTCCTGCGGAGGGTGCTTCAGGCAACTCGCTCCTCAGCGAAGGGTGGAAGCCCGCCGACAAAATCGGATTATCCGTTGCGAAAACTGTGGACGTATCTTAATCTGGAAGGATGAGGTGTAGGGGTGTTCTGGCAGAAAGCAGGCAAAGCCACCCTCTATGTGGACGGTGCGGCCAGGGGGAATCCGGGCCCGGCCGGAATCGGTGTGCGGGTGGAAGCGGGCGGAGAACTGGTGGTGGAATTTTGTGACTATATCGGCCACGCCACCAACAACACAGCCGAGTATCGGGCCCTCATCCAGGGACTTCAAATGGTGCGAGAAGTGGGCGCAACAGAGGTCCACGTCATCTCCGACAGCGAACTTATGGTGAGGCAGTTAAACGGCGATTATCGAGTAAAAACCCCCTCCCTCCTGCCGCTTTACCAGGAGGCTCAACAACTGGCCCAAACATTCAACAGCTTCCAGATCCGCCACGTACCCCGTTCGGAGAATCGGGAAGCCGACCGGCTGGCCAACAGGGGCATTCTAAGAGGAAAAACAAAAAGGAAAACGGCAAGTGGGCCGGATGGCCGCGCCCAACAGGGTGAGGAAAGTCCGAGCTCCACAGGGCAGGGTGCTGGGTAACGCCCAGGCGGGGTAACCCGACGGAAAGTGCCACAGAGAACAGACCGCCAGCGGGCGGAATCTCAGGTTCCGCTGCGGGCAAGGGTGAAACGGGGGGGTAAGAGCCCACCGCGCTCCCCGGTGACGGGGGCGGCACGGCAAACCCCATCCGGAGCAAGGCCTAATAGGAGCGGAGAGGTGGCCCGTCTCGCAACAACGCTCGGGTTGGCTGCATTGAGGTACCGGGTAACCGATACCCCAGATAAATGGCTATCCGTCCGGTATTTCGGCACCGGACGACAGAACTCGGCTTACAGGCCCGCTTGCCGATTAAATCGTCCTGCGGCGGACTCAAAGAAAGGGTCCGCCGTCTCCCTATCCACAACCTACCAGAAAAAATAGATGGGGTTTCTTGAGAAACTGAACGGTGCGGTCAAACGCAACCAAAGCCTGGTCTGCGTTGGCCTCGACCCGGATCCACAGCGCCTGCCCGCGCACCTCAAAGGGGGTGCCGATTCGGTGCAGGCCTTCCTGAGGGAAACCATCCACGCCACCCGCGATCTGGTCTGCTGCTACAAGCTTAACTTCGCCTTTTACGGCGCCCTGGGCGCGGCCGGTTGGAACACTTTAAGAGAGGGGATGCAGGCCATCCCAGACGACCTTCCCACCATCCTGGACTTCAAGGCCGGAGACATCGGAAACACCGCAGAACACTATGCCCGCATGGCCTACGACCGGTTGAATGTCGATGCCACAACCGTCAACCCCTTAATGGGCCGGGACGCCGTGGAACCCTTTCTCAACTACACCGACCGGTGCGCCTTTCTCCTCTGCCTCACTTCCAATCCCGGATCGGCCGATTTTCAACGCCTTGCCACAGAAGAGGACGTTTTATACAAGGTCCTGGCCAAAAAGGCCGTTGTCTGGTCTGCGATCGGCCCCTGCGGGCTGGTGGTGGGCGCTACCCACCCCAATGAACTGCGTGTGATACGGGAACTGGCGCCCGACCTGCCCTTTCTGATCCCCGGGGTCAATACCCAGGGTGGAGACGCAAAATCCGTCGTTCAGAACGGAATGGGCCACAGCAGCGGCGGCATCCTGGTCAACGCCTCCCGAAGCATCCTCTATGCTTCCGGTGGCCGAGACTTCGCCGATGCCGCACGCCGGGCCACAGAGGCCCTGAGGAAGGCCCTGAACCAGGCCGTCGAACCGGTGTCCGAATCCCGGCTCAGAGGGTGATCCGCCATGCCCGCAAACCTCCCCCCCCAATACCTGCGTGTCAAGCAGCGTTACAGCGAAGCCGCCACGCCCGAAGAGAAAATCGAGTGCCTCCAGGAGATGCTCGCGATCATACCCAAACACAAGGGTACGGAGCACCTCCAGACCGACCTGCGCAAGCGCCTGGTGACCCACCGCAAGGAGGTGCAGCAGGCAAAAAAAAAGGGCGCGCGGACCTCGCAGTCGCTCGATCACATCGAAAAGGAGGGTGCGGGGCAGGCCGTACTCGTCGGCGCTTCCAACACTGGAAAGTCGAGCATCGTCGCGGCCTCTACCGCCGCTGATGTGCAGGTTGCCGACTACCCCTTCTCCACTTTCCGCCCTGCCCCCGGCATGATGGCCTATGAAGATGTCCAGGTCCAGCTCGTGGACCTGCCCCCTGTCTCCCGGGACTACACCGAGTCCTGGGTCTTCAACGTCATCCGCAACGCCGACCTGGTCCTCCTCACCGTCGACCTCTCCCAGCCCGACCCGGAAGAACAGGTCCTCGACCTCACCGAAATCCTTGAGGTTCACCACTTGATGCTCGCCGGCAGCCGGGACGTGTCCAGCCCCAACCTTTCGACCGCGGTAAAACCCACCCTCATCCTGGCCACCAAACAGGACACCCCTGCTGCGGTAGCCGGCCTGGCTTCCCTGCGCGAGGCCTACGCCGACGAATTCCCGATCTTCCCTCTGTCCGTAAAGTCGGAACAGCACCTCAAACAGATGTCCCGCCGGGTATTCGAAGCCCTCAATCTCCTGCGGGTCTACACCAAAGCCCCCGGCAAAAAGCCCGACCTGGACCAGCCCTACGTCCTGCCGGTGGGCAGCACGGTCTTAGACGTGGCCGAAGCCATCCACAAAGATTTCGCTGAAAACCTGCGGTTTGCCCGCATCTGGGGCTCCGAAAAATACGCCGGCCAGCAGGTCAAACGGGACTACGTTGTCGAAGACCGCGACATCCTCGAAATCCGTATCTAAAATACGCACCAGGAGGCCCTTTGCATGTCCACCCGCAAATTAACCGAAGAACAAAAACGCCAGTGGGCGACTGACGGCTATCTGGTATTGAAAGGGGCGCTTTCAAAGCCAAAGGTCAAACGGCTCATCCGGGAAGCGGACCGGATCTACAGAAAGCATGCGAGGCAGAACCCGGATGCGAACCTGAAAAACGGGATAAGCCGCAGAAACGTCCTGCCCGAAAGCGACGCCTTCATAGACCTCATCGACCCCCCGGATATCTTCGACCTAGTGCTCGATCTGCTGGGTCCTTACATTCAGTTGAGCATGGCCGAGGTCACCGTGCGCCCTCCCAACCCCGAAGCCAGCGGGTTCATCCACACCGACGGCGGACAGGCCCTGCGCCACATCCGCGTGACTGAAACAAGCTGGCCCCTCCAGCTCAAAATCCAGTACTTCCTCACCGACGTGAACAGGCCGGACAGCGGAAATTTCGCCCTCTTCCCCGGCAGCCATCTGCGGCCCTACCCCGAAGCCGAAACGTCCGTAGACACGCCGGGTGCCGTGCAGCTCTGCGTAAAAGCGGGAGACGCTGCGATCTTCCCCCACGCGCTCTGGCACGGCGCTTCCCCCAACCTCTCAAAGCGCACCCGAAAGACGCTGATCTACTGCTACAGCCAGATGTGCTTCCGCACTTTCGACTTCAACGGCCATTCCCCGGACGTACTGGACCGCTGCACGCCCAGACAGCGCCGGCTCCTGGGAGACCTGGGAGGCGACTGGTCCCCGGGCGCGTACTTCTACGCGCCCGGGGACCAGGTTGAGGTTATCGAGGGGAAGAAAAAGAGCGGCCAAAAAAAAGCGTGAGGGGGTGTATGAAGAAGCAACAGCGATTGTGCTTTTCCAATCACGTAGGGATACTTCATATTGCGATGCCGCTCATTCACCTTGAAAATATCTGCAAAGCATACGGCGCCAGACCGGTCCTTACGTCGGTCTCCTGGAAAATTGAACCGGGCGACCGTATCGGGCTGGTCGGGCGCAACGGCTGCGGCAAGACCACCCTCTTCCACCTCCTCACAGGCCGCCTCTTTCCCGATCAGGGCAGCGTCCATCCACAGCGTTTTCTGAAGGTCGCATACCTTCCTCAGGCCCCCGCGCTTGAGGGCGGGGGTACGGTTCTGAAAACGGCCCTTCAGGGCTTTCAAGGCCTGCTGGACCTTCAGGGTCGCCTCAAAACGCTCGAAAGCCGGATGGGTTCTGGAAACGCTGCCCTCTTAGAGGAATACGGATGCCTCCGCGACCGCTACGAAAGGGAAGGGGGGTATGCCTCAGAGGCCCGTGCCAAGGCCATCCTCTGTGGGCTGGGGTTCCGGGAAGGGGACCTCGGCCTCCAGGTGGACCTCTTAAGCGGCGGTCAAAAAAACCGCCTCGCTTTGGCGCAGCTCCTCTCAGGCGAGCCCGACCTCCTCTTGCTCGACGAGCCTACCAACCACCTGGACCTCCAGGCGATGGAGTGGTTGGAAGGCTTCCTGACAGACTGCGACAGCGCCTTTGTCGTCGTTTCTCACGATCGGTATTTTCTGGATCGGACCGTGAGTGAAATCGTCGAACTGGAGGGAGGGCGCCTTGAACACTATGCCGGGAATTACACCTTCTACGCCGCTGAAAAAAAGCGGCGGCAGGAGCAGCAGCAGAAAGCCTATGTTCAACAGCAGGCCTATATTGCCCGCACCGAAGAATACATCCAGAAGAACATAGCGGGACAAAAAACAAAGCAGGCACAGAGCCGCCGGAACGCCCTGGCCAAACTGGAGCGGATGGACCGTCCGGCCGCACACCGGGACATCTCCTTCCGGTTCACGCCCGGGGCCCGCGGGGGCAACCGCGTCCTCCAGGCTGAGGCCCTCTCCAAGTCTTACGACAACCGTCCCCTCTTTGAGGGGCTCGACCTGATCCTCTGGCGGGGAGACCGGCTTGGCATTGTGGGGCCCAACGGATCGGGAAAAACCACCCTGCTCAAGCTCCTTACCAGCCAGATTCCAGCCGATGCCGGACGGGTATCCCCTGGGCGAGGCGTTCAAATAGGCTACTACGACCAGATCCGCCAGGACCTCAACCCGGACCTTACGGTCCTGGAAGAGGTCTGGTCGGTTACCCCCAAAGCCCCCGTGGGCGAGGTCCGCGACCTCCTGGGTGCCTTTCTCTTTGCAGGAGACGCCGCCGACCGGAAAATCGGCAGCCTCAGCGGAGGGGAACAGAGCCGGGTTGCCCTGGCCAAGCTGATGCGGGACCGTGTGAACCTGCTGGTCTTAGATGAGCCGACCAACCACCTGGACATCCCCTCTCGCATCGTACTGGAGGAAGCCCTGGAGCAGTTTGACGGCACCCTCATCGCCGTCTCCCACGACCGCTACTTCCTCAACCGCCTCGTCAGCCGCCTGCTCGTTCTCGAAGCCGGAACCTGGAAATGCATAGAGGGGAACTACGAGGCGTTTCAGCGCCAGTCCGTTCCTCCCCCGCCCTCCGCGCAAGACCCCAACAAGGCCGCACGGAAGGCCGTGTACAGTAAAACACGCAGGGCCCAGCGCGAACAGGAACGCCGAAAACGCCGCGCTTTGGAACTCGAAAAGGAAATCGCAGAACTCGAAAAGGAAATGGCGCGTCTGGATACGGAGATGTCGCAGGAAGGCCTCACGGCCGACTGGCTCCGACTCCAGGAGATGTCTCAGGCGTGTTCCCGGATTCAGGACCGGATTGACGAATGCTTTGCAGAGTGGGAAACGGTTGAGGCCGAAATGGCCCAGTTCTGCCAGGCCGACGCTGAAACCCTCCGGCAGAGGGTGAACGGTACGGACCCATAAAATAAAAAAAAGGCGCGGCATGCCGCGCCCGATATACCCACTGCCTGGCCCTGCTATTGCTCCTTGTATGCCACAATTGTCGCTATCAGTTCCGCCTGGGCCGCCAGGTTCTCCCCCACAAATGCTCGGCCGGCAACCCGGCACACATTCCGCCGCTGCTGCAGAACTTCCACCTCCAGTCTCAGCTGATCCCCCGGCATCACCTGCCGCCGAAATCGCGCCTTGTCGATCCCCATAAACAACGGGATGCTATCCTCTTCTAACGCATTGCCCATCAAGACACCGGCAGTCTGAGCCAGGGCCTCCACAATCAGCACACCCGGCATCAGGGGCCGCCCCGGGAAGTGTCCCGCAAAAAAGGGTTCGTTGGCCGTGACATTTTTGATGGCCACGGCGCGCTGTCCCGGATGCAGTTCCACAACCCGATCAACGAGCAAAAAGGGGTACCGGTGCGGCAAAATTCTCTGAATCGCCTCCGTGTCTAACGTCACCTGTCTCCTTTCTGTTACCGGTTGAGTTCCGGCCCCTGTTTCTCCTTCTCCACCGCCTCCAGTTCCTTCTGCAGCGCCTCCAGAATTTTCTCGGTCAGATCGTGCTCGTCGTTCGCATAGGCCAGGGCAGCAGAATTGAACACAAAATCGTACCCGTTGTCCTTGGCCACGATCTGTACGACCTCATTGACCTTGTTGAGGATCGGCGCCAAAACCTCCTGATTCTTTTGGGTCAGTTTTCCCCTTGCAGGGTCCCCGATATCCTGCAGGAATCGGCTCAGCTCCGTCCTCTTCCTGGCGATTTCCCGCTCTGTCTCATCTTTCCAACTTTTACTGCTAATCAGCTTCCGCTGCTCGTAAGTCGCTTCCAGCTTTTTCAATTCGTTCTCGCGCTTCGAATATTCTCTTTCCAGTTCCATCCGATACCCCTGGACTTCCTTCTCAGCCTCCTGAAAGGGTTTGTATTTGGCCAGGATCTGTTCGGAATCCAGATAGCCGATCTTCGCCTGTGCCCAGGATGTCGATGCCGCCAAGAGCGCAGCCATCCCTGCAAACCCCGCAATCAAACAGAGTCGTCTCCGCCTCATTACGTTATCTCTCCTCCCGTTTAGATAGTGGCTAGAAGAACTGCGGCCCAAACTGAAAGTGTGTCATTATTTGAGTCGGAGCGCCATCTACCCGGCTTCTGTCGAGCCCCCAGGCAAAATCGAACCCCATGATCCCGATAACCGGTGCGATAATCCGGATACCGAACCCGACGCCACGCCTCAAATCGAAGAGGCTGGTCTCCGACAGATTTGACCATGCATTTCCCGCATCGGCAAAAATCAGACCGTAGAACTGGTTTTTCACGAGCGGAACACTGATCTCCATGTTCATCAGGAACTGCGATTGGCCACCGATCGGCGTGCCGTTGATATTGCGCGGTCCGACAGACTGTTCGATATACCCCCGAATCATCGTACCTTCAATGAAGTTAACCCCACCGGGAGTATAAAGCTCGCTGAACGGGACCGTTCTGCTGCCGTAACTGGCCACCATACCCAGCTGGGTCTTCAGACCCACTGCAAATTTCCAGAAGAGGGGAAAGTAGGCACTGGACACAATGTCGTGCTTGTGGAAGTCTGTGTTTCCCCCCAGCGGGCCTCCGGCAATCGTTGGGGTATAAGAGAAAACCGATCCTTGAGTCGGAAAAATCGGAAGGTCCCGGCTGTCCCGGGTGTAGTTGAAATTGACGCTGCTGGTCACATTGTCGCGCAGTGAGGTCTGCAAACGCTCATCCTGCGATATGTCCTGGGAGAAATTGATAAACCTGACCTGTTCGATCCGGTATCCAACAGACACCCGGGAATAGTCGGGCCAGACCAGTCGGCGACCCACCCGGACCAGGGCCCCCTGCCGTTTCTGGTCGAAATCGCTGAAAAACCGCTGTGTATCCCGAAACAGCGTCCCCGATATGCTGGTGGGCGTATTGAACAGCCAGGGCTCCGTAAACCCAATCCGAAAGGTCGACCGCCGGGACCCGAACTCCCACTGAAAGTCGAACTGCTGCCCGTTGCCCATAAAATTGGGTATCTGCAGTGCAGCGGTCCCCACGATCCTGTCCCGCTCGGAAAAACCTGCGCCTATGGAGGCCGTGCCGGTTGACTTCTCTTCGACCTTGAACGTCAAGTCGATCTCCGACTTCTCTTCAATCGGCTTCATCGGAACATCCACATTGTTGAAATAATTGAGCTGTTGGATGTTCCGAACGCTCCGCTCGATCAGGGCGCGTCTGAAGGTCTGGCCCGGCTGAATCCAGAGTTCCCGACGAATCACCCGGTCTTTCGTCTTTGTATTTCCCGCAATATTCACCTGTCGCACTTTCCAGGGCTTGTTCTCCGTGACCTGGAAATGAACGTCAATCGTATGCCCTTCTCTGGGCGTCTCCCGAGGAGCGACAAACGCGCCAATATAGCCGATATTATTGTAATCTACAGTAACCTGCTCGTGAGACTTATCGATCCGCTCGGAACTGTAAACGGTCCCCTCTTCGACCACAATCAAATGTGCCATTCTTTCATTCGAAATCTGCTCATTGCCTTCCCACGTGATCTTTCCAAAGGTATAAAGCGACCCTTCACGCACGACAATATCGATATAGAGATCTTTTTTGTTTTCGGCATAAGAGAGGCTGTCGCTTACAATTTCCGCATCCCGGTACCCGTGTTTATTGTAAAACTCCACAATCTTTTTCTTGTCGTCCTCGTAGGTCTCCTCTCTGAATTTCCCCCCGCCAAACCACCACCCGTCCTGCTTTGTCTCTTTCATCTGTTTACGGAGCTTTTTATCCGGAAAGGACGCGTTTCCTGAAAATCGGATCTTCTTCAGATTGACCTTTCCGCCCTCTCTAATCTTAAAAATCAGTGGCATACGCCCTTCGTCATCCCGTTCTCCCCGACCCGTTTCGATCCCCGCCAGCAGGTACCCCTCCTCTCGATAGAGGTCCAGAATTTTGTTCTGTGCCCGTTTTTCCGATTGCGGCGAAATGAACTGCCCCCGGATAAGCCCCAGCTTCTTCTTCAGCTTTTTGGACTTAATCGCCTTGTTTCCCTCAAATTGTATCTCTCCCAGCTTGGGATACTCTTCCACGACAATTTCAACGGCAACCCCTGCTTCCACATCCGGGTCGATGAAGATCTGGATATTGGAAAACATATCCATTTTGTAGAGGTTGCGAATGGCCCGAGCGATATCCCCGGACAGCAGTCGTTGCCCTTCGACCAGGCCGCAGGAAGATCGGATGAGGTACTCCTCTGTAATCTGGTTGCCCCGGACGCGGATTTCAGAGACCATCAGTTCCCGCTTCTGGGCCTCAACGCCCCCGGGCAGAAGCACGCCCAGTCCGATCAGCACAAAACAAAAACCAAGAGACGATCGATTCATCAAAAACAAAACCGTTTACCTCCACACCGAGAACAGGCTTTGCGGTGAATATGCATGTATATGGAAAACGCCCGGCCCGGCAAAAGGTTCCTGGGCTGCCCGTACGCCAAACTGGCCCGGGCGAAAACACCCGGGCCCCATTGGTCAAACCGCAAACATAAGGGGTCAGACCTTATCCTGATCCAGAAGCTCCTCGTCCATCGAATCTGCATCCATCGCATTCTCGTCGATGAAGTTGAGCCCGTCTCCCTTTTTGGTAATTCGAATCTTGCTCCCTGCACTGAACCGCCCCTGGATAATCTCCTCGGCCAGCGGATCTTCCACCATCTTCTGAAGGGTCCGCTTCAGATGCCGGGCACCATAGGTCGGATCGTACCCTTTTTCGGCAATCAACGCCTTTGCACCTGGTGTTAAACTCACCGTAATACCCCGTTCTTCAACCCGGGAGAGAATCGTGTCCAGGTCGATATCCACAATCTGAATAATTTCTTTCCGGTCCAGAGGATTGAAGATCACAATCTCATCCAACCGGTTGAGGAACTCGGGGTTGAAGGTCTTCTTGAGTTCCTCCTGGATGCGTTCTTCCATCTTTTCCCGAATGGTCTTCTTATCCGACTTGCTGAACCCCAATCCGCTGCCTTTGGTCAGATCTCTGGTCCCCAGGTTAGATGTCATAATCAGAATGGTGTTTTTGAAATTCACCTTCCGTCCAAAGCTGTCGGTCAATCGCCCCTCGTCCAGCGCCTGCAGAAGAATATTAAACACATCTGGATGTGCCTTTTCGATCTCGTCCAAAAGGACCACCGAATAGGGCCGCCTGCGCACTTTCTCCGTTAACTGCCCCCCCTCGTCGTAGCCGATATACCCCGGAGGTGCTCCCACCAGCCGGGACACTGCGAACTTCTCCATGTACTCAGACATATCGACCGTAATAAGGGCCTCCTCATCGTCGAAAAGGTAGCGTGCCAGGGCCTGCGCCAGATAGGTTTTTCCAATACCGGTCGGTCCTAAAAAGAGGAAAGTGCCAATGGGACAGTTGGGGTCCTTCAACCCCGCGCGGGTGCGGCGAATCGATCGGCAGACCGTCTGTACCGCCTCATCCTGCCCGACCACCCACTGCTTCAGTTTTTCCTCCATCTGGAGCAGTTTTTCCGATTCGGCCTGTGCCAGCCGGAAGACCGGAATGCCCGTCATGCTGGAGATCACTTCGGCGATGTGTTCCCCGTTCACCTCCACCACTTCATCCCTGACTTTCTCTTCCCACTCCTGTCGTTTCTCATCCAGTTGTTCTTTCAGTTTCCGCTCCTGATCTCGAAGCTTGGCCGCCTCTTCAAACTGCTGGCTGTTTGCAGCCGTATTCTTCTGCCGGGTTACCTTCTCAATCTCAAGCTCCAGCGATTTGATCTCTTCTGGCGGATTCAGTCGTCCGAGGCGAACGCGGGAACCGGTTTCATCGATCACATCAATCGCCTTATCGGGCAAATACCGATCGCTGATGTAACGGTCTGCCATCTGCACGGTGCTCTCAAGCGCTTCCTCTGTAAACTTCACCATGTGGTGCGCCTCAAAACTCGACTTGACTCCCTTGAGGATTTCAATGGCATCCTTCACCGAAGGAGCCTCCACCAGGATCGTCTGAAAGCGGCGTTCGAGCGCCCCGTCTTTTTCGATATATTTCCGGTACTCATCAAGCGTGGTAGCGCCGATGCACTGAAGTTCACCCCGAGAAAGCGCGGGCTTGAACATATTCGAAGCGTCCAGCGTACCTTCCGCACTTCCGGCACCCACAATGGTATGAAGCTCATCGATAAAAATGACCACATCCTGACTTTGTTGCAACTCGTTCATCACCGCCTTGATCCGTTCTTCAAACTGCCCGCGGTACTTGGTACCCGCAACAATTCCACCCATATCCAAGGTAACCACCCGCTTGTCCGCCAGCACCTGCGGCACCCGCCGTTCCACAATACGCTGGGCCAGCCCTTCTACAATCGCCGTTTTCCCCACACCCGGTTCACCGATCAGCACAGGATTGTTCTTTTTTCGCCGGCTGAGGACCTGAGAGACCCGCTCGATCTCTTGATCTCTGCCAATCACAGGGTCCAGCTTTCCCTCCCGGGCCAGCTCTGTCAGATCCCGACCAAAGTGATCCAGAAACGGCGTCTTGCTCTTTTTCTTTTCGCGTTTACCGGTCGGCTTCCCTTGCAAAACGGCGGTCACCTCCTCCCTGACAGTTTTGTGGTCTACGCCAAAAGCCGTTAAGATCTGGGCTGCCATAATCTCTTTGTCTTTAAGCAGAGCCAAAAGCAGATGACAGGTCCTCACAAACTGACTTTTCATCTCTTTGGCCTCGTTGGCCGCAACTTCCAGAATCTGCTTGGCCCGTGGCGTAAAAGGGACTTCCCCCATCGTCATCGATCCACCCGAGGAAGCCACATAGTCGTCAATCGATTGTTTGATACTCTCCAGGTTCAGCCCCAGGTTCACCAGCACCGTCACTGCCGAGCCTTTTCCATGCCGGATGATCCCCAGCAGAAGGTGTTCGCTGCTAATATAATTGGTCCCCAGCCGTGCCGCTTCTTCGCGGGCCAATTGCATCACCCGTTTCACGTTGTCCGAAAACATGTTACTCATGTCCGTCTCCTCTTCCCTGCTTATGGCTTCCCACACCCTTCAAGACGCTTAACATCAGGCCGAATCTACAATCCGTCCGTCTTCCATCCGGACAATCCGGTCGGCCCGTCTGGCCAGAGCCACATCGTGGGTGACCAACACAAAGGTCTGTTCCAAATTGTGGGCAAGTTCCCAGATCATATCGTGGAGTTCAACACTTCGCTCCACGTCCAGGTTGCCCGAAGGCTCATCGGCCAAGACCAGCTTTGGGCGCGTCACCAGCGCCCGGACCACGGCCACGCGCTGCAATTCTCCCCCCGACAGTTCCGCCGGAAGGTGGTCCATTCGGTCCGAAAGCCCAACGCTTTGGAACAACGCAGCTGCAGGCCCCCAGGCCTGCGCCGCATCCTGCCCCTGAATCATCAAAGGCAACATCACATTTTCCAGCGCTGTGAAATCGGCAAGCAGGTGGTGAAACTGAAAAACGAAGCCTACGGCTCGATTTCGAAACCGGGCCCTCTCGGCATCTGGAAGGGCGAACACGTCCGTAGCATCGATCCATACCGATCCCGAAGAAGGGTGATCCAATCCTCCCAGGATGTGCAGAAGCGTACTCTTGCCAACTCCCGAAGGCCCAACCACTGCCACGATCTCGCCGGGTGCTACCGACAGATCAATCCCTTTGAGCACCTCAAGCTCGGTATCCCCCATGCGATACCGCCTGGTAATCCCCACCGCCTTCAGCAGGCTACCCATCACACCCCTTCTCCCACCTCCGACCGGCCCTCTTCGGGACGCATATGGGGAAAGAGAATCACATCCCGAATCGACGGTGAATCGGTCAGCAGCATCACCAGCCGGTCAACACCGAACCCGAACCCTCCGGTGGGGGGCATCCCGTACTCCAAGGCCCGGATGTAATCCTCATCTAAGACCTGCGCCTCCTCGTCCCCCCTCTCCCTCAGGGCCATCTGCTGTTCGAACCGCCGCCGCTGGTCGATCGGATCGTTCAACTCCGAAAAGGCATTCCCCGCCTCCCAACCGCAGATAAACGGCTCGAACCGCTCGGTCAACTCAGGATGCTCCCGGTGCCGCTTGGCCAGCGGGGACAGCTCCACCGGGTAATCGGTAATAAAGGTCGGCTGGATCAGGTGGGGCTGTACACGGGCCTCAAAGATCTTATCAATCAACTGCCCCCGACCCGCATTCGGGTCAACCTCCACCTCCAGCCGCCGACACACCACCCGCAGTTCATCCTCCGATGCCCCCTGGAGGTTGCCTCCCCCGTGGGCCTCGATCGCCTCCAGCATCGTCATCCGTCGCCACGGAGACGACAGATCAATCTCCTGGCCCTGATAGGTAATCCTGTGTGAACCGGTCACCTCCTGCGCCACAGAGGCAAACAGCTCCTCAGCCAGCACCATCATATCTGTATAATCGGCATAGGCCTGGTAAAGCTCCAGCAGCGTAAACTCAGGATTGTGCGACCGGTCGATCCCCTCATTGCGAAACACTTTGCTAAATTCGTAGACCCGTTCAAAACCGCCCACGATCAGACGTTTTAAGTAAAGCTCATTGGAAATCCGGAGGTAAAGCTTCGTATCGAGGGCATTGTGGTGCGTCACAAAAGGCCGGGCCGAGGCCCCTCCGTAGAGGGGCTGTAAAACCGGGGTGTCGAACTCCAAGAACCCCCGCTCATCCAGAAACTTCCGGATGGCCGAAACAATGGCGATACGCCTTCGAAAAACCTCCTGGACCTCCGGATTCAGCGCCAGGTCGAGGTACCGCCGCCGATAGCGCAACTCCTTGGCGCTGAACGCATCATGGACCATCCGCTGGCCGTCCCGGACCACCTCTTTGGGCACGGGTAGCGGCCGGATCGCCTTGGAAAGCAGCTCCAGGTGCTGTACCTGAACGGTTATTTCGCCCGTCCGCGTGCAAAACACCGGGCCGGTAACCCCGATGAAATCTCCGATATCGAGCAGCTTCCAAAGCTGAAACGCCTCGTCTCCGACCACATCCAGCTTAAGGTAGACCTGCATCCGCCCCGTCTTATCCCGTAGATCGGCGAACGAGGACTTTCCGTGCCCCCGAACGACCATCAGGCGGCCCGCCACGGCCACCTCGGTCTTCAAATCCTCAAGCTTTTCAAACGCTTCCCGAATTTCCCCGAAGGTATGAGTGACTTGAAATTTATAGGGATAGGGCGTAACTCCCATCTCCCGGATCGCCTCCAGCTTCTGCATCCGCTGGGCGATCAATTGCGCCTCCGGGGCGGATGACCCCTCTTCAGCCAAGCGTCATTCCTCCCCTCAAAACGGGTTCAAACAGGGGTATTTTCGTAACATGCTGATTTTTCTAAATCCAAAAATAGTATAACCAATCTAAAGGTGGAAGTCAAGCGCTTTGCCCGGACGACGCCTCCGTGCCCCTCTGGCTTAGATAGGCGTGTATAAACGCATCGATATCCCCGTCCATAACCGACTGAATGTTGGAGGTCTCCACCTCCGTTCGCAGGTCTTTCACCATCTGGTAGGGGTGGAAAACGTAGCTCCGGATCTGGCTCCCCCACTCGATCTTCTTCTTGCCGCTCTCCCGTTCTGCCTGTTTTTCCTCCTCTTTCTCTTTGTAGTGCTGATACAGCCTGGCGCTGAGAATCTTCATCGCTATATTTCGGTTCTTGTGCTGCGAACGCTCGTTCTGGCACTGTACCACGATCCCGGTCGGTACATGGGTGATCCGCACGGCCGAGTCGGTCTTATTCACATGCTGTCCGCCGGCCCCACTTGAACGATAGGTCTCTACCTGAAGGTCCTCCTCCCGGATCTCCACCTCAATATTTCCCCCTGCTTCTGGAGACACAAATACCGACGCAAATGAGGTATGGCGTCGGTTGTTGGAATCAAACGGCGAGATCCGCACCAGGCGATGCACCCCGATCTCCGACTTTAAATAGCCAAACGTGTTATCCCCCCGGACTTCAATGGTGACGCTCTTGATCCCGGCGGTCTCTCCGGGCAGCAGATCCAGGACCTTGGTCTGAAATCCACGGCGTTCCGCCCACCGGAGGTACATACGCATCAACACCTGCGCCCAGTCGGCCGATTCCGTGCCTCCCGCCCCGGGGTGGATGGTCAGAATCGCATTGAGACGGTCCTCTTTTTCTCCCAGCATATGCCGGAGTTCCAGTTCCTCCAGGGCCCGCTCTAAATCCGCCAGTTCCTCCTCAACCTCCGCCACCGTTCCGGCATCGCCCTCCTCCTGGGCCAGCTCGTGCAGCACCTCCAGGTCGCTCTGACGGCCATCCAAGCCTTTCCAGCCTTCCACCCATTCCCTGTGGGTATTGGCCTCGTTGATCACCTCGCGTGCCTTCTCCTGATCGTCCCAGAAATCCGGACGTTCCATCTCTTTTTCAAGCGACGCTATCCGGACCTCTCGCTCTGCCAAGTCAAAGATACCTCCCGAGGTTGTCCAGTCGGGCCCTGCAGGTCTCCAGCCGGGTCCGGGTTTCATGATTCTGAATCTCTACAGACATACCCAGCAGCTCCTTCCTGTGTGATCAGCCAAAAACCTCTGTACCCCTATGAATATAATCACATTTTTTCCAGGGCTCTTACCAACTTCTCGTAGGTCTCTGTCAGCCCCTCCGAAATGACCCGGGTCTCTCCCAGGACCGGCATAAAATTCGTATCTCCGTTCCAGCGGGGCACAATATGGAGGTGCAGATGATCCTCAATCCCGGCCCCGGCGACCCGCCCCAGGTTCATCCCGATGTTGAAACCATCGGGATGTATTGCCCGGGTCAGGGCCTCAACGCCCCTCTGGCCCAATGCAAACACCTCCAACCGCTCGGTCTCGGACAACGCCGAAAGATCTGCTGTGTGCCGGACTGGAACGACCATCAGATGCCCATTGGTATAGGGGAAAAGGTTCATCACCATATAACAGGTTGTTCCTCGAAACAGCACCAGGTTTTCCGCATCCTCCCGCTCCTGCCACTTCAGGCAGAATACGCACGTCCCTTCGGGGTACGCCTTTGCCGACGCCCCTGAAATATACGACATCCGCCACGGTGCCCAGAGCCGCTCCACAGGAAACCCCTACCTTTAGATCTCTGACTCTACACCTTTGGAACCCTTCTACCTCAAGTCCACAACCTCAACCCCTTCGGGCGGCTGGAAAGTAAAGGTCTCTTCCCTGATGTTCTTGTCCACCTTCAAATCCGAAAGCATGTGGGTTGTGACATCATCGTTGATGTTTCGGTATTCAACCTGTCGAACCAGCCAGACTTTTCGGTCCACCCACAGACGGATGTAAGGAATATGGCTCTCCTCTTGCCGGGCGATCAATTCCACCAGGTGGCAGGTCTTCCTGTCCACGCGCACCTCACCCACATACCGGGGCACAAACCGGTCTGAATACCCCCCCAGCAGAATCAAATCGAAAAGCAGTTTCTCGTAACTCCGGTCGTCCCGCACCGTTTTGTAGCTGCTCATCAACACCTGTTCGTTCACAGACGAATAGTTCCAGGCCGTCTTCCCATCGGTCACAACCGTCTGAACCGGGGTCTCAAACCGGAACCGGTCCGGTTTCTGGACGTAGAGCCGCCCCCTGGTCTCTCGGGTCTGGTCCGCCAGTTTCCAGTAGTGTTTCCGTTCAAACCGGGCGGAGAGGCTTTTCATATCCGCAAACCGTTCCTGCAGCCTCCGGATCACCTCCGAACCGTCAATCCCCCACGCCTGCCCGGACAGCAGGAGGGTGCCTGCGGCCAGGAGAACGGTCGTCTGCGCTACCTTCATAGCCACCTCCACGATGTGAAACAGCAAACGGCCCCTCCGCGCTTCCCCAAAACCCTGGCTCTGGCTTCCGGGAAGGGATGGGTAGGGACGTGTTCACATCCCCGACGCGTCTTCTTTCAGCTGATCCAGATCATCCTCCCCAACCAGCACCTCCCGACCCTTGCTGCTGCCATCGGATGGGCCCACAATCCCTGCCTGTTCCAGTTCGTCAATCAGACGGGCGGCCCGGGCATAGCCCACCTTCATCCGGCGCTGCAGCAGGGAAGCCGACCCCTGCTGGTGCATAACCACCAGGCGCAGGGCCTCATCGAAACGCTCGTCCCGGACCATTTTGGCAAGGGCCACATCATTCTCACCGTCTTCCAGGTCTACGCCTTCCAGCGTTACCTCCTGGCTGTTGACCCATTGCACCAGCCGTTCGGTCTCCTCGGTAGACATATTGGCCCCGTGAATCCGAATTGGCTCGGGCTTTCCCGAAGGCATAAAGAGCATATCGCCCCGTCCCAAAAGCTTCTCCGCCCCATTCGTATCCAAAATCGTGCGGGAGTCGACCTTGGAAGCGACCCGGAAAGCAATACGAGACGGGAAATTCGCCTTAATCGTACCCGTAATCACATTTACCGAAGGCCGCTGGGTCGCCAGGATCAGGTGGATGCCCACTGCCCGGGCCATCTGGGCCAGCCGTGCCAGCGAATCCTCGATATCCGCAGGGGCCGTCATCATCAGGTCCGCCAGTTCGTCGATCACGATCACAATATAGGGCAACCGGGGAGGCACATCCAGACGGTCTGCCTCGGTCTCCGCCTCATCCCGCATCCGGTCCAGCTTCCGATTGAAATCCAAGATATTTCGCACGCTGTAGCTGGCCATCGTTCGGTAGCGGTGCTCCATCTCCGCCACCGCCCACTTCAGGGCCTCCGCCGCCTTTTTCGGCTCCGTCACAACCGGCGCAAGCAGGTGCGGAATACTGTCGTAAATGGTGAGTTCCAGCATCTTGGGGTCCACCATCATAAACCGGACCTCTTCCGGCGCATTCCGGACCAGAATGCTGGTAATTAAGGCATTGATACAAACCGACTTCCCGCTCCCTGTTGCCCCTGCAATCAACAGGTGAGGCATCTCGGCCAAGTCGGTGCAGAAAGGCTCCCCCGCAGCCGTCTTGCCCAGTGCCAGCATCAACTTCGAGTCGGGCGACTGAAACGACCCGGACTCAAGGATTTCCTTCAGATAGACGATTGACGGCTGCTTGTTGGGCACCTCGATCCCCACAGCGGCCTTTCCGGGAATAGGGGCCTGGATGCGGATGCCGCGTGCCTTCATCACCAGCGCCAGGTCATCTGCCAGGTTCACAATCCGGTTGACCTTCACACCCGGTGGAGGTTGCACTTCATAGCATGAGATCACCGGCCCTGGATTCACCTGCATCACCTTTCCCTCGATGCCAAAGCTGGCCAAACTCCGCTCTAAAGTCTGAGCGTCCTCCAGCAGATGCTCCCGGTCCGGAGAGCCGTCCTCATCGGGTGCATCGTTCAGCAGGTCTAAGTCCGGGAGGGTGTAATCCACATTGGAAGATTGATCGATACACTTCCTTTTTCTTTTTGACCCTGGCGTCTCTATCGGCAGGGCGGCAATCTCCGGTTCCGAATCCTTTACGTCCACCTCCTCCCGGTCATCCTCTGCCTCATCTACAGACACCCACTCGGGGGCCACAGACGTATGGGCCGCTTCAGAAAGGGCCTTCTCACCGATCTCGGAGATGTCTTCTCCGGAGGAGATAAGCCCCTTTGGGGGAGTTGGCTCCAATGATACTTTTTGCCGACTTTTCCGCCGGACCGCACGGCGTGCGGTGCCGGGGCTGATCCATTTTCCAAAGCCCAGCACCGCCCTCCCGACGCTTTCCACAAAACCCAACACCAGGGTGCAGACCCCCTGTCCGGCCTGTTTCACCAGGTCGGGAATCCGGGAAAAGGGGATATTGGTGACCAGCATCAGCAGCACCAGAAGCGCTGTCCCCAGCAGGATATAGGACCCGACTTGCCCCAGGTAAGGCACCAGGAACGTGGAGGAAAGCATGACCCCAAGCCACCCGCCCAGGCGAAAGGCCATATGGGTACGTCCCCGGGAAGGCACACCGGTGGCTCCGCAGTAGAGGACCACCAGCGATAGCAGCGTCACCGTGTGTCTTACAAGAAGTGTAACGGCCGATTGTCTGAAACGGTTCCACCCCCACAGAAAAACCAGCGCCGTCAGGGCGTAAGCGCCATAGCCCACAACAAACAGAAGATGGTAGGAAAGATAGCCGCCCACCCACCCTGCCAGATTCTGTGTCAGCTCCGGAGGGCGGCTCGAGTTGGGAGGGTCTTCCGGCGAGTGCGAAACCAGGCTGACTGCCATCAGCAGGGCCAGCGCCATCAGAAGCACTCCCAGAATCTGGTGGCACAATCCCGATCGGTTAGACCGTTCCTCCTGTACAACCTTCGACGACTTGCTCATGGTACATACCTGCCTGTTCAAGGATCATCGAAGGGGAGATACAGTGGGGAAGCATCACTCCCGGTGCGGGGGAAATCGCACCGTATAAACGTCCATACCTACTCCACATCCCTAAGAAGCTGTCTTAAAATCCCCAGCGGTCTTCGCGCGGCTGCAAAAGCGCTGGTCGGCGTTGGTCGAATCCACCCGTATCT
>JAAXHW010000037.1 GCA_012270675.1 Candidatus Latescibacterota bacterium | reverse complement strand
GGCATCAACCTCAACCACCGCTTCGTCCCTCCGGCCGCCAGAGCCAGAGAATGGATCGAACAGGGCAGGCTGGGCCACCTCCTCCTCATCAACATGACCATGTGGATCGGCAACCCCAACGAAACCTCCCCCTGGTTTCACCTGCGGGCGCTTCACCCCCACTCCATCGACATCATGCGCTTCTTCTGCGGGGAAGTCGCCCGGGTGCAGGCCTTCCTCAACAAGGCCCCCGGACGCAGCGGAGCGTCCCCCACCGTCTGCTGGTCCAACGCCCAGATCAACATGCACTTCGAAAACGACGTGGTCGGCCACCTCACCGGCAGCTACGACGCCAACCCGGCGCACAACCTGGAGCGCTGCGAAGTCATGGGCACCGAGGGCCGCTTCGTGCTCGACAACTGCTTTGAGGAACTCACCCTCTATCCCAGACGCTCGAACGAACGCACCGTCATCCGCAACTCCATCATGGGCGGCCTCGTCTTCGGCGACACCTTCCCCGGTCGCATCAACCGCTGGATCGAACAGGTCGACGCCGGGGATGCGCCCGGGGATATCGAAGGCTCAGGCGAAGAGGGCCTGGCCGTCCAGGAAATCATCGAAGCCGCCATCCGCTCCCACGAAGAAAACACGATCATCAACGTCCCCAGGGCCTCCCAACCCTGATCCCCCTATTAGGAGAATACCCCATGCCGAAACTTTTCGGACGCGCCTACAGCAAAAAGCAGCTCCTGGAACGCGTGGGCGACATGACCCAGCTTGCGGGCGCCCGGCGGGCCGAACTGGTGGAGGGCAACGAACGGGGCGCGGACCTGATCGAAGTCTTCAACGCCTCCGGGCTCTGCTTCTCGGTTCTGCCCGGCCGTGCCCTGGACATCGCCTCTGCCCATTACAAGGGCATGTCCCTGTGCTTCCGCAGCAGCACCGGCGACGTGGGGCCGGCCTTCTACGAACCGGAGGGCTACGCCTGGGTGCGCGGGTTCTTCGGCGGCCTGGTCGTCAGCTGCGGCCTGATCTTCGCCGGCCACCCCGAAGTGGACCCCGAAGAAGAAAACGAAGAACTCGGCCTCCACGGCCGTCTGTCCTACATCCCGGCCAAAAGCGTCGTGGCCGAATCGGGCTGGGAAGACCAGGACTACGTGATAAAGGTAAGCGGCAAAATCCGCGAAACCGTGGTCTTCGGCACCAACCTGGAACTCACCCGGGAAATCTCCACCGTACTGGGTGAAAAATCCCTGCGCATCCACGACCGGATCGAGAACCTCAGCCTGGACCCCTCTCCACTGATGTTCGTCTACCACACCAATCCCGGCTTCCCCATCCTGGACACCGGCGCGCGCGTGGTGCTCAACAGCAGCAAGACCACCGAATGGCTCGAAGACCGGGAAGTCGACCCCGAAACCTGCACCACCACCCCATCCCCCCGGAAAAACGCCCACGAAGACGTCTACATCCACCGCCCCATCCCGGACGCTCAGGGCACCGTCCACGTGGGCCTGATCAACGACCGCCTGGGACTCGGCCTCTACTGGAAATTCCCCTTCCGGGAAATGCCCGTCATCACCCACTGGCAACACTTCCACCGGGGCACCTACGTCACCGGCATCGAGCCCGGCAACGTCAGCATGCTCGGCCGCGCCTGGAACCGCAAACACGGCTACCTGAACCACATCCAGCCCGGTGAAGTCCGGGAATTTCACCTGGAAATCGGTGTGCTTGAGGGCGAGCGGGAAATCCGCGCCTTCGAACGCCGGGTCCGCCAGGGCCTCAGAAAAAGAACAAAGACATGACGCCTTCAGGCGCTGTACCGGGCGTATAACCGGTCCAGGTCCACCGCCTGCGCATCCCCCCGATGTACGACCAGACGGTAACGCAGGACAAGCGGGGCCTGCAGCGCAACGGGCCGGGGACCGGGGTAAACCGGGTTTTGCATACTCCCCTTCCGCCTCAGAATCCAGGGCTGGGGAAACCCCGGCAGGGAGGGATGGCAGAGGATGGCCAGGCCGCTCACCCGGCCCTGCTCGCCAAAAGAACCCGAGAAATCCAGCCAGGGCCCCGCCTCTACGGGCTGCCTTGCCGGCGCTGCCGCGCCCTCACGGCCGGTTATCCGGAGGTCCTCCGGCAGCCGGATCCGGGGAGAAAAGCCCCCGTAGCCCTTATCGTCTTCGGACCCGCCAATGCGAACCCCGTCCTCCAGGGGAATCAGGCAAATCTCGAAATCTATCTCGCGAACATCCCCCGATGCCCGATAGACCCGGATCACCGTCTCCTCCTTCACAAACGGCTTTTGCACACCTCCGGCACCGGTCCAGTGCGGCGACATCCACACAACCCGGACCGCCAGGGCGGAGGAGTTGGAATCGGCGGCGATGACCTCTGCGTCCTGCACATCCCACGTGAACGCTTTCAGCATCCAGGCGTCGCCCATCCTCCTGTCCCCCACCCACACCTGGTGCCAGGCCCAGAAAATTCCGCATTGATGCCGGTGGTCCGCAGGCGATTCCTCCGTCAGGACCTCTCCATCCAGACCGTAGAGGGGATGGATGTAATGCGACCGCGAATGCGTTTCGTCAAACGTTTTAAGCTCACGCCGGTAGAACAACACGTCTTCTCCGCCTTCCATAACCGCGAAGCCCCCCTCGGCGGGGACGATGTCTACAGCCGGGGAAGAGGATTTCATCTCTCACCTCCTGGATAAATGAAGTTTCCGATACAAGTGACAAGATAAACCTTACGTGCGCCCACATCAAGCCTTCTGACACCGCCATCTGAGAGGACCGCCCCATCGCCATGGCCGCCTCCGAAAACCTCCTCTTCGTCTACGGCACGCTGCGCCGGGCCGGGCGCAATCCAATATGCCGCATGCTGGACCACAGGACCGACTTCATCGGTGTCGGGACGTTCAGGGGCCAACTCTACGACCTGGGCTCCTACCCCGGCGTGGTGCCCTCACCCGACGCGGCTGACCGCGTCATCGGTGAAGTCTACGCCCTGCACGACCCCGACAAAGCCTTCTCCATCCTGGACAACTATGAAACCAGCGAATATCGCCGGGAAAAACATCCCATCGCATTGGAAGACGGCAGACAGGTCCAGGCCTGGATCTACATCTACGTCTACCCGACGGACACCCTCAGACGCATCGCATCGGGAGACTACCTGGCCCCGGAATAGCCCGCGAAAAAAACCACCTTGACTTTGGTTCGGTGCAGCCCTATATTGTCACACGGAACAACCTGTTATGGGCTTTTCAGGAAACACAAATGGTAAACTTGAAAAACAATCTTGATCACGCATTGGTAGATAACATCGGTTCTGTGTTTCGCCTGTGCGATTCATTGTATGGCAATGCCGCTTCTGGTAACAATTCTGCCGTTACTGGGGCTTGGGTTCTTCGTGAGTGAAACTTCGGAATTGATCATCCTGGGAGCAGTTGCGCTCGCAATAGGCAGCATCGTCTGTGGTGTCAGACACCACAGACGATGGAGAGCATTTCTCATTCTCGTAGTGGCAATCGCGTTTATCGCAATCGCCCACATTACGACTGAAGGAATTATCGAAGTCGTCATCCATGGAACAGGAGGAATCCTGCTTGCAACAGCGCATCTCCTGAATCGGCATCTATGTAAGATCTGTCCCGCATGTGGAGACGAACATACGGGTGATTCTCATTCGCTGCGTCTCTGACGCAATATTGTTGTCATATATTCCGAAACCAATGGCCAAAACAGGAGACGGTTTACTGATAAGCTCTTGAAAACAATAAACATGAAATTGCCAACTCAGGCCTCCCGGGAGAGATCAAAGTGCCCTGGAGGCTAAACATAAGGCGGCCTTTCAAAGGCCAGGCCCGGTTGTCGGCTATCGCCCGTTGTCGAGATTATCTCGATGACGGGCTTTCTGTTTGTCCCCACCCCCTGCCCTGCTCACCCTCCACAAAGGAGACCGGTACATGTCCCACATCCTCGTCCAGAACCTCGTCAAAACCTTCCGCATTGCCCGGCGGCAGCCCGGCATGTGGGGCGCGCTCAGGGGCGTGATCCACCGCCGCTACCGCACCGTCAGCGCACTGGATGGAATCTCCTTCTCCATCCAACCGGGCGAACTCGTCGGCTACATCGGCCCCAACGGCGCGGGCAAGTCCACCACCGTCAAAGTCCTCTCCGGCATCCTCGTACCCGATTCGGGCCGCTGTGAAATCCTGGGCCGCGTCCCCTGGAAGGAGCGCATCCCCCACGTCCGGGACATCGGCGTCGTCTTCGGACAGCGCACCCAGCTCTGGTGGGACCT
>JAAXHW010000036.1 GCA_012270675.1 Candidatus Latescibacterota bacterium | reverse complement strand
TGCTGCACGCCGACCTACGCCCTGCGGCTGGGTGAGGTGGCGGCCGAAAAGGGCCTCGATTTGAAGCAGGGAAGCGTCCGGACCATTTTGGTGGCCGGCGAGCCGGGGGGAAGTATCGGCGCCACCGTGGCGGCGATCGAGCGCCTGTGGCCCCAGGCGCGGGTGGTGGACCACCACGGGATGACCGAGACCGGCCCCGTCAGCTATGGCTGTCCCAGGGAACTGCACCGGCTGCACGTTATGGAGCCGGCCTTCCTTGCCGAAGTCATCGATCCGGGAGACCATCGTCCGGTGGCGCCGGGAGAGATCGGGGAACTGGTCCTGACGACGCTGGGCCGGACCGGTTCTCCACTGCTGCGCTATCGGACCGGCGACCTGGTCCGGCCGTCCCGCTCGCAGCCCTGCGCCTGCGGGAGTTGCGAACTGGGCCTGGAGGGTGGGATCCTGGGCCGCAGCGATGATATGGTTGTGGTTCGGGGCGTCAACCTCTATCCCGGCGCTTTGGAAGCAGTGATCCGCCGGTGCCGCGAGGTTGCGGAATACCGGGTGGAAGTCGACAGGCGGGGAACCCTGTGCGAGTTGAAGGTGCAAGCGGAGGCTTCCTGTGACTCTGTCGACGGACCAAAACTGGAAAGACGCCTGGAGACCGAACTGCGGTCGGCATTCGCGTTGCGCATTCCGGTGTCCATTGTGGCCAGGGGGACTTTGCCACGACCCGAGTTCAAGTCCAGTCGGTGGGTGCGAGTCTGAGGGAGGTCAGGGTGAGAAACAGGATGAAAGGCTACTTCGAGTTTAGGTTTGCCACCGGGCTGGAGAGGCCGGCCGGCTTCGGGTGCAACGGCCGTTCGGTTTTTGCGGGAAGTCGGTTCGGTGGGCGTCCGGGGAGAGCCTGCAAACGTAGTGTGGGGGCGTTGCTGCTTCTGTGCCTGGGTTACCCTGTCTCGTCTGTCCCAGCCGCGGAATGGTCCCAGTTTCGAGGATCGAACAGCACTGGAGTTGTGAAAACATCTCCCTTGCCGGTGCGGTTCGGACCCCACCGAAACCTGGTCTGGCGCGCTGCGATCGGTCCCGGCCAGTCTTCACCCATCCTGACCCGGGACCGCATCTTTCTGTCGGCCGTGGAGGGCGATCGGCTTTGGGTGATCTGCCTGGACCGGTCCAGCGGCGATTTGCTGTGGAAACGGGAAGTCCCGCGCCCTCGGTCCGAGGTCGTGCATCGAACCAATGGTCCCGCCTCGCCCACTCCGGTGACTGACGGTAGCAACGTGTATGCCTTCTTCGGCGATTTCGGCCTGATTTCGTTCGACTCCGAGGGCCGGGAGCGGTGGCGCTTGCCCTTGGGGCCCTTTATCAACCCCATGGGTCAGGCTGCTTCGCCCATTCTGGCTGACGGCCGGGTGCTGATGATCTGCGACCAGGAAAGCGGGTCCTTTTTTGTGGCGGTGGATCAAATGACGGGTGAAGTCCTATGGCGTGTGGAACGCGCCGGCTTTACCCGGGGGTTTTCCACACCGGTGCTCTACCGGCCCAAGGGGGGAGCCCTGCAGGTCCTGGTCTCGGGTTCCCATCAGTTGACGGCCTACTCGGTGGACAGCGGAAAGGAGATCTGGTGGGTACGCGGCTTGACCTGGCAGATGAAGTCGACCCCCGTGATCGATCGAGACATGCTCTACCTGAATGGATGGGCCGGGGGAGCGGACGACAGCCAGCGCGAGGAGGTGCCGAGCTTTTCGGATTTCCTGTCCGAGCGGGATGCCGACGGAGATCGGCGCCTTTCCCAACAGGAAATCGAGGGCCTGCGCTTGAGGTGGAATTTTGACCGTTTGGACCTGGATCGTACCGGCTTTCTGGAAGACCGGGATTGGCGGATTTATCGGGCCAAGCGAACGGCCCGCAACGGGGCCCTGGGCATCCGCCTGGGGGGAGAAGGAGATATGACTGCAAGCAATCTCCTCTGGAGGTATCAACGGACACTGCCCAATGTGCCTTCTCCGCTCCTTTACCAGGACATCCTCTATCTGATGAAGGAAGGGGGAATACTGACCGCCCTGGATCCCTCCAACGGAAGCGTGCTCAAGCAGGATCGCATCCGCGAGGCTCTGGGAACTTACTACGCTTCCCCGGTAGCGGGGGATGGTAAGATCTTTGCCGTCAGCCATGAAGGGAAGGTGAGCGTCATCCGGGCGGGCGCCGACTGGCAGGTGTTGTCGGTGAATGACCTCGGAAGCGAATGCAGCGCAACCCCGGCCATCTCCGAGGGCCGGCTCTATATTCGGACTCGGGAGTTTCTCTACTGCTTCGGCGAGCACCGTCCCCCGGAGCAGCCTTTGAACGACAGGAAAGGAAGACGATAATAATGAACTGGCTTACCTTTGTATGCGGAGCGGTTTTGGCCTGGGGCATGTACGGCGTCACCTTGCACCGCGGTCAGGCCCAATTGGCCAGTCCGCTTCGGGCGCTCCTCTGTGTGGGCTTCGCCTACTTTCTGATTGCCGTCCTGGTGCCGTCGGTGGCCATGTGGTCCAAGGGGGAATTTCAGGGCTTCACCACCGGTGGGACCCTGACGGCCATCCTTGCCGGTTGCCTGGGTGCGGCGGGAGCCATTTGCATCATCTGGGCCTTCAAGTCCGGAGGCAAGCCCCTGTATGTCATGCCTCTGGTGTTTGGAGGCGCTCCGCTGGTGAACGTCCTGGGCTCGGTGCTGCTTCATCCTCCCAAGACGGCGCCCAATCCGTTGCTCTATCTGGGGTTTGTCATGGTAGCCGTCGGCGCCGCCATGGTTCTCTACTTCAGGCCCAGCTCCTGAATCTTCCACTGACAACGCCCACTCAGGCATCCGGGATACCGGGCCGCACGGCGGGGGCGGGAATTCGCCGATTCCGTCGGAGTTTCCCGGTTTCCCCGAACCGACCGGTTGCGCCAGGGTAACTTGGCGTCAATGCGGAAGGCAGGCTTCTATAGACGGCCCGAATCTCTTCCGGGGCGTGCCTCATACCGACTAACGGGGAAAAGAGTTATTCACGAAGGGGAATGACAAACCACGATTGAAGACCAAAAACGGATTGATGAGTTGGGCTTTTTACAAAATTGCAGCGGGGCATTTCATCCTGCCGGCGAACCTGAGGTTCTGACTATTTCCATATCGGGTGCGACTTGGTGAAAAAGACTGTCTAACCACAAAAAGCACAAAAGTCACAAGTTGTGTTTTTGTGCCTTTTGTGGCCATTCCCGGTAAACGTCCCCCCTGCCGAATTTTGCAAAAGGCTCTAATGAACAAGGTGATTGTCGAACACAAAGGGTGAACACTCTCGTCCTGGATCACTCAGAGAAGGCCATAAACAAGTAATCTTGTATATCCTGCGCATCGATGTTAGTTAAAAATTTGCCCGTGCTCGACGCCGAAACCAGACGTCGGGAATTGTAGGGTGCAACTTTGTATCCTTGTGTGGATAACCCATTAACCGGTTTTTGTTCACTCGCCCGCGGAGACATTTCAGTCAAGACAAGGTGAGTCGATATGGCGCTGATTGAAGTCAGCAGAATCTCCAAGCGGTTCAAGACCTACGACCGCAAGGAGGGCGTCTGGGGGGGCATTCAAAACCTCTTCCGCAGGAACCCCCGCGAAGTGAAGGCGGTCGACGATGTTTCCTTCACCGTGGATGCCGGTGAAATGGTGGGCTATATCGGGGCCAACGGGGCGGGGAAGTCCACCACTATCAAGATGTTGACCGGAATTCTGGTGCCCTCCTCGGGTTCGATTCGGGCCAACGGATACGTGCCCTATCGTGACCGGCACCAGTACACGCGGGGAATCGGCGTCGTCTTCGGACAGAGGACCCAGCTCTGGTGGGACATCGCGGTGGTGGAGTCCTTCCAGTTGCTCAAGCGCATTTACGACGTCAGCGACCGCGACTTCGAGGAGCAGTTGGAGATTTTCGACGCGGTCCTCAACCTGAAACCGCTGTTGTACACGCCGGTTCGCAAGCTCAGCCTGGGGGAACGCATGCGCTGCGATTTGGCTGCCGCCTTCCTCCATAGTCCCAGGATCGTATTCCTGGATGAACCCACCATCGGGCTGGACGTAGTTGCCAAGGAGAACATCCGGCAATTTCTAAGGAGGATCAACGCCGAATTACAGGTCACGGTGGTTTTGACCACCCACGATCTCTCCGATATC